>NZ_VCKZ01000033.1 GCF_005889745.1 Actinomadura geliboluensis
CCCGAGAACGGCCGCTGACCCCGCCACCCCCACGCCGCGCAGGACACCGCACCCGGGTCTCACAGCGCCCGGGTCCAACTCACACGCCCTGAGGCACCTCGCACAGCACCCAGCGCCAACCCAGGCGGCCAGCGTCACCTTGCGCGGCGCCCAGCGTCAACTCACGTAGCCGGCATCAACTCATGCAGCCCAGCGTCAGCTCACGCGCAGGGTGCGGGGGCAGCTCACGTGCCGGGTGCGCGGGGTCAGCTTTCGCGTGGGAGTGGGGGGAGTTCGCCCGTGTGCTCGTAAGCGCCGAGCATCCTGATGCGGCGGGTGTGGCGCGGCTCCTTGGAGTAGGCCGTGCCGAGGAACAGCTCGACGAACCGGGTCGCGGTGGCCAGGTCGTGCTGGCGGGCGCCCAGCGCGATGACGTTGGCGTCGTTGTGCTCGCGGGCGAGCGTCGCGGTGTCCTCGCTCCACACCAGCGCGGCGCGGACGCCCTTGACCTTGTTGGCCGCGATCGCCTCGCCGTTGCCGGAGCCGCCGATGACGATGCCGAGCGTCCCCGGCTCCGCGACCGTCCGCTCGGCGGCGCGCAGGACGAACGGCGGGTAGTCGTCCACGGCGTCGTACACGAACGCGCCGCAGTCGACGGCCTCGTGCCCGTTCTGCTTCAGCCAGGAGACGAGGTGCTCCTTCAGCTCGAAGCCGGCATGGTCGGATCCAAGAAACACGCGCATGCGGGAATTCTCGCAGGCCGCCGCGCGGTGCCCGCGCGCGGGTCGGGTCGCCGGGTCAGGAGTCGCCGGCGTCCCGCTTGCGGTCGACGATCGTCCGGTCGGCGAGGTTCAGGTCGTCGGAGTCGGCCGCGTTCTCGGGCGCGTTCTCGGGCGTGTCCTCGGCCGCGTCCTTGGGTGTCTCCTGCTCGGGCTCGGCCGGTTCCTCGGCGGGCGCCGGAGGCGTCGGCTCCATCGGGGCGGCCTGTTCGGCCTGCGGCGCGGACGGCTGCTGCGGGACGGACGGCTGCGGAGCGGACGGCTGCTGCGGCACCGGCGCCGCCCCATACGGCGGCTGCGGGGGCTGCTGCGGCGGGTACTGCTGCATCGGCTGCGGCGGGACGCCGCCCCAGGGCTGCTGCGGCTGCCCCTGCGGCGGAACGTACGGGGCCTGCTGCTGCATGGGTTGCATCGGCTGCTGCGGCTGCATCGGCTGCTGCATGGGCGCCATCGGCTGGCCGTAGGGCTGCTGGGCGTACGGGCCGGGCTGCGGCTGCTGCGCGTACGGGCCGCCGGGCTGCTGCCGCGCCCCCGCGCCGCGTCCGCGCGACATGAGGAAGCCCAGCAGCATGCCGAGCCCGGCGAGCCAGCCGTACCCGAACCCGAAGGACGCGCCGTGCGTCACCGAGGTGAACACGTTGGGCCCGGCGCCGTCCGGCATGTCGAGCGCCCAGTTGATCAGCGCTCCGTCGAACAGCCCGGCCACGCCGCCCGCGACGACCGTCGCCCACCAGCCGGTGAGGACCGCGCCGAGCGCGCCGCGCTCCGGGTCGACGGCGCGGGCGCCCGCCGCGGCGAGCAGGATCAGCAGGACGAAGAACAGGATCGTGCCGAGGTCGATCGCCACGAGGAACTTCCAGGTGGCGTCCCCGGCGGTCAGCCGCCAGCTCGGATACAGCAGCCAGTACAGCGGCGGCGCGAAGCCCTCGTCGTAGTGGATCCCCGACTCGTTGATCGCCTCGACCACCCACTGGTTGCCGAGGAGGATCGAGATGAGCGCGATGGGAACCACCGCGCCGCCCGCCATGACCAGCATCCGCCGCATCGTCATGGCGGGCTAGGTTAGTGCCGATCGGGTCCGGGCGGTAGGCCCGGCGTCACCCCGCGTAGGCGCCCGGCGCCTCGCCGGGGAAGCGGAAGCCGGGGTCGACCTGCGCTTCGAGGTCCTCCCCGGCCGCGCGGCTGGCCCAGCTCCGCGCGTTCTTCACGTGGAACTCGATGCCCTGGCGGCGGAACTTCTCCCAGTCCTTGACGCGGCCGTCGACCTCGGCGCGCATGCGGTCGAGCGCGGCGGTGTTGCCGTCCTCCAGCGCGACGCCGTGCCGGCCCTGCTCCAGCGCCCGGACGGCGGCGGACTGGCCGAGCCAGGTCAGCAGGTCGTCGCCGACGTGCTCGCGCAGGTAGGCGACGTCGTCCTCGGACTGGACCTTGTTGCCGACGACGCGGATGGCGACGTCGTAGTCGCGGGCGTACTCGGTGTACTGCCGGTAGACGCCGACGCCCTTGCGGGTGGGCTCGGCGACCAGGAACATCAGGTCGAACCGCGTGAACAGCCCGGACGCGAACGTGTCGGCGCCGGCGGTCATGTCGACGACGACGTACTCGCCCGGCCCGTCGACGAGATGGTTGAGGTAGAGCTCCACCGCGCCGGTCTTGGAGTGGTAGCAGGCCACGCCGAGGTCGTCGTCGTTGAACGGGCCGGTGGCGAGCAGCGTGACGCCGTCCACCTCCTGCCCGGCCTCGTGGACCGGGTCGTCGCCGCGGAACCGCAGCAGCCGCGACCCGGCGCCCGGCGGGGTCGTCTTGGCCATCGCGGCGGCGGAGGAGATGCGCGGGTTGCCGCCGCGCAGATGCTCCTTGATCTCGGTGAGCCGGTCGCCGAGCGCCGGGATCTTGGCGGCGCGGGCCTCGTCCAGGCCGAGCGCGACGCCGAGGTGCTGGTTGATGTCGGCGTCGATGGCCACCACCGGCAGCCCGCGGCCGGCGAGGTGCCGGACGAACAGCGACGACAGGGTCGTCTTGCCGCTGCCGCCCTTGCCGACGAACGCAACCTTCACGAATGCCTCATTTCGGGTATGAAAACCGTTACCAGTGTCGAGACAGTCGAGTCTTGCGAACGACGGGCGGCGAGGCAAGCGGAACGGCCGAACAGGCCGTAACCCGATAGTCACTGTGAGGGGACGCCCCCCCGCACGACGCTGACCGCCGCCCTCCGCTCCGCTGGAGCTCCGCTCCGGGCGCCGGTCAGCGGAGCGCGGCGGCCGGGTCGAAGCCGAAGGGGAGTTCGAGGCGGTGCGCGGCGAGCACGTCCGCGTCCGTGAGGAGGTCGCGGGTGGGGCGGTCGGCGGCGATGACGCCGCCGGACAGGATCACCGAGCGCGGGCACAGCTCCGCCGCGTACGGGAGGTCGTGCGTGACCATCAGGACCGTCACGTCCAGGCTCAGCAGGATCTCGGCGAGCTCCCGGCGGCTCGCCGGGTCCAGGTTCGAGGACGGCTCGTCCAGCACCAGGATCTCCGGCTCCATCGCCAGCACGGTCGCAACGGCGACGCGGCGGCGCTGCCCGAAGCTGAGGTGCTGCGGCGGCCGGTCGGCGGCGTGCGCCATGCCGACGCGCTCCAGGGCGGCCGTGACGCGGCGGTCCAGCTCGGCGCCGCGCATGCCGAGGTTGGCGGGCCCGAACGCGACGTCCTCCCGGACGGTCGGCATGAACAGCTGGTCGTCGGGGTCCTGGAAGACGATGCCGACGCGGCGGCGGATCTCCCGCAGCGCCTTCTTGTCCTTCGGGTCGACCGCGAGGCCGCCGACCCTGACCTCGCCCAGGCCGCCGTGCAGGATGCCGTTGAGGTGCAGGACGAGCGTGGTCTTCCCGGCGCCGTTCGGCCCGAGCAGCGCGACGCGCTCGCCGCGCCCGATCGTCAGGTCGACGCCGAACAGGGCCTGCGTGCCGTCGGGGTACGCGTACGCCAGGCCCTTCACCTCGAGGGACGGGGTCATGGCACCATCCAAGCAGCCAGCGCGACGAGCCCCGCGGCCAGCGGCAGCGCGGCGGCGGCCGTCCACTGCGCGGCGGTCGCGTCGACGTCGTGCAGGACGGGCATCCGGCCGTCGTAGCCGCGGCTCAGCATGGCCAGGTGGACGCGCTCGCCGCGCTCGTAGGAGCGCAGGAACAGCGCGCCCACCGACTTGGCGAGCACGCCCGTCGCGCGGATGTCGCGCGCCTCGAAGCCGCGCGACGCACGCGCCGTCCTCATCCGGCCCAGCTCGGCGGTGACGACGTCGCCGTAGCGCAGCATGAACGTGGCGATCTGCGTGATGAGCTGCGGCATGCGCAGCCGCTCGATGCCGAGCAGCAGCAGCCTCGGCTCGGTGGTCGCGGCCAGCAGGATCGACGCGACGACGCCGAGGGTGCCCTTGGCGAGGATGTTCCAGGCCCCCCACAGCCCGCTCTCGCTCAGCCGCAGTCCCAGCACGGCGACCTTCTCGCCCTCCGCGACGAACGGCATGAGGAAGGCGAACGCGACGAACGGGACCTCGATGACGACGCGCCGCGCCACCGTCCGGAACGGCACGCGGGCGGCGGCGGCCACGGCGGCGAGCAGCAGCGCGTAGACGCCGAACGCCCAGATCCGCTCGCGCGGCGTGGCGACGACGAGCAGCACGAACGCCAGGACGGCGACGAGCTTGCACTGCGGCGGCAGCCGGTGCACCGGCGAGGCGCCCGGCAGGTAGAGCCGGTGCGCGTGCCCGGCCCCCATCAGCCCTTCCGCGCCGGCTCGGACGGCGCCGTCCCGTCCTGCCCGGCGTCCTGCGCGGCGTCCTGCGCGGCGTCCGTGCCGCGCCGCCGGACGGCCCAGAACAGCCCGCCGCCGACGAGCAGGACGGCGCCGACGCCGACCACGCCGGACAGCCCGCCGGACAGCCGGGCGTTCTCGATGCCCTTCACCCCGTAGTCGCCGAACGGGGAGTCCTTGAGCGAGTGGTCCTTCTCCTTGGCGCTGATGCCCTTGTCCTCGGCGACCTTCTCCAGGCCGTCGGGGCTGGACGAGGCGTAGTAGCTGACGATGCCCGCGAGGACGAGCGAGACGAGCAGGAACCCGGCGAAGAAGCGCTTGGTGGTCATGTGAGGTCCCCTCTCAGGCGCGGGACGGCTCGGCCGGGCCGTCCGCCCCCTGCTCGGCGCCGGTGCGCAGTTCCAGCGGCTTCAGCAGCCCGCGCGCCCCGTACACGAGGTCGGGACGGACGGCGAGCACGCTCGACACGGTCACCGCGGTGATCAGCGCCTCGCCGATGCCGATGAGCACGTGCACGCCGATCATCGCGGTGGCGACCTTGCCGATCGACACGTCCGCCGTCCCGCCGACCGCGTAGACGGCGGTGAAGGCGATGGCGGCGGCGGGCACGGACACGACGGCGGCGACGAACGCCGACGCCGACACCGACGCCCGCGTCTTGGGCAGCACCCGCAGCAGGAGCCGGAACAGCCCGTACCCCACGACGACCGTGACGAGCGCCATCGTGGTGATGTTGGTGCCGAGCGCGGTGAGGCCGCCGTCCGCGAACAGCAGGGCCTGCATCAGCAGGACGACCGAGACGCACAGCACCCCGGTGTAGGGCCCGACGAGGATCGCCGCGAGCGTGCCGCCGAGCAGGTGCCCGCTCGTCCCGGACGCGACCGGGAAGTTGAGCATCTGCGCCGCGAACACGAACGCGGCGGTCAGGCCGGCGAGCGGCGCGGTCCGGTCGTCCAGTTCCCGCCGGGCGCCGCGCAGCGCCACCGCGACCCCGGCCACGGCGACCGCGGCCGTCGCGACGGACACCGGAGCATCGATGAATCCGTCCGGTACGTGCACGTCTCCCACCGTCCTACCTGTTGCGAGCAATAGGCCCAGTTTGACGGCACACACCTAGTAGTTGCAATACGGTCGCAATAGCAAGACGGCTGTCACTCGCGGGCCACCCCGCCGGGCCCCGCCCCGCTCATTCGGAGCCCGGCCCGGCCGAAGCCCGGCTCAGTCGAAGCTGGGCTCGCGGGTCCGCGTGCGCTTGAGCTCGAAGAACCCGTCGGTGGACGCCACGGCCCGCACACCGTCCCAGAGCTTCACGGCGGCCTCGCCGCGCGGGATGGGCGTGACCACGGGGCCGAAGAAGGCGCTGCCCTCGACCTCGATGACCGGGGTGCCGACCTCCTGGCCGACGCGGTCGATGCCGTCCTGGTGGGACGCCCGCAGCGCCTCGTCGTAGGCGGTGGAGTCGGCGGCGTCCGCGAGCGACGGGTCCAGTCCGGCGGCGGTCAGCGCCGCCTCGGCGAAGGCCCGGTCCAGCTTCTGCTTCTCGTGGTGGCGGCGCGTGCCCATCTCGGTGTAGAGGCGGCCGAGCACCTCCGGCCCGTACTTCTGCTCGGCGGCGATGCACACCCGCACCGGGCCCCACGCGTCGGCGAGCATCCGCCGGTAGTCGTCCGGGATGTCCTTGTCCTCGTTCAGGACGGCCAGGCTCATCACGTGCCAGCGCACCTGGATCGGGCGCAGCTTCTCCACTTCCAGGATCCAGCGGGACGTGATCCACGCCCAGGGGCACAGCGGGTCGAACCAGAAGTCCACCGGGGTGGGCGAGTTTTCAGTCAACGTCGTCTCCTAGGGCGTGAAAAGAGCTGCCTTACGCGACAACCAGGGCGTCCCCGTCCCGATTCCCGGCGGGGGGAGGCTATCCAAGCCCGCCTCTCGGCCGTGGCGGGCGGACCGGGACGCCGTCCGGTTGGTAGACATGACTTCACCAAGCGATTAAGCCGACCAAGGAGTACATGTGGCAGGCAACCTCACGCGCGACGAGGCGCGGGAACGGGCCCGGCTGCTCACCGTCGAGTCGTACACGGTGGAACTGGACCTCACGACGGGCGCGGAGCGGTTCGCGTCCACCACTGTGGTCAGGTTCGGCAGCGCCGAGACGGGCGCGTCCACGTTCATCGACCTGCACGGCGCCGTCGTGCGGGAGGTCACCCTCAACGGCAAGGCCCTCGACCCCTCGTCCTATGACGCCGAGAAGGGGCGCGTCCCGCTGCCCGGCCTCGCCGCGGAGAACGAGCTGCGCGTCGTGGCCGACTGCGAGTACTCGCGGTCGGGCGAGGGGCTGCACCGGTTCGTCGACCCGGTGGACGACGGCGTGTACCTCTACAGCCAGTTCGAGACCGCCGACGCGCACCGCATGTTCACCTGCTTCGACCAGCCCGACCTCAAGGCCACCTTCGAGCTGACCGTGAAGGCGCCGCGGGACTGGGAGGTCGTCACCAACGAGCCCGCCGAGTCGGCGGAGGGCGGCACGTGGCACTTCCTGCCGACGCCGCAGATCTCCACCTACATCACCGCGCTCATCGCCGGGCCGTACCACGTCGTCCGGGACGAGTACCGCCGCGAGGACGGCACCGTCATCCCCCTCGGCGTGTACTGCCGGGCGTCGCTGGCCGAGCACCTGGACGCCGACGCCATCGTGGACGTGACCCGCCAGGGCTTCGCCTACTTCGAGAAGGTCTTCGGCCGCCCCTACCCGTTCACCAAGTACGACCAGCTGTTCGTCCCCGAGTTCAACGCGGGCGCGATGGAGAACGCGGGCGCCGTGACGTTCCTGGAGGACTACGTCTTCCGGTCGCGGGTCACCGACGCCGCCTACGAGCGCCGCGCCGAGACGATCCTGCACGAGATGGCGCACATGTGGTTCGGCGACCTCGTCACCATGCGCTGGTGGGACGACCTGTGGCTGAACGAGTCGTTCGCCACGTACATGAGCGTCCTGTGCCAGGCCGAGGCCACCAAGTGGACGGGCTCGTGGACGACGTTCGCGAACCTGGAGAAGGCGTGGGCGTACCGGCAGGACCAGCTGCCGTCCACGCACCCGATCTCCGCCGACATCCCCGACATCCGCGCGGTGGAGGTCAACTTCGACGGCATCACCTACGCCAAGGGCGCGTCCGTCCTGAAGCAGCTCGTGGCCTATGTCGGCCTCGACAACTTCCTGGAGGGCGTCCGGCGGTACTTCGACCGGCACGCGTGGGGCAACACCGTCCTGACGGACCTGCTGGGCGCGCTTGAGGAGACCTCCGGCCGCGACCTCGCCTCCTGGTCGAAGGAGTGGCTGGAGACGGCCGGCGTCAACACGATGCGGCCCGAGTACGAGCTGGACGGCGACGGCAACTTCACGTCCTTCACCGTCCTGCAGGAGGCCAAGGCCGACTACCCGACGCTGCGTTCGCACCGCCTCGCGATCGGGCTGTACGACCTGACCGCCGACGGCCTCGTCCGGCGCGAGCGGGTCGAGCTGGACGTGGTCGGCGCCCGCACCGACGTCCCGCAGCTCGTCGGCAAGAAGCGGCCCGACCTCGTCCTCGTCAACGACGACGACCTCACCTACGCCAAGATCCGGCTGGACGAGCACTCGCAGAAGACGCTCATCGAGCACATCGGCGACATCAAGGAGAGCCTGCCGCGCGCGCTGTGCTGGTCGGCGGCGTGGGACATGACCCGCGACGCCGAGATGGCCACCCGCGACTACGTCCGGCTCGTCGCCAAGGGCATCCGCGGCGTCACCGACATCTCGGTCACGCAGACGCTGCTGCGGCAGGCGCGCACCGCCGTCCAGCAGTACGCCGACCCGGCGTGGCGCAAGGAGGGCCTCGCCCTGCTCGCCGGCACGCTCGCCGACCTGGCGCGCGAGGCCGAGCCCGGCTCGGACCTCCAGCTCGCCTACACGCAGGCGTTCACCGCGTCGGCGGTGTCCGACGAGCACCTGGCGTTCGTCCAGGGCCTGCTGGACGGCTCGCAGACGCTCGTCGGCCTCACGGTCGACACCGACCTGCGCTGGGCGCTGCTGCGCCGCCTCGTGGTCACCGGGCGGGCGGGCGAGGCCGAGATCGACGCCGAGCACGAGCGGGACCGCACCGCCGCGGGCGAGCGGCACGCCGCCGCCTGCAAGGCCGCGATCCCGACCGCGGCGGCGAAGGCGTCCGCGTGGGAGCGGATCGTCTCGGGCGAGCTGCCCAACGCCGTCTACCGGTCGACGCTCGGCGGGTTCGTCGAGCCGGACCAGGCCGAGCTGCTCCTGCCCTACGTCGACCGGTACTTCGCCGAGGTCGGCCGGGTGTGGAAGGAGTGGACGAGCGACATGTCGCAGACGTTCGCCGAGGTCGCCTACCCGTTCCTGGTGATCGAGCAGTCCACCGTCGACCGGACCGAGGCGTACATCGCCGAGCAGAACCCGCCGGCGGCCCTCGCCCGGCTGCTGTCGGAGGGCCGCGACGGCGTCGCCCGTGCGCTGCGCGCCCGCGCGAAGGACGCGGCGTCCGCCTGAGCCGGTCCGCCCGAGGCTGTCCACCCGCCCCGTGACCGTGGGATCGTTGCACGGTCACGGGGCGGGCTACGGGGTTGGAGGACGGCCAGGTGGAGACGGCTCGGGACGTGCTGGCGGCGCTCGCGCGGCGCCACGCGTTCGGCGATCTTGAGGCGCTGGTCACGCAGGGCGGGCCGGCGGCGGGCGGCGGCTCGGCGGCGGTCGCGGCGCTGTGCGCGTTCGGGCAGCGCGTCCTCGACCTGGACGCCGAGGACTTCGGCATGCCGGAGGCGGCCGGCGAGGTCCCGGCCGACCTGCTGGACCGGGCCCGCGCCAGCCGGATGCCGCAGACGCCCCGGGAGCGCCCGCGCGGCGCCCTCGCGAGCCTGCGCCCCGCGTACTCCCTCCTGCTGGAGGTCATCGAGGTCCGGTGGCGGCGCCGCGACATGGCCGCGCTGGTCGCCGCCGTCCACATCGCCGCCGAGTACCTGCCGATGCTGGCCTGGGAGCCCGTCCTCGGCCACGCCGGCGACCCGGCGCTCATCGGCGCCTCGGTGAGCGGCGACGGCAGCCGGTTCGGGGTGCCGGTGGAGCCGGGCTCGCCGCGGATGTGCGACCACACCCGGCCGGAGCGCTCGGCCTGCGAGCGGACGCTCCGCGTCGCGAAGGAGCCGGGGCCGGGCTGGCGCGCCTACCTGGACCGGCAGCACAGCCAGGTGGCGTCCGCGCTGGGCGACTGCGCGGCCCGCTGCCGGACGCCCTGCTCGGTCATGACGCGCCTGGACGACGCGGTCCGCGCCGACCTGACCGACCGGTGCACGCTCGCCGTGGAGTTCACCGACGGGGCGCTCGTGAAGCTCCGGCATGCCGCGCCGGTCGGCCACGGGTTCGGCGTCCCGTCCCCGGAGGAGGTGCAGGTGGCGTGGACGCGCGCGCGCAAGTCGCTGTCACGCCTTCCGCTCGGCCACAAGGCGCTGGCGGACGCCGACGGCTCCTACCCCCTGCGCGGCCTGCCAGAACTGTTCTCCGCCATCGCCGCGACCGATCTGCGTCCCGACACGCTCCTTCAGGACGTGACGAAGCGCATCGAGTCGGCGCTCTCCTGAAGGTCCTCCAGCAGGACGGGCAGGCCGTCGGCGCCGGCCAGCGGAACACGCCAGTTGGGGTACTCGTCGGTGGTGCCCGGCTGGTTCTGGGTGCGGCGCTCGCCGACGACGTCCGCCAGCGCCACGCCCCTGAGGCGGGCCGGGGTGCGCGCCAGGAAGGCGTGCAGGGCGTCCACGATCTGCTGGTCGTAGGTGGTCGCGCCTTCCGCGAGGGCCTGCATGACCTCGGCGGCGGGCGCGGGCAGCAGGCCCTCCTCGTGGAGGAGCGCCAGCCAGTCGCCCAGCTGGCGGCGGTGGTCGGCCTCCTCGTCGGCGCGGGGCCGCGTCAGCAGGCCGAGGCGGTCGCGGAGCGCGATGTGGTCGCCGTGCACGAAGCCCGTGATGGGCGGCATGTCGTGGGTGCCGACCGTGGCCAGGGACAGCTCGCGCCACTCGGCCGCGGGTTTGGGACGTCCCCCGGCGTCCCGCTCGAACCAGAGGAGCGACGTGCCGAGCATGCCGCGGTCGGCCAGGTCGTCCCGGAAGTCGGGTTCGACGGTGCCGAGGTCCTCCCCGACCACGACGGCGCCCGCCCGTTCGGCCTCCCAAGCCAGGCAGCCGAGGAGCGCGTCCCGGTCGTAGCGGACGTACGTCCCGTCGGCCGGTGACCCGCCTTCGGGCACCCACCACAGGCGCGACACCTGCATCGCGTGGTCGAGGCGCAGCCCGCCGCCGTGCCGGAACGCGGCGGCCAGCATCTCCCGGAACGGGGCGTAGGCGGCGCCCGCGAGGCGGTGCGGGTGCCAGGGCGGCTGGCCCCAGTCCTGGCCGCGCTGGTTGAACTCGTCCGGCGGCGCCCCGACGCTCATGCCGGGCGCGAACAGGTCGCGGTACATCCAGGTGTCGGCGCTGCCGTGCGCGACGCCGACCGCCAGATCGTGGACGATCCCGACCGGCATCCCGGCGTCGGAGGCGGCCCGCTGGACGGCCGCCAGCTGGCCGTCCAGCCGCCATTGCAGCCAGGCGTGGAAGTCGACGCGCGGGGCGAGCCGCGCCGCCTCGTCGGCGACGGCGCGGCCGCCGGCGTCGTGGAGGTCCGCGGGCCAGCGGCGCCAGTCCGGGCCGTGCCTCTCGGTGAGCGCGCACCAGGTCGCGAACGCGGTGAGGGCCCGGCCCTCGCGGGCGCGGAACGCGTCGTAGTCGCGCTGGGCCGCGGTGCCGCGCGGGACGCGGTGCAGCAGTTCGAGCGCCCGGAGCTTGGCCGACCAGACCGCGTCGCGATCGAGGGCGCCGCCGGGGATGCGCAGCGGTTCGGCGAGCGCGCGCAGGCCCGCGCGGTCCTCGGGCGGCAGCGCCGCGTACTCGGGGAGGTCCTCGACGCGCAGGTACAGCGGGGAGGTGAAGCGGCGGCTCATCGGCGAGTAGGGGGACGCGCCGACCGGCGGGACGGGCTCGGCCGCGTGCAGCGGGTTGATCAGCGCGAACCCGGCGCCCCGCGCGCGGCCGCTCCACGCGGCGAGGTCGGCCAGGTCGCGCAGGTCGCCGATCCCCCAGGACGCGCGGGAGCGCACCGAGTACAGCTGGACGGTGAGCCCCCACACGCGGTCCGGGGTGCGCAGCCGGCGCGGCGCGACCAGCAGCGGCGCGCTCTCGGCCCCGGCGTGCAGCCGGTGCCAGCCGAGCGGCAGCCGCGCCGTGGGCGGGACGGTCTCGCCGGTCGCCAGCTCGACGCTCGCGCCCGGGAAGTCCGGCGCGCCGTCGCCGTGGCGGACGACCACGACCGGCGGCAGCGTCCGCGCGGGGGCCCGGACGCGTTCCAGTTCCGCCCTGGCGGCGCCCGGGGTGGAGGCGTCCACTCCGAGCGCCGCCAGGACGGCGACGAGCGTGTCCGGCGCGACCGCCGCCTCCCGGCCGCGCCAGTCGGCGTACCGCGTCGCGACGCCGTGGTGCCCGGCCAGCCTGATCAGTTCGTCGTCGCCCACGCCTGCACCATGCCCGGTGCGGGCGCGGTCACGCCGTCCAGATCTCCGGCGTGCGGCCGATCCACGGGCGGGCCTCCTCCAGCTGCGCGGACAGCGAGATCAGCGTGCCCTCGCCGCCGAGCCGCCCGGCCAGCATGACCCCGATGGGCAGCCCCTCGTCGTTCCAGTGCAGCGGGACGTTCACCGCCGGCTGCCCGGAGACGTTGTAGACCGCCGTGAACGGGGTGAAGTTGGTCTGGCGCCGGAAGTTCTCCTCCGGCTCCTGCCCGTGGAAGTGGCCGACGGGGACGGGCGGCGACGCGAGCGTCGGGTGCAGGATCGCGTCGAACCCGTCCGTGATCGGGAACGCGGCGCGCAGCGCGCCCTGCAGCGCGGCGTGCGACTGCATCAGCTGCGGCGCCGTGGTGGCCTCGCCGAGGCCGCGCAGCCAGCGGCTCAGCGGCTGCAGCAGGTGCTCACTCCCCTCCGGGACGGGCGTCATCGTCGCCATCACGCCCCACAGCGTCGCGAAGTGCGGGAGCAGGTCGGCGCCGAGCACCTCCGGCAGGTCGACGACCTCGTGGCCCAGCTCCTCCAGCAGCGCCGAAGCCTCCTCGTAGGCGGCGACGCAGTCGGGGTGGACCTCCACGCCCGGCACCGGCGGCTGCTTGCTCCGCGCGATGCGCAGCCGGCCCGGCGCCCGGTCGGCGTACGCGAGGAACGGCCCGTCGGCCTGCGGCGCCCGGTACAGGTCGCCCGGCATGTGGCCGGCCATCAGGTCCAGCATGAGGGCCGCGTCGCGGACGGTCCGGGCGATGGGCCCGTTGGTCGACAGTCCGAACAGGTCGGGGACGATCGGCCCCGCCGACACCCGGCCGCGGGTCGGCTTGATCCCGAACAGGCCGCAGGCGCTGCTCGGGATCCGGATCGAGCCGCCGCCGTCGCTGCCCTGCGCGATCGGCGCCAGCCCGGCCGCGACCGCCGCCGCCGCGCCGCCGGACGACCCGCCCGCCGACCGGGTGAGGTCCCAGGGGGTGCGGGCCGGGGGCGCGACGTCACCCTCCGTATAGCAGGGCAGGCCGAACTCGGGCGTCGTCGTCTTGCCCAGCAGCACGGACCCCGCTTGCGCGAGCTTGGTGACCACATGGTCGTCGGCGAACCCGGTCAGGTCGGCGTACACCGCCGACCCGAACGTCATCCGGACGCCGTTCACCATGTTCAGGTCCTTGATCGGGACCGGGACGCCGTGCAGCGGCGGCAGGTCCGCCGGGTCGGCCGCCTCCAGCACCGCCTTCTCGGCGCGGCGGGCCTCCTCGCGGGCGCGCTCGGCGGTGACGGTCACGTAGGCGCCGACCTGCTCGTTCAGCCGGTCGATGCGGGCCAGATAGTGGTCGGTGAGCTCGACCGGGGATACTTCCCTCGTGCGGACGGCGGCGGCCATCTGGGTGGCGCTCAGGTCATGGGTTTGTGTCACGAATCGGAACGCTAGACGCCGTGTGCGCGGGCATCAAAGAGGGCAGGGACGTAAAGGCGGAGGAAGGAGAAGAGTATCGGCCTACCCATCCGTCGCGTAAGTTACTCACTGTCCCGACGGCGACAATACTATTAACCCCGCATGACTAGTCGCCGACCGGCCGGATGATTACTCTGCGCACGGAGGATCATGCCCCCGATGGGAAAGGGATACGGAGCGTCACTCATGGCGATCATGGAGCGGGGCAACACGCAGGGAGCCCGGGGCCAGCCCCGGGCCGAGTCCGAGGAGTCGCGGCCGGTGGAGGCACGGTCGGAGGAAGCGCGTGAGCACCATCACCCGGCGCCGGTGACCGAGCGTCCGGAGGAGGGCGAGCGCACCGCCGCGACGCCGCTCGACGACCCCCGGATCCGCCGCTGGGCGTGGCGGGCCGGCGCGGCCGTCGTCGCGGGCGTCGCCGTCATGGTCCTGGTCGGCTGGCGGCTGGGCGTCGCCGTCGCGGTCCTGGTGGTCGTCGGCGATGTCGTCCGGACGTCCCGCAGGAGCTCCTCCGTCACCGCCTGGCAGAAGTCCTCGGCCGCCGAACGGCGCACCGAGAAGCAGCTGAAGTCCCTCCAGCGCAACGGGTACCTCGTGCTGCACGCGCGGGCCGTCCCCCGCGACGACGAGGGCGTCAGCGACGGGCGGATCGACCACCTCGTGATCGGGCCGAGCGGCGTCTACGCCATCGACTCCGAGAAGTGGGACAAGCGCCTCCCCGTGCGCACCATGTCCCACCTGAAGCTCTTCCACGGCCCCTTCAACAAGAAGGACCGGCTGGACGAGGCGCGCTGGGAGGCCCAGATGGCCAGCAGCATCCTCGCCGAGCGGGTCGGCTTCGAGGTCCCGGTGCAGGCCTCCGTGGCGATCTACGGCCCGTCCATCCCGTGGAAGGTCATGCGGGTGCGGGACGTCGACGTCTACGCCGGCAACCGGGCCCGCGCCTACCTGCGGCGCCGTCCGAAGATCCTCACCGACGGCGACGTGCAGCGCATCTTCCAGGCGGCGGAGCAGGCCCTGCCGCCGAAGTACCCCGACTGAGGCCGAGGGCGGCCTGCTTCCCCGGGCCGCCCGCCCCAGCTGCTCGACGGCGAGCCCGCCGGGACGTCCGCGTCCCGGCTTTTCTCATGCCCGCTCACCGGTTGGTAGCATCGAGGGTCACGGGCCGGCCCGCGCGCGACCTCCGCTGAGCCGGCGGCAGCGCCGAGATCCGCCGCTGCGAGCACGCTTCCGAAGGCGACCCGCCCCGCCACGCCGAACCACGCGCGGCCCGTCGTCCCCGCACGCCACAGGTTTGGAGAGGTCACATGCCACCGCTCAGGTCACGCACGGTCACGCACGGCAGGAACATGGCGGGCGCCCGCGCCCTCATGCGCGCCAGCGGCGTCGAACGCGAGGACTTCGGCAAGCCGATCGTCGCGGTGGCCAACAGTTTCACCCAGTTCGTGCCGGGCCACGTCCACCTGGACGAGGTCGGCAAGGTCGTCGCGGGCGCGGTCCGCGAGGCCGGCGGCGTGCCCCGCGAGTTCAACACCATCGCCGTGGACGACGGCATCGCGATGGGCCACGGCGGCATGCTGTACTCGCTGCCGTCCCGCGAGCTGATCGCCGACGCCGTCGAGTACATGGTCAACGCGCACTGCGCCGACGCCCTCATCTGCGTCTCCAACTGCGACAAGATCACCCCGGGGATGCTGCTGGCCGCGCTGCGGCTGAACATCCCGACCGTGTTCGTCTCCGGCGGCCCGATGGAGGCCGGCAAGCCGGTCGCGGGCGTCATGGGCGGCAACAAGCTCGACCTGATCGACCCGATGATCGCCTCCGCGGACGTCTCGATCGCCGACGACACCCTGCTGGAGATGGAGGAGTCCGCCTGCCCGACCTGCGGGTCCTGCTCCGGCATGTTCACGGCGAACTCGATGAACTGCCTCACCGAGGCGATCGGGCTGGCGCTGCCCGGCAACGGCACCGTCCTCGCCACCCACACCGCCCGCCGCCGCCTCTACGAGGACGCCGGCCGCACCGTCGTCGAGATCGCCAAGCGGTACTACGACGGCGACGACGAGTCCGTCCTGCCGCTGAACATCGCCACCCCGCAGGCGTTCGAGAACGCGATGGTGCTGGACGTCGCGATGGGCGGCTCGACCAACACGATCCTGCACCTGCTCGCCGCCGCGACCGAGGCCCGCGCCGACTTCGGGCTGGCCGAGATCGACGCGGTGTCGCGCCGCGTCCCGTGCATCTGCAAGCTGGCCCCGGCGACCGCCAAGTACCACGTCGAGGACTGCCACCGCGCCGGCGGCATCCCCGCGCTGCTCGGCGAGCTGCACCGGGGCGGGCTGCTGCACGGCTCGGCGCACTCGATCCACTCCGCGTCCCTGGACGAGTTCGTCGCCAAGTGGGACGTCCGCTCCCCCGACGTCCTGCCCGAGGCCGTCGAGATGTTCCACGCGGCGCCCGGCGGCGTCCGCAGCACCTCGGCCTTCTCGCAGAGCGCCCGCTGGGAGACCCTCGACCTCGACCGCGAGAACGGCTGCATCCGCTCCGTCGAGCACGCCTACACCGCCGACGGCGGGCTCGCCGTCCTGCGCGGCAACATCGCCCCCGACGGCGCGATCGTCAAGACCGCCGGCGTCGAGGAGGAGCTGTGGACCTTCACCGGCCCCGCCGTCGTCTTCGAGTCGCAGGACGAGGCCGTCGAGGGCATCCTCAGCGGCCGGGTCACGCCCGGTGACGTCGTCGTGATCCGCTACGAGGGCCCGAAGGGCGGCCCCGGCATGCAGGAGATGCTGTACCCGACGAGCTTCCTCAAGGGCCGCGGGCTCGGCAAGGCATGCGCGCTGATCACCGACGGCCGGTTCTCCGGCGGCACGTCCGGGCTGTCCATCGGGCACGCCTCCCCGGAGGCGGCGGGCGGCGGGATCATCGCCCTCGTCGAGGACGGCGACCGCGTCGTCATCGACATCCCGAACCGCGTCCTGGAGCTGGACGTCCCGGCGGACGAGCTGGAGATCCGCCGCGAGAAGCTGCTCGCCGACCTCGGCGGCTACCGGCCCCGCGACCGCGACCGCCCGGTCAGCGCCGCGCTGCGGGCCTACGCGGCGATGGCCACGTCCGCGTCCACCGGCGCGGCCCGCGACGTGTCGCAGCTCGACCGCCTCCCCCACAACTGAGCGAGGCGGGGTGCGTCCCCCCACGGAGATCACTAGCAAGCGGGCCCGGCGCTTTACCCGGCGGGTAATCGCCGCCGTTCCCTGACTTCGGCACAGTGGTGGGTGCCGGGCGAGACCAGCCCGGCACCCACCGCCGAAGGAGTCCGCGATGACCGCCTACGCCCTCGCCCACCTGCGGCCGCAGCCGCCGCTGCACGACGACGTCTTCACCTACATCGAGCGCATCCAGGACACCATGGACCCGTTCGGCGGCCGCTTCCTCGTCCACGGCGTGAACCCCGAGGTGATGGAGGGGCCGTTGGAGGGGAGCTACGTCCTGATCGAGTTCCCCGACATGGACAGGGCCCGCGCCTGGTACGAGTCGGACGCCTACCAGGCGATCCTCCCCATGCGCACCGACCACATCCCGGGCACCGCCGTGCTGCTGCAGGGCGTCCCGCCGGGCTACGACCCCGCGGCGACCGGACGGGCCATGCGCGCCGCCCAGAACGGCTAGGAGCAGCAGCCTCCGCCGCAGCAGCCGCCTCCGCCGGCGGGCTTCGGCGGGGGCGCCGTGCCGCGGGAGGTGCCGGTGACGGCGACCGTGGACAGCAGCTTGACCGTGTCGTCGTGGCCGTCCGGGCAGGGGGCCGGGTCGGACGCGTTGATCATCGGGCGGGAGACCTCGAAGGTCGATCCGCACGCGCGGCAGCGGTAGTCATAACGAGGCACGGCCCCAGGATACGTGGTCGCCGGGACGCGGGGCCGCCGGTCAGGCCGCCGGTTCGGAGACGTAGGCGGCCCACTGGGGGTCGCCGTCCTGGACGAGGCCGATGAGCCGCCAGTGCGCGCCGCGCGGCACGGCGGGCGGGACGGGGAGCGTCCAGCCGAGCTCCGACAGCAGCCGGTCGGCCTTGCTGTGGTTGCAGGTCATGCAGGAGGCGACGCAGTTCTCCCACACGTGCTTGCCGCCGCGGCTGCGCGGATGGACGTGGTCGATCGTCTCGGCCCGGCGCCCGCAGTAGACGCAGCGGAAGTTGTCGCGCCGCATCAGCGCGGCCCGAGTCAGGGGCACGCGGGTGCGGAACGGGATGCGGACGTAGCGGCGCAGCCGGATCACCGACGGCACCTCGACCGTCATCGTGGCCGAATGCAGCACCGCGCCCGTCATGTCGTGATGGACGATCTCGGCCTTCTCCCGGAGCACGAGGCAGACCGCCCGCCGCAGCGGCAGCGTGGTGAGGGGTTCGTACGTCGCGTTCAGGAGCAGGACCTGTCGCATCAGACGGCCTCCGCCGGGTTCGGCGGGATCGCCGGATTCGGCGGGTTCGGCGGATTCGGGGGGTGGGTCGCCTCGGCGGGCGCGGTCGACCGCGCCTCGGACCGAGGCCCGATTATCGTCTCCGGTTCCTGCGCCCTCGCCATGAGAACCTCCCCAGGGGCGAACCGACCTTCATCAGTGTGGCGTCTGAGGGAGCCCGTCCGCTACCCCAATAATCCCCCAGCGCGCGCCGGATCGAACGCGGACCCGCGTTCAGGGCAGGGGGGACTGTCCGGACGGCCAGCCCCGAAGGGCCAATACAGTGCATTCATGACGCCGTATCCGCCCGCGCAGCGCCAGGACATCGTCGAGGACATCCACGGCCACCGGGTCGCCGACCCGTACCGGTGGCTGGAGGACGCCGACAGCCCCGAGACCGCGGAGTGGCTCGCCGCGCAGGACCGGCTCTTCCACAAGGTCGTGGACGCGCTGCCGGGCCGCGACGCGCTGCGGGCCCGCCTCGGCGAGCTGCTCGGCGCGGGCAGCGTCGGCTCCCCCGTGTGGCGGGGCGAGCGGCGGTTCTTCACCCGCCGGGACGCCGGGCAGGAGCACCCCGTCCTCTACACGGCGGACCCGGACGGCACCGAGCGCGTCCTCGTCGACCCGATGGCGCTCGACCCGGACGGCACGACGACGCTCGACGGCTGGCAGCCCGACAAGGAGGGCCGCCGCCTCGCCTACAAGGTCTCCACCGGCGGGGACGAGGAGTCCCTGCTGTACGTCATCGACGTCGCGACCGGTGAGCGGGTCGAGGGGCCGATCGAGCGGGCCCGGTACTCCGCCGTCGCGTGGCTGCCGGGCGGCGAGGCGTACTACTACTCGCGCCGGCTGCCCGCGCACGAGGTCCCGGACGGCGAGGAGCAGTACCACCGGCGCCTCTACTTCCACCGGGTCGGCACCGACCCCGACGCCGACGACGTGCTGATCTTCGGCGCCGGCCGGGACAAGACCAACTACTACGGGGCCGGCGTCAGCCGGGACGGGCGCTGGCTGACCGTCTCGTCGTCGCAGGGCACGGCGCCGCGCAACGACCTGTGGATCGCGGACCTGTCCGCGTCGCCGCCGGAGGCCCCGGAGCTGCGCCCCGTCCAGGAGGGCGTGGACGCCGGCACCGGCCTGCACGTCGGGCGGGACGGCCGCGCCTACATCTTCACCGACCGGGACGCGCCCCGCTCCCGGCTCTGCGTCGCCGACCCGGCCGACCCGTCCTACGAGCACTGGCGGGACCTCGTCCCGGAGGACCCGGAGGCCGTCCTCACCGACTTCGCGATCCTCGACGGCCTGGACCGGCCCGTCCTGCTGGCCGGGTGGACGCGGCACGCGATCAGCGAGATCACCGTCCACGACCTGGCGACCGGGGAGCGGATCGGCACCGTCCCGACGCCGGGCCTCGGCTCGATCGGCGGGATCGTCGAGCGGCCCGAGGGCGGGCACGAGGCGTGGTTCGGCTACACCGACAACACCACCCCGTCCTCGGTCATGCGCTACGACGCGCGCACCGGCGAGACCACGCCGTGGGCGTCGGCGCCGGGCGCGGTCGAGGTCCCGGAGATCGAGACGCGCCAGGTCGTCTACACCTCCCGCGACGGCACCGAGGTGCGGATGCTGGTCGCGTCCCGCCCCGGGCTGTCCGGCCCGCGCCCGGCGATCCTCTACGGGTACGGCGGCTTCAACATCTCCCTCACCCCGTCCTACTCGGCGAGCATCCTGGCCTGGGTGGAGGCGGGCGGCGTGTACGCGGTCGCCAACCTGCGCGGCGGGTCCGAGGAGGGCGAGGAGTGGCACCGCGCGGGCATGCGCGAGCGCAAGCAGAACGTCTTCGACGACTTCCACGCCGCCGCCGAGAAGCTGATCGCGGACGGGCTGACCACGCCCGCCCAGCTCGCGATCTCCGGCGGCTCCAACGGCGGCCTGCTCGTCGGCGCGGCCCTCACCCAGCGCCCCGACCTGTACCGGGCGGTGGTCTGCTCGGCGCCGCTGCTCGACATGGTGCGCTACGAGCGGTTCGGCCTCGGCCAGACCTGGAACGACGAGTACGGGACGGCGGACGACCCCGAGGAGTTCGGCTGGCTCATCGGCTACTCCCCGTACCACCACGTCCACCCGGGCACCGCGTACCCGGCCGTGCTGTTCACGACGTTCGGCAGCGACACCCGCGTGGACCCGCTGCACGCCCGCAAGCTGTGCGCGGCGCTGCAGTACGCCACCGCGTCGGACGCGCCGGTCCTGCTGCGCGACGAGGCCGAGGTGGGGCACGCCGCCCGCTCGGTGAGCCGCTCGGCCGACCTGATGACCGACACGCTCACGTTCCTGGCCGCGCAGACCGGGCTGTCCTTCGACGAATTGACTCATGGTCTAATAGCGGGATGACGGTGCAGACCACCACGGTCCTCGACCTCCTGCGCGAGCCGCCCCGGGAGCCCGACACGTCGGCCGGCTACCTCGACCTGCTCGGCCCGCCGGCGAAGCCGTCGCTGGCCCAGTCCGCGATGGAGTCGACGTTCCTGCCGCGCATCTACGAGAAGGTGTGGCGGCCGATCGGCTTCAACCTCGCCAAGGGCTGGCCGTTCGGCCCCGACACCGCCGCCGAGCACGCGATGGCCCGCGAGTGGCTGGGCCTCACCGATCGCCCGCCGGCGACGGTGCTGGACGTGGCGTGCGGCCCCGGCAACGTGACCCGGGCCCTCGCCGAGGGGGTCGGTGCGGACGGCCTGGTCGTCGGCCTGGACGCGTCCGAGACCATGCTGGCGCAGGCCGTCCGCGACACCCCCGAACCCCACCTGGACGACGCCCGCATCGACTACGTGCGCGGCGACGCCGTCGACCTCCCGTTCCGCGACGGCGTGTTCGACGCCGTCTGCTGCTTCGGCGCGCTCTACCTGTTCGACGACCCGTGGCGGGCGCTGGACGGCATGGCCCGCGTCCTGCGGCCCGGCGGCCGGCTCGTCATCCTCACCTCGCGCCGCCCCGTCCCGCTCCCGAGCGCCCGCATCGCGGGCGCGCTGATCCGCCGGACCACGGGCTTCACGGTCTTCGGCGACCGCGAGGTGACCCGCGCGCTCACCGCCCGCGACTTCACGGACGTGCGCCGGCACCGCTACCCGCTGATGCAGATGCTCGCCGCCCGCCGCCCCTGACCCGCGCGAGGTACGGCGCGGGTCAGCGGCGGCGCCGGGTCGGCGGAATCACCGCGTCAGCGGAGCAACGGCGTCAGCGGAACAACGGGGTCAGCGGAGGCGTGAGGTCGGCGCAGCCACGAGGGTCAGCGGAGGGGCTTCTCGATGTAGATGTTGACGATGCCGCCGATGGTCTCGCGGCGGGTCTCGCGCCAGCCGAACTTGCGGTAGAGGGCCAGCGCGGGCGCCTGGAGCTCGGTGGTGTCGGCGCGCAGGACGCGGTAGCCGTACTCGGCGGCGCGCTCCTCCAGCGCCCGGACGAGCGCGGCGCCGTAGCCGCGGCGCTGGACGGCCGGCAGGACGCGCAGGCGCACCATCTCGACGGCGTTCAGCTCGCGGGCGCCGGGGGCGTAGCCGCCGAACGCGCGGGCGTGGCCGCCGGGGATGAGGTCGGCGCGGCGCAGGCCGCCCATCGCGACGATCCGGGCGCCGAGCTCGCCGACGAGGAACTCGCCGTCGTTGCGGAGGTAGATGTCCTCCATCCGGAAGAAGTCGTGGTCGTAGTAGACGCCGTCGCCGGGCCGCAGGCCGACCTGGGCGAGGCCCTCGCGGTGCAGGGCCAGGACGGTGCCGTGGTCGGCCGCGTGGTAGCGGCGGATGCGCAGGTCGCCGAACCGCCAGACGGGCGGCTCGTCCTCCAGCCGGACGAGGTGGCCCTGCGAGAAGGTGCTGCCCATGCCCGGTCAGACCTGCTCGGCCGGCGGCGCGGTGACGGGACTCTTGATCGAGGGGCCGGAGAGCGCCTCGTAGAAGTCCTTGAGCGCCGGTATCTCGCCGTGCTTGGCCGAGACGGCCGCGCCGATCTGGCGGGCGCGGTGCACGAGGATGTCGCTGCGGTGGTCGGCGGGCAGGTCGAGGATGGCCTCCCGGCCGGCCACGAGCGCGGCGTCGGGATGGCCGGCGTGGAGCTTGCACATCGCGCGGTCGAGGCGCACCAGGGTCAGGTCGACGCGGTCGGTGGGCGAATAGAGGGTGAGGGCGTGGCTCAGCACCTCGTCGCCGTGCTTGTGGTCGCCGAGGTTGGTGAACGTGTCGCCCTCGTAGAAGGCCATCTGCCGGTCGGTGAACCCGAACACCAGGTCGCCGGTGTCGGTCTTGGACAACTGGTCGAACACCGAGCGCCCCCGGACGAGGGCGCGGCGGGCGCTCGGGGCGGCGTCGCCGCGGCCGCGCAGCGCGAGCATGCCGAGCGCGCGGGCCTCCACGGCGGGGGCCATCGCGGCGGCGACGCCGGGCGTCCGGCCGGCGAGGTCCTGGGCTTTGCGGGCCAGGTGCAGCGCCTCGCGCGGGTCGCCGTAGTACATCGGCACGAGGGACTCGCGGACGGTCACCCAGGCGCGCAGCTGCCGGTCGCCGGTCTCGTCGGCGGCGGTGCGCGCGGTCCGGAAGAAGGAGCGGGCCAGCCGGTGGTCGCCCAGGTTGATCATGATCAGCCCGGACAGCCCGGACAGCTGCGCCGCGATCCGGCACAGCCGCTCCTGCAGTTCCACCGGCTGCCGCTTGTCGCACATGCGCCGCACCTCGCTGAAGTCCAGCAGGACGTCGCAGAGCATCCGCAGCGAGGGAGTCGCCTGGTACTGCCGGCCGTAGCCGTAGGTCGTCTCCTCCCACTGGTCGAGCATGGTCGGCGAGACGGTCGCGCCGACGAGGGTGTCGTCCATCTTGCGGCGCAGGTTGTCGACGGCCCCAAGGAACTGACCGTCGAGCGCCACGCCCGCTCCGGCCAGCAGCTGCAGAAGGGTCCTACGAAGCACGATGTCCTCCTCTCCCACATCAATGGTCAGGGGGCCTTCGGCGCGGTCGGGGCCCCGTACGTCGTTGACGGTGATCCAGGGGCGCTCCTCGCCCCTGGGAACGATCGCCCCGACGAGCGCGTCGGGGTCGGCCGCCGGGCGCCGCTCCGGGGCGCGCGGCGGGGGGACGCTCGGAACCCCCGTGCGGGCCGCGTGGCCGCGGCCGCAGATGCAGGGGCTCTGGTAGTCGAGCGCGTCGGGCTCCACCCGGTAGACGGCGCACAGGTAGTGCAGGTACTCGGGACCGGGCCGCTTGTACCCGCTCTCGTAGGCCGACAGCAGCGTCTCCCCCAGCCGGGGAGGCGGCTTGCCGTCGACCTCGTACAGCGCCCTGACCTGCGCCACGATGTCGGACAGCGCGACACCGTGGGCAAGGCGGTGCGCCTTGATCCGGCTGGTGCCGAACAGCGGCCCGCACTGCTCGTGGATGTCCTGCGCGATCTGGACCGGGCCCTGGCCGCGGGCCAGGGCGTGCGCGCGGATCCGGCGGGCGACTTCCGTCTCTTTCCGGGGGGGATCCGACATCGACTCCGGCCTCCTCACCGTCGGGCCGGGACGCCGTTCCCCCGGGGGGAGGGCGGTCGTCCCTGCCACGGCGACCGGTCACTAGATGGCCACGACAGATAACCTTTCGCGCACGCAGCGTAACCCTCGTCACATTGGCCGCCAAGCGGTTTCGCAGAAGAAGCACGTGCCGGAGGACGCCTCACCCCCTGCGGGTAGAGATTCTTCCTCCGGAGGAGGGGCCCCTTCCTCTGAGGTGGGGTAATCCGGCACTTCGCCGGACGACCGCCCCCTTGACCCGCCAGTGTGAGAGTTGCAATTCTCGCCGCGAGTGACCGGACGGATCCAGAGAGTCGATCATCCGCCCCGGTCCGGTCGACGTCCGGTGCTCGCCATGGAGGGGGTGTGAAGGTGGTCAGCGACAGACGCGTCGGCTACCTCGAGGAGCTGGAGCAGGAACTCGACACGCAGGGCCTGGTCGCCCGCGTCGTCCGCACCCGCTCGGGGCCGGCCTTCCTGCGGGTGGTGAACCCCGAGGCCGCGAGCCTCGCCGAGGACGTGACCTGCGCGCCGGCCCCCGAGACCAAGGACCACTACTTCTGGTGGTCGTGGGGCGAGCGCATGCACCGGGTGGACGACGTCGGCGGCGCCGCGATGAAGCTGGCGCACGTCCTGCAGCCGCTCTCCCGGGAGGTCGGCTCCCGCCCCTGAGACCGGGCGTGTCCCGCGGTCCGCGGCCGGAACGGCGCGGCAGCCGCCGGCCGCGGGACACGTTCGCCCGGACAGCCCTCCCCGGCCGCGCCTCCCGGGCTCCGTCCGGGCGGCGCCTCGTCCGGCGGCGTACGAACCGGTCGGAAACGTCCCCTACGATCGGCTCGTGCCCGCCGCGGGTCCACAGCGAGGTGCCGAGGCACCACAATTGGCCGGGGAGGGTCTGCACCATGTCATTCGCCGCGTCGTCTCTTGCCGCCTCGCCGCTCGCCGGGCCGCTCGCCGGGCCGCTCGCCGGAGCGCTCGGGGTGCCGGCCGCGCCCACCGCGGCGCCCGGCGGCGAGCCGCTGCTCCCCTGGGCCGACAAGGGGTCCCCGGAGACGGCCTGCGGCGACCCGGACCCGACGACGGCGTGCCGGCTCGTCTGGAACATCTCGCACAACACCGACTTCACCAAGTTCTTCGCGACGTGGCTGGACAAGCCGCTCACCACGCTGCTGCTGATCATCATCACCTTCGTGGTCGCGCTGATCGTGAAGAACATCGCGCACCGCATGATCACCAAGGTGACGCTGCGGATGGCCGAGGGGACGATGTCGGAGCGGGCCCGCGAACGGGCCCGGACGGTCTTCGAGGGCAGCCCCGCCCTGCTGAACAAGCGGCGCGCCCAGCGCGCGCAGACGCTCGGCTCGGTGCTGCGCTCGATCGCGTCCGTCCTGATCATGGGGACGGCGCTGTTCAGCATCCTCGGCTCGCTCGGCCTCAACCTGGCGCCCATCCTGGCCAGCGCCAGCGTCATCGGCGTCGCGGTCGGGTTCGGCGCGCAGAACATCGTCAAGGACCTGCTCGCCGGGCTGTTCATGCTGCTGGAGGACCAGTACGGCGTCGGCGACTTCATCGACGTGGGCAGCGCGAAGGGGACGGTCGAGGCCGTCACGCTGCGGGTCACCCGGATGCGGGACGTCAACGGCGTCGTCTGGTACGTCCCGAACGGCGAGATCAAGAAGGTCGGGAACGAGTCGCAGAACTGGGGGCGGGCCGTCCTCGACATCCCGGTCGACATCCACGAGGACACCGAGAAGGTCAAGGAGATCCTGCAGGCCACCGCCGACGAGATGGCCGCCGACACCGCCTGGAAGGACCTCGTCCTGGAGCAGCCGTCGGTGTGGGGCGTGCAGGCCCTCGCGGGCGACGCGATCGTGATCCGCGTGGTGCTGAAGACCGCGCCGGGCAAGCAGGGCGACATCGCCCGCGAGCTGCGCGAACGCGTCAAGCGCTCGTTCGATGAGGCGGGCGTCACGGTGGCCACGCCGGCGCCGTAGGCGATCAAGGTGAGGATCGGGACGCATCTCACATATGGTGGGGAGCGCTATGGCTGAACAGGTGACTTTCTACGAGGCGGTCGGCGGTGAGGCGACCTTCCATCGGCTGGTGCACCGCTTCTACCAGGGCGTCGCCGAGGACCCCGAACTCCGGCCCATGTACCCGGAGGAGGATCTCGGCCCCGCCGAGGAGCGGCTGCGGCTGTTCCTGATCCAGTACTGGGGCGGTCCGAACACCTACAGCCAGCGGCGCGGGCATCCGCGGCTGCGGATGCGGCACGTGCCGTTCGTCATCGACGAGGCCCAGCGCGACCGGTGGCTGAAGCACATGCGGGACGCGGTGGAGGAGCTGGAGCTGCCCGAGCCGCTGGAGAAGCAGCTCTGGGACTACTTCACGATGGCGGCGCGGAGCCTGGTGAACACGCCCACGTGACCGGCCGGGCGCGGCCGTGCGGCGGCCGGGCGTGACCGCTGCGGGGTAATCGGGTAGATCGCGGTGTATGACGCGAATCCCGTGGTGGCGCGACGCCGTCGTGTACGAGATCTACGTCCGCAGTTTCGCCGACGCCGACGGGAACGGTGAAGGCGACCTCCAGGGGATCCGGTCCCGGCTCGGCCATCTGCGCGACCTCGGCGTGGACGCCCTGTGGCTCACCCCCTTCTACCGCTCGCCGCTGGCCGACGGCGGCTACGACGTGGCCGACTACCGCGACGTGGACCCCCGGTTCGGCACGCTGGACGACTTCGACGCGCTGGTCGCGGACGTGCACGCGCACGGGCTGCGGCTGATCGTCGACATCGTCCCGAACCACTCGTCCGACCGGCACCCCTGGTTCCAGGAGGCGCTCGCGGCGCCGCCGGGGTCGCCCGAGCGCGCGCGCTACATCTTCCGTCCCGGGCGGCCGGGCGAGCGCCCCGGCGAGGAGCAGCCGCCCAACGACTGGCCGTCCGCGTTCGGCGGCCCGGCCTGGACGCGGGTGGACGACGGAGCCGGCGGCGAGTGGTACCTGCACCTGTACGCGCGCGAGCAGCCGGACTTCAACTGGCGCAACCCGGAGGTCCGGCACGAGTTCGAGGACGTCCTGCGCTTCTGGCTCGACCGGGGCGTGGACGGCTTCCGCATCGACGTCGCCGCCGGCCTGTTCAAGGACGAGTCCTTCGGCGACCTCGCCGGGCGGGACCGCCGCGTCGCGAACGGCCCGATCTACAGCCGTCCCGAGGTGCACGAGGTGTACCGCAAGTGGCGGCGGATCCTGGACGAGTACGGCGGCGACCGCATGGCCATAGGCGAGGTGTGGACGGACGGCCCCGAAGACCTCGCGCTCTATCTGCGTCCGGACGAACTGCACCAGGTGTTCCAGTTCGACCTGCAGCTGGCTCCGTGGTCGGCGACGGCCTTCCGTGACGTGATCGACGCTGCGTTGAAGGCCGTCGCGCCTACCGGGGCCGCTCCCACGTGGGTGCTGTCCAGTCACGACTCGATCCGCCACTTGACGCGGTATGAGCGGCCAGGGGGCATCCCCGGCATCGAGCGTGCGCGAGCCAAGGCCGCGCTACTGCTGCTCTTGTCGCTCCCAGGGTCGGCCTACCTGTACCAAGGCGAGGAACTGGGGCTGCCCGAGGTGACGGACCTCCCCGACGAGGCCCGGCAGGACCCGATCTTCGAGCGGACGGGCGGGGAACTCGCCGGGCGGGACGGCTGCCGGGTCCCGCTGCCCTGGTCGGGCCGGGCCGAGCCGTTCGGGTTCTCCCCCGCCGGCGTCCGGCCGTGGCTGCCGATGCCGCCGGAGTGGGCGTCGATGACGGTGGAGGCGCAGGTTTCGGACCCGTCCTCCATGCTGCGGTGGTACCGGGAGGCGCTGGCGCTGCGGCGCCGCCTGGCGAACGACCTGCCCGAGGACCTGGACTGGCTCGACTCCCCCGGCGGCGCGCTCTTCTTCCGGCGCGGCCCGCTGACGTGCGCGCTCAACTGCGGCGAGAATCCGGTGCGCCTTCCGGCGGGCACCCCGCTCCTGACGAGCACCCCGCTCTACGGCGACCTGCTCCCCGGCAACACCGCCGCCTGGCTCCGGACGCCCTGAGAAGCCGCCAGAACGAAGGACGCGGTGCGCCGGGCCGTGCCAGGGATCAGAGCACGGACCGGCGCACCGCGGGCCTTCACCGGCGGGAAGGGCCGGTTACGTGGGCGGACGCTGGATCTGGAGCGGGTCGTCGGCGGGCGGCACCGCCTGGAAGGTCCGGGCCTGCGACTCGACGCCGGCCCAGCGCTTGACGTCCGCGACCGCCGCGGCCTGCTCGTCGGCGGGCAGCTTGGCGATGAGGCGCGCGCTGTGGTTCATGCCGGGCGCGACGTAGACGGCCGAGTCGCGGCTGCCCCGTCCCAGGGTGAACGGCTCGGCGCCCCACGGGTCGTTGGCGCCGTACAGGAACAGCATGTGGTTGGAGTTGTTCCGCACCCAGCGGTCGATGTCGCGCATCGCGCTGCCCCGGTCGAACCGCATCGGGATGTCACGCGGGACGTAGGTGCGCGGCTGGTAGCTGTCCTCGTAGCGCAGCAGCGGCCGCAGGTGCTTGAACTTGGGCGACGGCCAGCCGAGCTGAGTGCCCGCCTGGTAGTAGTACGGAATGTACGGGGCGAGCCCTTGGTCGCTGTAGAACGACAGCCCGGAGATGGTGTCGAGCGTCTTGTAGATCTCGTCGTCAACGGCGTCCACCGGCGGCAGCGACGGGCAGTCGGACAGCAGGCTGTACTGGTAGAACGCCCACTCGTAGTCCATGACCGAGTTCTCGAAGGCGCGGTCCATCGAGCGCAGGATGGTGAAGGTCAGGCCCTGCTCGTCGGCGGCGGCCTTGAAGCGCTGGAGCATGGCGGGGCGGCGCTTGAGGAACTCGCGCGCGAGCGCCTTGACGTGGGCGCGGCACTGGGGGTCGTCCCCGACGGTCCGGAAGAACTCGTCGTAGGCGCGGTCGTCGTTGTTGTTGACGTCGTTGGGCGCCACGTAGACGACGCTGCCGTCGACGTCACCTGGGTAGAAGCGCTTGTGGTAGACGGCCGTCATGCCGCCCTTGCTGGCGCCGGTCGAGATCCACTTGCCCTTGTAGATGGTCTTGAGGGCCTTGATGAGCCGGTGCTCGTCGGTGGCGGCCTGCCAGATGTTGTCCTTGGACCAGTCGGTCGGCTCGGGACGGGACGGGGTGAAGTAGCGGTACTCGACCGAGATCTGGTTGCCGTCCACCAGGGCCGTGGGCTCGGACGTGAACATCACTTCGGGGGTGTCGTAGCCGCTGGTGTAGAGCACCATGGGCTTGTCGGCCGACTTGTGCTGCAGCATGATGCGCTGCTCGAACCACTGCCCCCAGGGCTTGCGGTGGTCGACGGGCTGGCGGTATTCGAGCCAGAACCAGCGGACCCCGGGAATCGTCGAGTCCTTCTCCGTCACCCGCATTCCGTGAATGGCCTTGAGCTGGGCCAGAATGTCGCCGGCCTGGGCCGCACCCGCCTGCGTGGTACCCGCCTGCGCGGTGATCGCCGCCTGCGCCGCCGTGGCTCCCGCGCCGGTCATTCCGGCGGCGAGCAGCAGTGCCATCGCTCCTCGTGAGACGCGCCGCATTATGCCCCTTTCACGTGGGTTCTCCACATTCGCGTCGCGACACTAGAGGGAGAAGAGGCCCTAAAACGGATTGCTGTGGTGCTTGTTACCTATCCGTGACGGCTCGGTTGTCACCGGGCGCGCCAGGACAGATCACCCTGCGGGCGGGTCACGCGAAGGGGCCGCAGAGGGTCACGTGAAGGGGGCGCGGAGAGGCCGCAGGGGTCACGTGGAGAGGGCGCAGAGGGTCACGCGGGCGGGGTCAGGGACACCCCGTCGTCCCACGGGGCCAGGCACTCGAAGAGGTGCTCGTCGTGCCAGCGCCCGTCCAGGTGGATGTGGCGGCGGGCCGTCCCGACGGGCGTGAAGCCGTTGTTGCGCAGGACGCGCTGGGACGCGTGGTTGTCGACCCTCGTGAAGGCTTCGACGCGGTGCAGGCGCAGCGCGCCGAACGCCACGTCCAGGGCCTGCCTCAGCGCCTCTGTGGCGACACCATGGCCGGCGTGCGCGCGCGCCACCCAGTAGCCGACGAAGCAGCACTGGAGTGGGCCGCGCAGGATGTTGTTGAGCGTGATCCGTCCGGCGATCTCACCGTCGACCAGGATCAGGCCGGGCCACATCTCCCCCAGCGCGTACGCCTCGATGAGGTCGTGCAGGTTGTCGCGCTGGGCGTCGACCGTGAAGTACGCGTCGTCGCGCTCCGGCTCCCACGGGCGCAGGTACTCTCGGTTCTCCCGGTACAGCGCGGCGAGCGCCTCCGCGTCCGCCATCTGGACGACGCGGAGCCGAACGCCCGGCTGGCGGCGATCCAGGGCGGGCTGGGGCCCGGCCAGCGCGGTCATGCGCTCGGCACCACGTAGCGCCCGATGAACTCGCGCTCCTCCGGCGTGAAGCGGCGCAGCCGGTTCGCCTCCACGTCGAACGCGACGAGCGTCGAGGTCGCCTCCGCGTACACGTTCTCGTCGTCGCGCACCTCGTAGGCGAGCTTGAACGAGGCGGCGCGGGCCTCGGTCACCCAGGTCTCCACCCGGATCGGGTAGACGGTCGGCAGCAGCGGCAGCCGGTAGTCGATCTCGTGCCGCGAGATCACCATCCCGCGGACGGGCTGCTCGCCCTTGCGCACCGGGTCGCCGTGGAACATCTCCAGCCGGGCGTCCTCCAGGTAGCCGAGGAACTTGACGTTGTTCACATGGCCCTGGGAGTCGATGTCGCCGAACCGGATGTTGAACTCGTAGACGTGCCGGTACTCGGCCGTAGGCGTCCGCTGCATGTCCTCGCCTGGGGATCGGGGAACCGGGGGTCGGCCCGATGTTACCCGCAGCCGATTCAGTCCCTCACGAGGCAGGGTCGCTTGCGGTCGAACGTCCAGCCCGGGATCAGGTACCGCATCGCCGCCTCGTCGTCCCGGTCGCCGAGCCCGTGGCGGACGTAGCGCCGGTGCGCCTCCTCCAGCCGCTCCTCGTCGATCTCGACGCCGAGACCCGGCGCGTCGGGCAGGTCGACGCGGCCGTCCACGATGCGGAGCGGGTCCGCGGTGAGGCGCTGGCCGTCCTGCCAGATCCAGTGCGTGTCGATCGCGGTGATCTCGCCGGGCGCCGCGGCGGCGACGTGGGTGAACATCGCCAGCGACACGTCGAAGTGGTTGTTGGAGTGCGAGCCCCAGGTGAGGCCCCACGCCTCGCAGAGCTGCGCCACCCGCACCGAGCCGCGCATCGTCCAGAAGTGCGGGTCGGCGAGCGGGATGTCCACCGCGTCCAGCCGGATCGCGTGGCCCAGCTCGCGCCAGTCGGTTGCGATCATGTTGGTGGCCGTGCGCAGGCCGGTCGCGCGGCGGAACTCCGCCATCGTCTCGCGTCCGGAATAGCCCAGTTCGGCGCCGCACGGGTCCTCGGCGTAGGCGAGGACGTCCTTGAGATCGTTGCCGACCCGGACGGCCTCGGCGAGCGACCACGCGCCGTTCGGGTCGAGGTTGATGCGGGCGTCCGGGAACCGCTCGGCGAGCGCCCGCACCGCCGCCGCCTCCTCGTCGGGCCGCAGCACGCCGCCCTTGAGCTTGAAGTCGGCGAACCCGTACCGCTCCCGCGCGGCCTCCGCCTGCCGGACGATCGCCTCCGGCGTCAGCGCCTCCTCGTGCCGCACCCGGAGCCACCCGTCCGCGTCCTTCGGAGGCTCCTGATACGGAAGGTCCGTCTTGTTCCGGTCGCCGATGTAGAACAGGTAGCCGAGCATCGGGATCGAGCCGCGCTGGACGCCGTCGCCGAGCAGCGCCGCCACCGGCACGCCGAGGAACCGCCCCATCAGGTCCAGCAGCGCCGACTCGATCGCGGCCAGCGCGTGGACGGTGATCCGGGTGTCGTGCGTCAGCGGACCGCGCCCGCCCGCGTCCAGGTGCCCGAACGCGGCCCGGACGGAGTTCAGGATCTCGTCCGACCGGCCGAGGGGCCTGCCGACGATCAGCTCGCGGGCGTCCTCCAGCGTCCTGCGGATGCCCTCGCCGCCCGGCACCTCCCCGACGCCCGTGCTGCCGGACGAGTCGGTCAGCAGCAGCACGTTCCGGGTGAAGAACGGGCCGTGCGCCCCGCCCAGGTTGAGCAGCATGCTGTCGTGGCCCGCGACCGGCACGACCCGCATGCCGGTGACGACCGGCGTGCTCATCGGGGCGTCCCCTGGTGGGCGATCGGCCGCTGGAACCGCTCGATGGCGAGGCTGCCCACCGACGTCGTGCGCGCGTCGGACGTCGCCGGGTACGGGCCGCCGTGGACCATCGCGTGCCCGACCCTGACCCCGGTCGGCCAGCCGTCCCACACGATCCGGCCGGCCAGCCGCTCCACCACCGGCAGCAGCCGCGCCGCGTCGTCCCCGGCGCCGTGGATCGTCGCGGTCAGCTGGCCCTCCAGGCCCCGCGCCACGGCGATGACCTGGTCGAGGTCGTCGCAGCGGACCACCAGCGAGCAGGCGCCGAAGACCTCCTCCTGGAGGTCGGGGCCGAAGTGGGCGGCGTCCACGGCGGCGAGCGCGGCCCGGCAGCCGGCCGCCGCGTCGGGCTCCCGGCCGCGGGCGATGATCTCCACGTCCGGATGCCGGTCGAGCCGCGCGACGCCGTCGGCGTAGGCGCGGGCGATGCCCGGGGTGAGCATCGGCGCCCCCGGGTCGGCCTCGATCGCCTTGGCCGCCGCGTCCAGGAACGCGTCGAGATCCGCGCCCCTCACCGCGAAGACGAGCCCGGGGTTGGTGCAGAACTGCCCGGCGCCGAGCGTCACCGACCCGGCGAACCCCTCGGCCAGCTCACCGGCGCGCGCGGCCAGGGCGTCCGGCAGCAGGAACACCGGGTTGACGCTGCTCATCTCCGCGTAGACCGGGATCGGAACGGGCCGGCCCGCCGCCGCCCGCGCGATCGCCAGGCCCGCCTTCCGGGACCCGGTGAACCCGACCGCCCGGACGCGCGGGTCGGTGACGAGCGCGATGCCGAGCGTGGGCCCGTCGCCGTAGAGCATGGAGAACACGCCCTCGGGCAGGCCCGCCTCCCGGACGGCCTCCGACACCGCCGCCCCGACCAGCTCGCACGTCCCCGGGTGCGCGTCGTGCGCCTTCACGACGACCGGGCAGCCCGCCGCCAGCGCGGACGCGGTGTCGCCGCCGGCCACGGAGAACGCGAACGGGAAGTTGCTGGCGCCGAACACGACGACCGGCCCCAGCGGCACCCTGCCCTGCCGGATCTCGGGCCCGCCCTCGCCCGCCGGGTCGACGCTCGTGAACGGCTCGCCGTCGCGAAGGTCTCCCGCGAACAACCGGAGCTGCCCCGTCGTCCGGCCGACCTCACCGGTGAGCCGCACCACCGGAAGCCCGGTCTCCGCCGCCGCGCGCTCGACCAGGACGCCGCTCAGCGCGTCGAGCTTGGCCGCGATCGACTCCAGGAAGGCGGCGCGCTGCTCGGCCGACGTCGCGCGGTAGGCGTCGAACGCCTCCTCCGCCAGGGCGCAGGCGCGCTCCACATCGCTCTGGTCGCCGTAGCGGTACTCGGGATCGAGGTTCTCACCGGTGCGGGGATCGACGGCGGTGATCGCCCGCCCCGTGCCGGCGACGCGGTCGAAGCCGATCACCATGCGTCCGGTGAGCTGCGCCAAGGGTCCGTCCTCCTCCGTCAGGTCACGTCAAAACGGACCCTAGGAGACGGGAACGATACCTGTCCAACACGAAAAACGCATTGTTCGATGCACCTGAAGCATCAATCCTGGGCGAACGGATCGGTCACCGTCCCGGACGGGAGCGCGGCCGAGGCGCTCTTCAGCAACGCGACGAAGTCCGCCAGGCAGGTGATGCACCGCGCGGCGTGGCGGCTCAGCTCCCGGATCCGCTCGTCGCTGAGCACCTCGTTCGCCGAGGCCAGCTCCCGGACATGGGTACAGCGCGCCGGGGGTTCGCGCGGCAGCTCCTCCCGGCGGCCCGCGAACCCGGCCAGCAGCTCGTCGATCCGGTCGGCGGCCTCGGGATAGCCCGCCGCGTACGCCTCCGCGTACGCCTGCGCCGCCTCGGTCACCAGATGCAGCTCCGCGCGCCCGCAGGCCCCGGCCAGCCGGTCGAGCGTGCGGCCGAGCCGCAGCGCGGCATCGGCGTGGTCGCCGCCCGCCGCGACCCGGAACCAGCGGGCGGCCTCCACCAGGTTCCCGTCCGCCTCGTGGCGGCACCCCAGCTCGTACGCGGCCCGGTCGAGCTGCAGCGACGCGACGAACGCCGCGTGCCGCGCCCGCGCGATGTCGTCGCGCCGCCGGTACTCCTCCTCCACCTCCGCGAGCCCGACGGCGAACTCGGCCTCGGGCATGCCCGCGATCGCGGACGCCGCGGCGGCGAGGGCACCGTCCAGGGTCACGCGTCGACCTCCGCCGGCCGCACCATCCCCGCCAGCCGCCGCCGCGCCCGCTCCACGTGCACCGCGGCGGCGGCCTCGCTCTCGTCCAGGATCTCCGCGACGTCCGGCATCGGGAACTCCAGCAGGCAGCGCAGCGCGACGGCCTCCCGCTGCCGGCGCGGCAGGCTCCGCACCGCCGCCATCAGGCCGTCCGGCCCGGCGCAGGCCATCTCGTCCAGCGAGGTGCACTGCTCGCGCGCCTTCGCCTGCCAGCGGCGCAGCAGGGTCGTCGCGATCCGGAACAGCCACACGCCCGGCTTCTCGCAGGTGACCAGTTCGCCCCACCCGCACCGCGCGGCGAGCATGCTCTCCCGCGCGACGTCCTCGACCCAGCGTCCGTCCGCCGTCTGCGCCCGCAGGTACCCGGTGAGCAGCGGCGCCCAGTGCCGGTGGAACGCGGGGAACGACATCAGCGACTCCCGCTCCATGTTCATCGCGCCGCCCGCCCCGTCATCGTTGACCCGTCCACGAATCTCCTTTGCGGCACACAGGAACTGCTTTCACCCCAGTCTTACGCATAAAAGCGCCACCGTGGCTCACAATCCCCAACATCACCCGCCGAGATCCCGCCACAGTGATCGAAAACACCAATGACCACTAGGTCACTACACCCCTCCCCCCACCTGCACCGACACCCCCGGGAAAGATCACTAAGAATGGCCTACCATCCCCGAACCCGACATTCACCCAACACCACCACGAACCAAATTCGACTCCCCCTCACGACCAAAACCCACCCGAACACCCGACAAGCACAGACAAAGACACAGCCACAGAACGCGCCACCCAACAACCGCACCCCGAGAACAGCCCCCTCGACCGCTGCGCGATCTCACACCCACGCATTGCCCCTGGTGCGCCTTCGCCATCGGCCACTCCGTGGTCGGGCGGTCTCTCCGTAGGCGCTCCTCGCTGACCCGAGAGCCAGACCTCACAGGCGCCCAAGCACAGCCGACGGGTTACGACGGGCACATGCGCAGGCGAGAGCACGGGACAGCGAGCACCACGTGCGCGGGTTTCCACAGTGTGAGTGCGGGACTAGGGCGCACGCGGAGGGAGTGGGACGCTCGGGCGGGCACGTGCGAGGGCGCAAGGGGCGGAGCTGTCTCTTATACAAATCT
>NZ_VCKZ01000763.1 GCF_005889745.1 Actinomadura geliboluensis
GCCGAATCTCGTCGAGGACCTGACCCTGTGAGCGCTGTTCATAGACGTGGTCCTGCGCCGCACGGGCGAGCAACTCCCGCATCCGATCCGAGACCGGTTGACCCCCCGTCTGCAGGAAGTTGTGATTCGTTTCCACCCGATGCTCCTTCGTGTGCCGGCGCGACGAAATGACGCACGGCAATGAATCTCTGGAGACGCCACTGTAGTGCTTACGGGGGGTCCCTATAACGGGGAGCAGAGAACATTGTGAGTTCTGTGTAATGTGCCTGTTACCCGGCTGGGGCGAATAGTGAGAGTTCTCCGGCTGCTAGGCATATTTCCGCTTTGCGGCTATCGCGCCGATTGTGGTGATGAGTGAGGTGGCCGGGCCCGGTGGGCGCCGTCTCGGGCCGGTGTTCTGTCCGTACATCTCGTCCGACATGGGCAGTTGGCGGACGGCACCCGCGTACGGCCTCGGCGACACGTGTCAGCGGAACGTCATGCCGGTCCGGCGGCTTCGGGCCATTTCCGCGGCGCATTAGGGGCGGCGAAGCCCTCGCCGCCGAACCCGACGTGGTGTTTTCCGATCGACCCATCCCGGCGCGTCGATTTGCATGCGGTGTTACGGCCTTGCCGGGCGCCCGCAATCACCGGTGAAGCGATACCGGAAAGGGACGATGATTTGCCCGGACGTGGCGCGTCGCCCGCTGTCGCTTGGCGCGACCGGACGGTGGGAAGATTTTTGGACTCGATCGCCGCCGCCCACCGCTCCGGGCGGGTCCCGGTCACCGGACGGGATGCGTGAGGAGGGCGACGGGCTCCCGCCCCACGCGGGTCACCACCAGCGTCAACTCCTCCGCCGCCGGGCCGCGCGGCGTGGTGCGGCGGCCGCCGAAGCCCAGGTCGCGGCGCAGCCGGTCGACGTCGACCGCCGAGCCGCGCTTCTTCCTGGCTCTTATACACATCTCCGAGCCCACGAGACCCTAAG
>NZ_VCKZ01000322.1 GCF_005889745.1 Actinomadura geliboluensis
CTGCCGGGCCCGGGCGAGGTGAGCTCCAGTTAACGTGCGGGTGACACCGGTGATCTCTCCGGGAAATAAGGGCCGCCGAGCATCGGGGTTCATGGGAGCCGACAGCACACCGGACAGGCGGCTGGTCGTGGCCGGGCACGGGCCGGCCGCGCACCGCCTCGTAGAGGCCCTGCGCGCGCGCGACGCCGCGGGGACCTGGACCATCACCGTCATCGGCGAGGAGCCCCGGAGCGCCTACGACCGGGTCGCGCTGACGACGTACCTGGAGGGCGCCGACCTCGCCTACCCGGCGCACGGCGGCGAGGTCGCCGTCCGCACCGGCGAGCGCGTCACCGCGATCGACCGCGCCGCCCGCACCGTCACGACCTCCGCCGGGGACGCCGTCCCCTACGACGCGCTCGTCCTGGCCACCGGGTCGGCGCCGTTCGTACCGCCGGTCCAGGGCGCGGACCTGCCCGGCGTGTTCGTGTACCGCACGATCGACGACCTCGACGCGATCCGCGCCTACGCGCGGGGCAGGGGCAGCGGCGCCGTCGTCGGCGGCGGCCTCCTCGGCCTGGAGGCGGCCCGCGCCCTGCAGGGCCTCGGGCTGCGCGCCGGCGTGGTGGAGGTCGCGCCGTGGCTGATGCCGCGCCAGCTCGACGAGGGCGGCGGCGCGATGCTGCGCCGCCACATCGAGGGCCTCGGCCTGAGCGTCCGCACCGGCGTCCCGATCCGGGCGCTGGAGCCGGGGGAGGACGGGGCCGTCCGCCGCGTCGTCCTCGACGACGGCACCGCGGTCGAGGCGGAGGTCGTGGTGTTCTCCGCCGGCGTCCGGCCCCGCGACGAGCTGGCCCGCGGCTGCGGCCTGCCGGTGGGGGAGCGCGGCGGCGTCGCGGTGGACGAGGCCTGCCGCACCGAGGACCCCGCCATCTGGGCGATCGGCGAGTGCGCCCTCGTCGGCGGCGCGGCAGGCGGCACCGTCTACGGGCTGGTCGGGCCGTGCTTCTCCATGGCCGAGGTCGTCGCCGACCGGCTCCTGTCGGACGCCAGCACCGCCGTGTTCGAGGGCGCCGACACGTCCACGAAGCTGAAGCTGATGGGCGTCGACGTCGCGAGCTTCGGCGACCCGTCCGCCGGGCCGGAGCGGGGCGCGCTCGGCGTCACCTACACCGACCCCGTCGCGGGCGTCTACAAGAAGCTCGTCGTCAGCGACGACGCGCAGACCCTGCTCGGCGGCGTCCTCGTCGGCGACGCCGAGTCCTACGGCACGCTGCGCGCCCTCGTCGGCGGGAGCCTGCCGGGCGCGCCCGAGCAGATGCTGTTCGGCGGGACCGAGACCGCCGGCGGCGACCTGCCCGGCGCGGCCGTCATCTGCTCCTGCAACAACGTCACCGCCGAGGGCATCCGCTGCGCGATCTCCGAGCACTCCCTGACCGACGTGCCCGGCGTCAAGGACTGCACCCGCGCCGGGACGAGCTGCGGCAGCTGCGTCCCGCTGGTCAAGCGCATCCTGGACGCCGAGCTGACCGCCGCCGGGATCGAGGTCAGCCGGGCGATCTGCGAGCACTTCGCCTACAGCCGCGCCGAGCTGTTCGACATCGTCCGCGCCGGGCGGGTCACCAGCTTCACCCAGCTCGTGGAGGAGCACGGGACGGGCCGGGGCTGCGACATCTGCAAGCCCGCCGTGGCGTCCATCCTCGCCAGCCTCGGCAACGGCCACATCCTGGAGGGCGAGCAGGCCGCGCTGCAGGACACCAACGACCACTTCCTGGCCAACCTGCAGAAGAACGGCACCTACTCGGTCGTGCCGCGCGTCCCCGGCGGCGAGATCACCCCCGACAGGCTCATCGTGATCGGCGAGGTCGCCCGCGACTTCGGCCTCTACACCAAGATCACCGGCGGCCAGCGGATCGACCTGTTCGGCGCCCGCGTCGAGCAGCTCCCGGAGATCTGGCGGCGGCTCGTCGACGCCGGGTTCGAGTCCGGCCACGCCTACGGCAAGGCGCTGCGGACGGTGAAGTCGTGCGTCGGGTCCACCTGGTGCCGGTACGGCGTCCAGGACTCGGCCGCCATGGCGATCCGCCTCGAACTGCGGTACCGGGGGCTGCGCGCCCCGCACAAGCTGAAGTCGGCGGTGTCGGGCTGCGCCCGCGAGTGCGCCGAGGCGCAGAGCAAGGACTTCGGCGTCATCGCCACCGAGAACGGCTGGAACCTCTACCTCGCCGGGAACGGCGGCATGCGGCCGAGGCACGCCGACCTGTTCGCCACCGACCTCACCGACGCGGAGCTGCTCCGCTACATCGACCGGTTCCTGATGTTCTACATCCGCACCGCCGACCGGCTGCAGCGGACCGCGACGTGGCTGGAGTCCCTCGACGGCGGCCTGGACTACCTCCGCGAGGTCATCGTGGACGACCGGCTCGGCATCTGCGCCGAACTCGACGCCGCGATGGAGCGCCACGTCGCGTCCTACACCGACGAATGGCGCGGCACCCTCGACGACCCCGAGCGGCTCCGCCGGTTCGTGTCCTTCGTCAACGCCCCGCGCACCCCCGACCCGAGCATCGCGTTCGAGGTGGAGCGCGACCAGATCAAGCCGCTCCCGCTGGAGGTGAAGCGATGACCGCGCGGACCCGGGACGGCGAACGCGTCGTCGTGGTCGGCAACGGGATGGCCGGGTCGCGGCTCGTCGGCGAGCTGCGCGCCCGCGACCCCGCCGTCCCGATCACGGTGTTCGGCGCCGAGACCCAGGCCCCCTACAACCGGGTGCTGCTGTCGAACGTCCTCGCCGGGGTGACGCGGCCCGACCACATCGGCCTGGTCGACGCCGCCTGGTACGCCGCCCACGGCGTCGACGCCCGGCTCGGCGTCGAGGCCGTCCGCGTCGACCGCGCCGCGAGGACCGTGCACGCCTCCGACGGCACCGCCACCCGCTACGGGACGCTGGTCCTCGCGACCGGCAGCACCGCGTTCGTCCCGCCGATGCCGGGCCTGCGCGACGGCCTGCCCGAGGGCGCGCAGGTGTTCCGCACGCTGGACGACTGCCGCCGCATCACCGAGCTGGCCGCGGCGGCGCGCCGCGCGGTCGTGATCGGCGGCGGGCTGCTCGGCATCGAGGCCGCGCGCGGGCTCGCCGGCCGGGGCCTGGAGGTCACCGTCCTGCACCTGGCCGGGCACCTCATGGAGCGCCAGCTCGACCCCGCCGCCGGGAGGGTCCTGGCCCGGACCCTCGCCGCGCTCGGCATCGGGACGCGGCTGCAGGCCGACGTCACCGGCCTGCGCACCGCCGGCGGCGCCGTCACCGGGGTCGAGCTGGCCCGGCCCGGCGGCGGCACCGAGATCCTCGCCACCGACCTGGTCATCCTGTCCTGCGGGGTGCGGCCCGAGGTGGGCCTCGCCCGCGCCGCCGGGCTCGCGGTCGGGCGCGCCGTGCTGGTGGACGACGAGCTGCGCTCGGTCACCGACCCGTCCGTCCGTGCCATCGGCGAGTGCGCCGAGCACCGCGACGAGGTGTACGGGCTGGTCGCGCCCGCCTGGGAGCAGGCCGGGGTGCTCGCCGGGCTGCTCGCCGGCACCGAGCCCGCCGCCCGCTTCACCGGCGCCCGGCAGATCACCCGGCTGAAGGCCGCCGGGATCGAGCTGGCCTCGATGGGGGAGACCCACTTCGGCGACGACGACGAGGACGTGGAGGTCGTCCGGTTCACCGACGCCGCCCGCGGCACCTACAAGAAGGCGGTGATCCGGGACGGCCGGCTGATCGGCGCGATCCTGCTCGGCGAGACCTCCGCCGCCGGGACCCTCACCCGGCTCTACGACCGCGCCGCGCCGCTGCCCGCCGAGCGCCTCGGGCTGCTGTTCCCCGGCATGTCCGCGGCGGCGGAGGCCGAGTCGCCGGTGCGGATGCCGGACGCCGCCACCGTCTGCCAGTGCAACAACGTCAGCAAGGGGGAGATCCGCGCCTGCTGGCAGGCCGGCGCCCGCACCGCCGCCGGCGTGGCGCGCGCGACCCGCGCCGGGACGGGCTGCGGCGGCTGCAAGGACGCCGTCGAGGGGATCCTCGGCTGGCTCGACGGGCAGGAGGCCGCCGACGTCGCCTAAATAACTCGAACAGGACTGTTCAAGTTCTGTGCGATCCGGGCTACCCTAACTCGAACAATGATGTTCGAGTTAGGGGTCTTCTCGTGCACACCTCCTCCGCGGCGCCGCCGCACCACGAGCCGTCCGGCGCCGGGCTCCCGCGCCGCCGGTGGGCGCTCGTCCTGCTCTGCCTCGCCCAGTTCATGCTCATCGTCGACCTCACCGTGGTGAACGTCGCCCTGCCGTCCATCGCCGCCGGCCTCTCCCTCGGGCGCGGCGCGCAGACCTGGGTCGTCACCGCCTACTCGCTGTGCTTCGGCGGCCTGCTCCTGCTCGGCGGGCGCCTCGCCGACACCCTCGGACGGCGGCGCGCGTTCCTCATCGGTCTCGCGCTGTTCACCGCCGCCTCGCTGCTGTCCGGGCTCGCCTGGGACGCCGGGACGCTCATCGGCGCGCGCGCCGCGCAGGGCGTGGGCGCCGCCCTGCTGTCCCCGGCCGCGCTGGCGATCGTCACGACCTCCTTCCACGGGCCCGAGCGCACCCGCGCGCTCGGCGTGTGGGCCGCCATCGGCGGCACCGGCGCCGCCGCCGGGGTACTGCTCGGCGGCCTGCTGACCAGCGGACCCGGCTGGGAGTGGGTGTTCTACGTCAACGTCCCGGCCGGGCTGGCGGTGCTGGCCGCGCTGCCCCGCGTCGTCCCGGCCGCCGCCCCGGCCCGCCGGCCCCTCGACCTCGCCGGCGCCGCGACCGTCACGCTCGCCGCCGCCGCGCTCATCTACGGGCTCGTCAAGGCGGGCGAGCGGGGCTGGGGGAGCGGTCAGGCGCTCGTCCCGCTCGCGGGCGCCGCCGTCCTCGCCGCCGCCTTCCTCCTGGTCGAGCGGTCTGTGCCGACGCCCCTCGTCCCGCCCGGCCTGCTGCGCCGCCGCACCATCGCCGCCGGCAACCTGCTGATGCTCGCCGCGTCCGGCCTGCTGCTGTCCGGGTTCTTCCTCATCTCCCAGTACCTGCAGAACCTGCTGGACTACTCCGCGGTGAAGACCGGGCTGGTGTTCCTGCCCGTCGCGCTCGCCACCATCGCCGGCGCGCACGCCGCGTCCACCCTCACCGGACGGGCCGGACCGCGCCCCGTCGCCGGCGCGGGCTTCGCGCTCGCCGCCGCGGGCGCGTTCCTGCTCTCCCGGCTCCCGGCCGACGGGAGCGCCCTCACCGGCGTGCTGCCGGGGTTCGTGCTGCTGGCCGCCGGGCTCGGCGCCGCGTTCGTCTGCGCGACGGCCACGGCGATGAACGGCGTCTCCCACGACGAGGCGGGGCTGGCGTCCGGCGTCGTCAGCACCGGGCACGAGATCGGCGGCGCCCTCGGCATCGCCCTCGCGACCGCGCTCGCCGGGGCCAGCGTCGGCGGGCAGGCTGTGGACGGGTTCCACACCGCGTTCGCGGCGTTCACGGCGGTGGGCGCCGCCACCGCCGTCCTCGCCCTGCTGCTCGTCCCCGCCGGGCGGCCGGACCCGGGCGACGGCCCGGTGTTCGCCCACTGAGCCCTACCCTGGCCCCATGCCCGCGACCACCCGCCGCCGTGCCGACGCCGAGCGCAACATCGAGGCCATCCTGGACGCCGCCCTGCGGTGCTTCGCCCGCGACCCCGGCGCCAGCATGACCGAGATCGCCAAGGCCGCCGGCGTCGGCCGGGTCACCCTGTACGGGCACTTCGCCTCCCGCGAGGACCTGCTCGAGGCGCTGTTCACCCGGTCGCTGGCCGACGCCGGCGCCGCGCTGGACGCCGCCGACCTCGGCGCCGGCCCCGCCGACCAGGCCCTCGCCCGCGCGGTCCGCTCGTCCTGGCGGGTCCTGGACCGGTACCGCACGCTGCTCGCCGCCGGGCTGCGGATCCTCGGCCCCGCCGGGGTCCGCGCCCGGCACGGCGACGTCCTCGCCCGCGTCGAGGACGTCATCGAGCGCGGCCGCGCCGAGGGCGCCTTCGGCACCGCCGTCCCCGCGGGCTGGCAGGCGGGGGTCGTGTACGCGCTCATGCACGCCGCCGCCGAGGAGGTCGACGGCGGCCGGCTGGCCGCCGGCGAGGCCGCCGACGCCCTCGTCACCACGGTCATGGGCGCCCTCGCCGCCGGGACGGGCCCCGGCGGCGGGTAGGCTCCGCCGCATGCTCGACGGACGTCCGCTGATCGACGCGCACGTGCACACCGCCCGCCTCCCGACCCTGCCGCCGGCGTGGCGGCGCTGGGCCGAGGAGTTCGGCGCCTCCCACCCCTGGCAGGACCTCTACGACGCCGACGGCGCCCTCGTCCCCGAGCGCGTCGACGCCCACTTCGAGGGCGAGGGCGTCGACATCGCCCTGCTGCTGTGCGAGTACAGCCCCCGGACCACCGGCACCCAGCCCATCGAGGACCTGGAGCCCCTGCTCGAGTACAACCCGCGCCGCTTCAAGCCGATCGCCAACGTCAACCCGCACCTGCACTACCCGATCGACGCCGAGGTCGCCCGGCAACTGGAGTTCGGCGCCGCCGCGCTGAAGCTGCACCCGGTGCACGGCGCGTTCAGCGTCGCCGACCCCGAGCTGTACCCCGCCTACCAGGTCTGCCGCGACGCGGGCGTGCCCGTCGTCGTCCACTGCGGCACCAGCTCGTTCCCCGGCTCCGCCAACCGGTACGCCGACCCCACGCCCATCGACGACGTCCTGCGGCTGTTCCCCGGCCTGACGTTCGTGCTCGCGCACGGCGGCCGGGGCTGGTGGTACGACGCCGCCGCGTTCCTCGCGCTGTCGCGCGAGGAGGTGTGGATCGAGCTGTCCGGGCTGCCGCCGCGCCGGCTCCCCGAGTACTACGCCCGGCACGACCTGCGCCGCCTGGCCCGCAAGTTCGTCTTCGGCACCGACTGGCCCGGCGTCCCCGGCGTCGCCCGCAACGCCCGCGCCCTCGCCGGGCTCGGCCTCGACGAGGAGACCCTCGGCCTCGTCCTCGGCGGCAACGCCCTGCGCGTCTACAAGGGCCTGGCCCTCTAGTCTGTCCGTTTCAGCCCCTACCTGCGGGAAAGGACCATTTCATGACCGACCCCGGGCCGTTCACCGAGGACGTCGTCGGCCAGATCATGCGGCACATGAACGACGATCATGCCGACGACTGCCTCACCATCTGCCGGGCGCTCGGCGGCCGCCCCGGCGCCACCGCGGCCCGCATGACCGGGCTGGACGCCGACGGGATCGAGTTCGCCGTCACCGACGGCGGGGTGGAGCAGCCCGTCCGGATCCCGTTCACCGAGCGGCTCACCGAGCGGCCCCAGGTGCGGCACGAGGTCGTCCGGATGACCGAGGAGGCCCGCGCCGCGCTGAGCGGCTGACGCCCGGCGGCTGGACGTTCCCGACGCCCTGTCGGTAAAGTAGCCGACATGGCGTCGGAAAACGAGCTGTTCTCCGCGCGGCTGCGCGCCGCGACCTGGGACGACCACGGCGACAACGAGGGCTCGGCCTACATGAGCGCGCTGGCCGAGGGGCGCCTCGGCCGCGACGAGTACGCGGTCCTGGTCGCGCAGCTGCACCCGGTCTACGACTTGCTGGAGGAGGCCGCCGACCGGATGGCGGCCGACCCCGTCGCCGGCCGGTTCGACCTCCCCGGCCTGCGCCGCCGCGACGCGCTCGAGGCCGACCTCGGCTACTTCTACGGGCCCCGCTGGCGCGCCCGCATCGAACCGAGCACGGCCACCGAGCGGTACCGCGCCCGGCTGCGCGAGGTCTGCTTCGACTGGCCCGGCGGGTTCGTGGCCCACCACTACACCCGCTACCTGGGCGACCTGTCCGGCGGGCAGTACATCGGCCGCCAGGTCCGCCGCACCCTCGACCTCGCCGCCGGCGACGACGGCGTCCGCTTCTACCGCTTCCCCGGAAAGCCCAAGTCCTACAAGGACCGCTACCGCGAGCTGCTCGACACCGCGCCCTGGGACGCCGCCGAGCAGGAGGCCGTCATCGGCGAGGTCAAGGCCGCCTACCGGCTCAACGCCGCCGTCACCGCCGAACTCGGCGAGCGGCTCCGGCTCAGCGCCGCCTGACCCCGGCGCCGCCTCACCTCGCGCGGGCTCACCCCGTGCTGGCTCACTCCGGCGCGGGCTCACTCCGGCGCGGGCTCACTCCGTCCGGGAGAAGCGGACCCGGCGCCGCGCCGGGTCCGCCTCCTCCAGCCGCACCTTGACCTGCTCGCCGAGCGGCAGGTCCGCGCCCTCGCAGCGGCCGAACACCGGCGGCGCCACCAGCTGCACCCGGCCGCCCGACCGGTCGGCGCTCACGTCCACCACCACCGCGTCGAACACCTCCCCGACGTGCTCGCGCAGCAGCAGCGCCTCGACCAGGTCGACGCAGGCGTGGTCGACGTCCGCGGCCCGCCGCAGCGCCCGCTGCATCGCCTCCGGCAGCCGCGGCAGCGCCTCCCGCACCCACCCCGGCACGGGGCGCCCCGCCGCCAGGGCCAGGCACACCTCGGTCGCGTACCGGTCCGCCAGCCGCCGGATCGGCGCGGTGACGTGCGCGTACGGGGCGGCCACCGCGGCGTGCGCCGCCTGCCCCGGCGCCGCGCCGTCGAACGCGGTGTAGCCGGCGCCGCGCATCAGCCCCGCCGCGTCGTGCAGGAACGCCGCGTGCCGCGGCACGGCCGGGTCGAGGGCGCGGACGATGTCGCCGTAGGAGGCGTCCGCCGGCCAGGCGACGCCGAGCGCCCGCGCCGCCAGCCGCAGCCGCGCCACCGCCTCGGCGGGCGCGGGCGGCATCGTGCGCAGCAGCCCCACCCCGCCCGCCAGCATCAGCCGCGCCGCCGCCCGGCCGGTCAGCAGCGAGATCTGCGCGTTCCACGCCTCGGTCGCCAGGTCCCCGCGCAGCTTCAGCGCCCACCCGCCGTCCGCGTGCGCGACCTCCTGCTCGGGCAGCGGCAGGCTCACCCCGCCGCGCGCCGCCTCCGCCGCGATGAGCCGCTCGCCGACCTCGCCGAGCAGCGCGATCCGCGGATCGCCGTCGTCGTGGCGCGCGGTCGCGTAGTCGAGCCGGGCGCGGCTGCGCACGACGGCGCGCCGCACGTCCACCCCGGTGATCCGCCCGGCGGCGTCGACGTCGATCGTCCACGCGACGGCCGGGCGGTCCCGGCCCGGCAGCAGGCTCGCGGTCCCCTCCGACAGCCGCCGCGGATGCAGCGGCGCGTTCGCGTCCGGCAGGTAGAGGGTGACGCCCCGGGCGTGCGCCTCGGCGTCCAGCGCGCCGCCGGGCCGCACGAACCCGGCCACGTCCGCGATCGCGTACCGCACCCGGTGCCCGGACCCGCGGCGCTCCAGGTGCATCGCCTGGTCCAGGTCCAGCGAGCCCGGCGGGTCGAGGGTGAAGAAGGGCACCTCGCGCAGGTCGGCGCGGCCGTCCGGGGGAGCCGCGGCCCGCGCGGCCTCCGCGAGGGCCGCGGGCGGGAACGGGCCGGGCACCGAGAACTCGGCGCGGATCCGGTCCAGCCCCGCGCGGACCTCGGCGTCGGCCTCGGCGGTGCGGAGTCGCAGCGGTCGGCGCGGCACAGCACGAGCGTACGGGACGAAAAGCCCGGATCGTTAGGAATCTACAATGTAAAGGCGCCGTCCGCGAAAGCCCGCAGCCCCCGCGGGTCCAGCACCGTGATCCGGCGCCGGCCGGTGCGCACCAGCCCCGCGTCCCGCAGCACCGCCAGCGCCCGCGCGACCGTCTCCCGGGAGGCGTCCATCCAGCTGCCGAGCTCCTCCTGCGACAGCGGCGGCCCGATCGGGACCGCCCCGCCGGCGCCCGCCGCGCCCTGCCGCGCCGACATCTCCGCGAGGTCCGCCAGCAGGATCGCCAGCCGCCGCGGGCCCTGCGCCGACACGTGCGCCTGCAGCCGCCGGCCCGCGTCGTCCAGGCGCCGCACGAACGTGCCGCTGACCAGCATCCACACCCCGGGATGGGCGTCCAGGAACGCGGTGAACCGCGCCGCCGGCACCAGCAGCGCCCGCACCTGGTCGAGCGCCTGCACCGTCGCCGACCGCTCCCGCCGGCCGAGCACCGCGCTCTCGCACACCAGGTCGCCGGGGCCGCGCACCGCCAGCACCACCGCGTGCCCGTCCGCGCTGGACGCCACGACCTTCGCCCACCCCGACTCGATGACGATGATGTGGTCGGAGTCGTCGCCCTGGTAGCACAGCGGCGCCCGCGGCGCGTACTTGCGGGGCCGCGCGACCGCTCGCAGCGCCGCGCGCTCCCGGCCGTCCAGCGCGTCCCAGAAGGCGTCGCCGGGGTCGGCGGCGGGACCGGCTCGGGATGTCCTCGTCGGCACGTGCTCGGTCACGGGTCCGCGTCTCCGGTTCCTGGGGTCGGGTGAACCGGTACCCACGGCAGATGGGGGGAGTGGGGCGGTGAGGCCCAGCGCCGCGGGTACCGGTC
>NZ_VCKZ01000764.1 GCF_005889745.1 Actinomadura geliboluensis
GGGCTGCGCGGGTGCGTGATCAGGCGGACTGCAGCCAGGGCGGCGGACGCCCCACGCGAGGGGGCCACTGGACCTGCGCGGGAGGAGCAGTAGACGGACTGCTGTCACGCAACCTTCAGCCTTCACGGATGGTGGGCGATCGAGGCAAGGGGGGCGTCGGATCCGCGCGGGCGGAGCGGTCGGTGCAGACGCGAGCCTGCGGCCACGCAACCTTGAGCCCGCATTGGTAGGCGACCAGGTTGGGCCCAGACCCACGCTGACAGGGCGGCCGGCCCTGGGGCGTAGATGCGTGAGCATGCGGCCTGTGACCAGGAAGGCGGGTGATCAGAGCGAGGCGCCATCGAACCCGCATGGGTGGAACGGTCGGCGCGGGCGTGGACCTGCCATCACGCAACCTTGAGCCTGAGTAGTAGGCGGTCAGGCTGGGCCCCGGCCTCAGGCCCGCGCCGATGAGACAGCCGAGTCTTGTGCGTGGGTGCACACCGGCGAGCGCGTCACCGTGATCGACCGCGCCGCCCGCACCGTTACGACCTCGGTCGGGGACGCCGTCCCCTACGACGCGCTTTGTCCTGGCCACCACTTCGGTGCCGTGTGCGCCGCCGGTCCAGGGCGGACCTGTCCGGCGCGCACGGCGGCGAGATCGCCGGGCGTGGTCATGCGGCCTGGAGCCAAGGTGGTGGGCGGCCGGGTTCGGAAAGGGCTCTGGTTCCGGGTGGGTGAAGGCGGTAGGTGTAGCGGCCGTCGGGTGTTTTAGTGATGTGGATGCGGTCGGGGTGGGTGTGTTTGTAGCGGTTGTGCCATCCGCAGGTGAGGGCGAGTTGGTCGATGTCGGTGGGGCTGTGGCCGAGGGCCCAGCCGTTGACGTGGTCGACTTCGCACAGCGTCCCTGGCACCTCGCAGTCTTGGACGGCGCAGGTGGAGTACAGGGTTTCCAGGACCTGGCGTTGTGGGGCGG
>NZ_VCKZ01000323.1 GCF_005889745.1 Actinomadura geliboluensis
TCCACGAGACAGGTGGTGGCCAGGCCGCTGATGAGCTCGGTGGCCTCCTGGCCGCTGGAGGCGATCAGAGGGGTGGGGACGAGGCGGTGCGCGGACCGGAACTCGGCCGGGCACACGGGCAGGCATCCGGCCAGGACGGCCTCGAACAGGCGTTGGGTCATCTGCCCGGAGGCAAGGTGCCGGTCGGGGAGCAGCATGATCGTGGTCAGTGATGTCCCGTACAGCTCGATGACCTGGCTGAAGGGGACACGGCCGATGAAGCGGACGTGTGGCCAGCGGGCGGTGTCGGTCCATTTCCCAGCGACCAGGTGATCGGGTTGGGCGGCTGCGGCAGGTGCGAAGTAGCGCTCGAAGCAGTCGTCGCGGCCGTACTGGTTACCGACGTAGGTGAGCCTCCACCGGCGTTCGCGCGCCGTAAGGGCCGCCGGGTCGGCGGTGTCCAGGGCGGTGTCGGCGACGGGGAACAGCAGCGGCACCGCGCCCGGCGACGGGTGCAGCGCCGCCTCGCATACCGTCACGTTCTGCATCGCCCGCAACGGGTCGTCGGAGCGGAACTGCCGGTCCTTGTCCCACACGATCGTCGGCAGGCCCTGGCCGGTATAGAACTCCAGCAGTTCGGCCTGCCGGTGCAGGTCGCAGGTGTGGCCGCTGGTTCGGCACGGGGTGGTGTTGCGGCGGTCGATCGGCCATCGCCATTCCAGCATCAGCGTGTCGATCTCTGGGAACCCGCCGGGTTCCCAGATGTAGGGCAGGCCGGTGCCGGCTTCGGCGCGGTCCCGGTCGGCCTGCAGGAACACGATCTGATGGCCTGCCCCGATGAGGGCGTCGATGAGGGTGCGGCGGTGGGAGCGTCCCCCGTCGGGGGTGTCGATGATCCCGTCGCCGAGGAATCCCCAGAAGCTGTACCCGATCCTCACCCTGCCTCCCGCGCGTGCTTGGTGTACCAGTGGCCGTCCAGCAGCAGGCCGTCCAGCCCGGACTCGGTGAGGCAGTCCAGGGCCATGTCCGCGGTCCCGCAGATCGGCTTGCCCTTGATGTTCAGCGAGGTGTTGATCAGGACGGGGACGCCGGTGCGGGCGGCGAACGCGGACAAGATCGCGGCCAGCAGCGGGTTGCGTTCACAGGTGACGGTCTGGACGCGGGCCAGGCCGTTGCGGTGGAACACCGCCGGGAGGTCGGAGCGGCCTCGCGGGGTGCCGGGCACGGCGATCGACATGAACGGCGATGACGCCCCGCCGAGGTCGAAGAACTCGTGTGCGCGGTCGGCCAGCACGACGGGGGCGAACGGCCGGAACGGCTCCCGGAACTTGATGTCGTGGTTGAGTCGATCGATGACGTCGGGCAGCAGCGGGGAGGCCAGGATCGACCGGTTTCCCAGCGCGCGCGGCCCGGCCTCGACCGGCCCGGCGCACACCCCGACGATCTGCCCGGCGGCGAGCGCGGCGGCGACCCGCGTGGCGGGCTCAGCCACCCGCACGCCGCTCGCCTCGCCGCGGGGCCTGGCGGCGCCGCCGACATCGTAGGGGGTGGGGCCGAGGTAGCAGGCGCCCTGCACCCCGGCGGGGACGCCTTCGCCACGGTCGGCCAGGACCGCCAGGGCGGCGCCGAGCGCGGTCCCCGAGTCACCGGGAGCAGGCGGGACGTACACCTCCTCGAACGCGCCGTGCGCGAGGATCTTGCCGATCGCCACACAGTTCATGGCCACGCCGCCGCCGACGCACAGCCGCGTCGAGCCGGTGACGTGACGGGCGGTCAGGGCGAGCCACGTCATGACCTCCTCAGTGCGTCGCTGCAGCGCCGCCGCCAAGTCCATGTGCACCTGGGTGATCTCCTCGCCGTGCGCGCGGGGCGGGCAGGTGGCGGCGACGAACTCCGGCGAGACACGACCCCACCGGCTGGAGATGACGCGGAGCGGGAACAGGCGCGGATCAAGGGAGAACCCGCCGGAGGTGAGGGTGATCGCCCGCTGGAACAGGTCGGCGAACCGGGCGGGGTCACCGAGCGCGGCCAGCGCCATCACCGTTCCTTCCTCGTCGGCTTTACGCCAGCCCAGATGCCGGGTGACCGCTCCGTAGGCGTAACCGAGACTCGCCGGGTCACCGAACTCCCGGACGGTCTGCCAGGACGGGACGCCACGCCGGTCCAGGCGACCGCGGGCGATGGTGGTGGTCTGAGTCTCGCCGAGGCTGTCGACCACCAGTACCGCGGCCTCGTCGAAGCCGGAGGAGGCGAACGCGGTCAGGCCGTGCGCGCGGTGGTGCAGGACCTGGTGGATGGCGGCGGCGGGGAACCGGCCGCGAAGCAACTCCAAGCGGCCCCGTTCACTGCCCGCCACGGTACGGAAGGAGCGGGCGCGCGGGATCGCCCGGCGGGCCGTGGCCGGGTGTAGCAGGTGGACGAGCGCGGCGGGCGCAGCCTTGCGGTACAGGTCGTGCTGGAAGTGCAGGGCGACAGCCGCGATGTCGCCGGGACCAAGACCCGCCTCGCGCAGCAGCCAGTCGATCCCGCGCCCGGGGTAGGACTTGTCGTGCTTGACGCCCGACAGGCGTTCCTCTTCGACCAGGCCGATGAGCTTGCCGCCGGCGATCAGCGCAGCGGACGAGTCGTGAGTGAAGGAGCACAGACCCAGTACCGGCCCGTTCATGAGGCGGCCTTCGCGGCGGACCGGCCGACGGCCCGGTGATACCAGCGGGTCAGCGCCGCCGCCATCACCCATGGCCCGCCAGCTCGACTGCGTGCGGCGTCGCGGTCACCGCGCCGCCACAGCCGGAAGGAGGCCATCACGTCCGCCAAGTCGTCCCACGCCGGATCACCCACCCGCTCCCCGGCGATCACCTGGGCAACCCAGGCGTCGAAGCCCTCCCAGGGGACGGCCAGCGCCCCCATGGGCCGGGTGGCCGGGTCGGTGGCCTGGCCCGCGGTCGCCGCGACCTGCCGGGCGGCGTTGAACTCCGGGGCGTACAGGTGCAGGGAGTCGACCTGGTGCTGCCACCGGCCGGCTCGCGCTCCGACCCACCCGGCCATCAACTCCAGCAGGACCGTCGCGGCGAACATGTCATAGGGCAGGCCCCGCCACACATCCTGGCTGCGCATCGACGTCACCATGTGCAAGACGCCCTCCCTCAGGTAGAAGCGGTGGCCCAGCGTGCAGGGGATGTCGCGTTCGTCGGCCAGGTCCCGGGCCGGGTCGAAGATCGTCAGAACGGCGCGGCGGGTATCGGGATCGTCCAGCAGCAGCCGCCGGACCTGGTCGAACTGGTCGATCCCGGCCCAGGCCCGCAGGCGGGGACCGTAGGCGCCGTGCGGCGGGCCATCCCCGACGTAGGCGGCAAGCGAACCGTTGAACTCATGGATCCACGCCTCACCGGAGCCGGACAGGATCCACAGGGTCTCGGCGACTGCGAACGCCGGGTTGATGACGCGGTGCGGCGGCAGGTCGACCAGCCGGGCCCGGGGGGCGGTCAGCCACAGCGACGAGCCGAGCACCTCCCGGGTCGGCAGCCCTCGCGGCGCGGCCGCCCGTCCCTCGGCCAGGACTCGCGCGCACGCCTGCGCGCACAATTCGTTCGCCGACCCGTACAGCCGCGCGGACGAGCTGGTGAGCTGTTCGGATTCGATCACGGGAACCGCCTCTTGGGTTGGGGTGGCCGGGGTCTGTCCGGGGGTCATGCCGGGAGCGGCCGTGGCCGGGCCGTCTGGGTGCACAGATGCGGCCACAACGACTCCAACCCCTCGCGCAGCCCGACCGCGGGGGTGAACCCCAGCACCCGGCGGGCGCGGGCGAGATCGGCGCGGACCCCGGCGGCATCGCCCGGCCGGTCCCCGGCGGGCTCCCACACCACCGGACGGCCGACGATCTGCCCGACCAGGTCACCGACCTGCCGCAGTGACGCGGTGTCGGCGCCCGCGATGTTCACCGTCTCGGCGTGGCCCGCCTCCAACGGCAGGTCGATCGCGCTCAGCACTCCGGCGACCAGATCATCGACGTGGGTCCAGGAGTGCGCGGTGTTCCCATCGCCGAACAGCGGCATCGGGGCGCCGGTGACCGCCGACCGGAACATCCGGGGCACCACCATGTCGGGGTTGCTGCGCGGCCCGAACGCGGTGAAGAACCGCAACGCCACCGCGCTCATCCGCGACCCCGGCCGACGGGCGAACGCGGCGGCCAGCCGTTCGGTCGCCAGCTTTGTGACCCCATACGGCGACGTCGGCTCGGCCGGTACCTCCTCGCGCGCCAGCCCGTCGGTCGGCCCGTAGACGTGCGCTGAGGACGCCACCACCACGCGCGGCACCTCCGCGGCCCGGCAGGCGTCCAGCAGACGGTGCGAGCCGAGCAGCGACGCCGTCTGATCTGCGAACCCGGTACCCCAGGAGGCCGCCACGTCGGTGGGAGCCGCCAGATGCACCACCGCGTCCGCCGCCGCCAGCCGGGCCGCGACCGCGTGGTCACCGGCATCGGCCGACAACAACTCGAATCCGGGCCTGCCGCACAAGTCGTTGATGAACGGGGCCGTCCGAGGGTCACGACCGGCCTCAACCCAGTCGACCCCCAGGACGCTGACCTCCGGGCGGGCAAGCAGCGCCTCGGCCAGATGGGAGCCGACGAAGCCCTGGACGCCGGTCACCACAACCAGCCGGGTGCCAGGGCGCGGGTGGGACGTCGTGTCGCGGATGTGATCGGTGGTCATGGTGTCTGTCCCTCTTTCTGCTGGGGGTGAGTCCTGCCGACGGATGGTTGCGGCGGTGATGCACTCTCGGTGGATTTGTCAGATATCTGGGCCGCGTGTCCGTTCCGGCCGGAGACTCCCGCCACCCGTTGCCCCCCGAACTGGGCGAGGAAAGTGGGGCCAGCGACGACAGCCGGAGGGTGTTCGGCCACGGCGCCGTCCGCCGGCTGTCCGGCCAATCCGTGCGCGCGGCCCTCGTGCGCCTGCCCACCGGGTATCTGGTCCCTTTTCGCTCGTGGGCGGACCCCACGCGGGCTAGATGTCGACCGTCACGCTGATGCGTTTGTGGTCGGAACCGGGGCTGTCGGGGTCGCAGAAGTCGTGGACCCGGTACGAGCCGGGCACGTAGGCGTCACGAAGCGGGTCGTTGAGGAGGATGCCGTCGATGACCAGGCACTGGCGGCCGTTGGGCCGCTCGATCTGTGTGGGGGTGAAGTTCTGGGCGAGTTCGGCGGCGTGGTGGAAGCCGACGCCGCCCTCCCGCTGCTGGGTGTCGGGGTTCCACCATCCGACCAGGGCGTCCAGGGCGCGAGTGTCGTAGATGTGCGGGCCGGCCTGCCGGGCGCCGCCTTGGAACTGGACGCGGTAGTTGATCGCCCGCGGGTTGTGCAGGCCAGGCTTATTCATGTCCGTGGGCTCGAAGTGGGGGCCTGAGGGGACTGTGTTCCAATCACCGAGGAGCGCGCACGGGATGGCCGGGTCGGCGAGCCGGTCGAACCGCCGGTTGTCGGCGAGGCGGGTGTCGCCGGAGTAGATGTCGCCATGCGTGGCGGCGATCCGGATGGGGTCGGTGCGGCCGGGCAGCGTGAACAGCATCAGGTTGCGGTTGCGGGCCGCGAAGTCGGGCAGCCGGTGGGAGTAGAACCGGCGGACCACGACCTTTTGCGGGTTGACGTAGATGACGGGGGCGAACATGCCCCATTCGCGGGGCAGCGAGCACGGGTGCGGGACGTAGGCAGGCCCGCCCGCGTCCCGCAGCGCGGCGGCGGCCTCGAACGCGCCTTCCATCCCGTTGAGTTCGTACCGGTCGCCCTCACCGATCACGGCTATGTCGGGCCAGTCGCCGTCGTGGAACATCCCGGTGACCTTGCTGTAGTCGTAGGGGCCGCCGTCGCCGGAGTAGGCGGAGTAGCCGGCGTCGGTCCGGCCGCCGTGCTCGATGTTGACGTAGCTGAGCCGCAGTTTGGTCATCGTGCGGGCCCTTTCATATCGAGGTCTTCATACGCGTTTGTGGGTTAAGGAAGAGGGCGGTGGGCGATGCGGTCGGCCAGGGCCGCGCGCAGTGTGATCGGCGGATGCGTCGGCGCCAGCACCGCCATGACGGCGCCGGTGAGCCGGGACAGGCCAGCGCGGGTGGGGCGGGCGGCGCGCAGCATCGTCCAGAAGGCGCGGGCGGCGTCGGGGCCAGTGGTGCGGGCGGCGATGTCGGCCGCGAGTTCGTTGACCCAGCTCAGCAGCATGGTCGCCACCCACACGACTGGTGCGACGACGACCAGGACATGCCAGGGAAGGACCAGGCCCATCCCCAGCCAGCCCGCCAAGGTGACCACCTGCAGCGCGCCGTAGACCAGCAGCCAGGGGCGGCGGACGTGGTTGACCTCGTGTGCCAGGACGTAGGCCAGCGCAGCGGCCTCGTCCAGGAGCCGGTCGCCGACCAGGATGACCGGGTGCCGCCGGTTGGGCAGCACCGCGGCGTTGACGCGCATGCGGGCGCAGTCGCAGCCGGTCTTGTCGAGGGTGCAGTCGTGCTTGGGCAGCTGGTCGGGGGAGTACAGGTGGACGCGGTCGGCGAAGGGCAACCGCCGGCGGACCTGGTCTTGGGCGCGGGCCAGAGCGGCGCGGGCATCCGGGTGCAGGCCGAAGGTGAGTTCCTGCTCGTAGGTGTCGGCGGTGGCCCAGTCCACGTCCCGCAGCGGGTCGACGCGGAACGCCACCCAGAGAGCCCAGACGGACCAGCCGGCGATCAGGGCGGCCAGGGCGCCGGTCACCGTCGAGGCCCAGGTCGGGGACAGACCGGCTCGGGCCGCAGCGCCCAGGCCGATGCCGACGGTCAAAAGCAGGATGGGGACGATCAAGATCCGGCGCTTGCTGGCCTTGTGGCCGTCCTTGGCGACGTACTTGGCGTGCATCGCATCAGCGAAGTCGCCCCGCAACGGCGGGATCTTTGCTGGTGCGGTGGGAGAGGTTGTCTTCACTTCTCGTCTTTTTCTGTCGATTGTGGTGGTCGGGGGAAGGCGAGTGGGTGTCCTCCCCGCCCCGCGCCAGGACGGGGAGGACGGTCTCAACGGGCGGTTATGCCGCGGGCTCGTGGAGTTTGGGTTGGGGGTTCAGAGCGGTCAGGCGCGCGAACCGGACTGACCATTGAGGGCCGTGCTCGATACCGAGGGCGGTCTCGGCCAGACGGAGGAGCTGGATGTCGCCGGTTCCGGCGGGGGCGTAGATGCAGGCGGCATCGCGGTAGTACCGCTGTGCCTCCCGGCCGCTGCGCAGCCCGGCGGCTGCGTGGATCTCCATCGCGGTGCGGGCCGAGTCCATCGCCGCCTCGACGTTGCCGTACTTGGCGCTCATCAGCTCCCCGTCACAGGGTTCGCCGTGGTCGAGCAGGTGCACCGCGTGGTAGGCGGCCACTCGCGCGGTGAGGAGTCGGTGCTGCATCAGCCCGAGTTTGTGCTTGATGGTGGGCAGGTCGGCCAGCGGGGCGCCGTAGCGGACCCGGGTGGTCACGAACTCGACGGTCGAGTCCACGATGGCCTGATGGATGCCGAGAGACACTGCGGTCAGGTTCGGTCGGCCGTACAGGACCGATGAGCTGTAGGCGACGTCAAGGCCGTCGCCTTCCTCGCCGAGCCGGTCGCAGATCGGAACTCGGACGTCCTCGAATACGATGTCGCCGAAGCTGAATCCGTGCAGGCCCATCGCGGGCTGGTGCGGGATGAGCCGGACGCCGGACAGGTCCGCCCTCACCAGGAACGCCGACAGGCTCTTGGAGGGCCGGGTGTCGGCATCGCCGGTGCGGACGATGACGCCGTGCACGTCGGCAACGTGGCTGTTGCCGACGTACTGTTTGCGGCCGTTGAGGATGTAGTGGTCGCCGTCGCGGCGGGCGGTGGCCCGCATCCCCAGCACATGCCCGCCCGAGCCTTCTTCGGTGGTGGCGATGGTGGGCAGGCAGGCGCCGGCCGCGATCGGCGGCAGCCATCGCTGCTTCTGCTGCTCGGTGCCGAAATGCAGGATCTTGGCGACGCCGAGCTGGGACGCCTGCGCGATCGCGCCCGCCGCCCCGCTCACCCGGGCCAATTCCTCGATCACGATGGTCTTGGCGAGGTGCCCGGCGCCCATACCGCCGTATTCGCCGGGGATGGTCACCCCGATCCATCCCTGCCGGGCGATGCGGGTGGGCAGGACGTGGTCGAAGGCGGCGGAGGATTCCATCTCAGCAACCCGGGGTGCGACGTCTCCTTCGGCGAAGGCGCGGACGTCCTTGCGCAGGTCCCGGTGGTCGTCAATCTCGAACACGGACACCATCCCTTTCCACTTGGCCCACTGCCGGATGGTCGGATCCGGCAGACGTCATCGCCGCGGACTGGTCTCAGCCGCTTGTGTCGCCGGAGCTGTGGCGGCCGCGAGTGTCGGCTCGCTGCGCGAGCGCGTCCATGAGTGCGTCGCGGTGACGCTTGATCAGTGCGAGCGAGGTGTGGCCGGTGTCCCTGGGAAGCGGGTCGGTGCCGATGACGCACACGGTGCCCAGCACGGTCCCGGTGGGCTCGTGGATGAGCGGTGCGCCGGCGTAGGTGCGGACCCCCAGCTTGTCGACCACCGGGTTGGATGCGAAATGCGGGTTGGCGCAGACGTCGGACAGGATCAGCGCCTTGGTGCGGTCGAGCAATTCAGGACAGAACCCGTGATCGGGCCGCATGGTTCGGTCCACCGCGCGCATGCCTGGAGGGTTGTGCAGCCCGACGAACGTCTGCTCCTGCTCGGTGAACAGGTTCACCATCGCGTACAGGTTCTGACCGTGTTCGCCGAGCTCGGCGGCGAAGGTGCTGGAGATCTGGGCGGCGAACCGGTCGAACTGGGCGTCCGGGGCCGCGCCGAGGCCGAGTTCGGCGAGCAGTTTCATGCGCTGCCCGGCGGTGTCGTGCCAGGTGGGGATGGACATACCGGCGTCGGCGTCATATCTCATGTAGAAGCTCCCTGGGCGATGGGCTGGTGCGGCTGCTCAGGTAGGGGCGGGTGGGCGAGTGCGTGGTCGACCAGGGCCAGCAGCACGGTGATGGCCGAGCGCGTGTCGCGGGCATCGCAGCGCACGATCGGCACGTGGCCGGCGATGTCGAGGGCGTGGCGGACCTCGGCGGCTGTGTAGTGGTGCGGGGCATCGGCGAACTCGTTGATCGCGACCACGAACGGAATGCCGCGCTGCTCGAAGTAGCCGACCGGGCCGAAGCTGTCGGGCAGCCGGCGGGTGTCGACCAACACCGCGGCGCCGACCGCCCCGTAGGTGAGGTCGTCCCAGGTGAACCAGTAGCGGTCCTGGCCGGGTGTGCCGAACAGGTACAGCACCATCTGTTGCTGGTCGAAGGTGAGGCGGCCGAAGTCCAGCGCGACGGTGGTGGTGGTCTTGTCCTCCACGCCGACCAGGGAGTCGACGCCGTCGCTGACCACGGTGAGCTGCTCCTCGGTGGTCAGCGGGTCGATCTCACTGACCGCGCCGATCATCGTGGTCTTGCCGACCCCGAACCCGCCACTGATGATGATCTTCACCGTTAAGGGCGTGGGATTGCGTCTGCCGGGTCCGGCGGTCTCCGTACGGTCAGGCGACATGCGACAGCCTCGTTTCCAGGCCGGACCGCAGAGCCTCCAACAGCTGCAAGTGGTCGGCGCCTGGGCCGTGCAGGGCCATGACCAGGGCACCGCGGTCGATCAGATCGGACAGGACGATCTTGGTGGCCTGGACGGGGAGCCTGAGGCGGGCGGCGATCTCGGCGACCGGACATGGCCGCTCCCGGCACAGCTCGACTGCTCGGGCCGACTCGGGACCGAGCCCGTGGACGGGTACGGCGTCGGCGGCCTCCAGCAGGGTCACCAGCCGCATTGAGTGCTGCGGGCGGGTCCGGCCGCCGGTGATCGCGTAGGGGCGCACCTGTTCGGCGTCGCAGGTCTCCCACGCCTGGTCCCACTCCGGTGCGCCAGCCGGGTCGGGCATGGTCACCGGTTCCCGTCGGTGCGGTGGCCGCCGCGGGTCGGGGTGGTCATGTGCTCGGCCACGCTCTTGACCAGGAGGGCTATTTCGTAGCCGACCCTGCCGACGTCGGCGTCTGGCTCGGCCAGGACACCGAGTACACAGCCGACCAGGCCAGACTCGGCACCGGACTTGAGGCTGGGCCCCGCCGCGGCGGCGAAATCGGCGCTCACAACGAACACCAGGAAGCCGGCGTCCTCGATCACGACCTGCCGGAAACCTCCGTCCGGGGCTCCGATGAGGGTGCTGGCGGACCGGGCCAGGGAGTGCAGGCTGGACATCCACGCGGCAGCCCGGTCGGCCCCAGCGGTGTCCAAGCCCGACACCGCCATCTTCAGCCCGTCTCGCGACACCAGCACGGCGTGGGTCACACCGGCGACCCGGCCGGTGAACTCCTGCAGAAGCCAGTTCAAGCCGTCCCCCGCAGGAACCGATGGTGCCTGGGGCGATGCGGCCGCAGTTGCTGCGGGGGGTGGGGG
>NZ_VCKZ01000765.1 GCF_005889745.1 Actinomadura geliboluensis
TGATCTCGAACGGGACCGGCTTCTGCGCCTGGTGCGGGTGGTCCGGCCCGGCGTAGACCTTCACCTTGCCGAACATCTTCCGGCCGAGGGAGTTCTTGGGCAGCATGCCCTTGATCGCCTTCTCGACCGCCCGCTCGGGGTGCTTGGCCAGCAGCTCGGTGTAGGTGACCGAGCGGAGCCCGCCCGGGTAGCCCGAGTGCCGGTAGGCCTTCTTGCGCTCCGCCTTGTTGCCCGACAGCGACACCTTGTCGGCGTTCACGATGACCACGAAGTCACCGGTGTCGAGGTGCGGCGCGTAGATCGGCTTGTGCTTGCCCCGAAGCAGCTGCGCGACCTGACTGGCGAGACGGCCCAGCACGACATCGGTCGCGTCGATGACGTACCACTGACGCTGGACGTCAGCGGGCTTAGGGGTGTACGTGCGCACGGTCGTCAGCCTTCGTTTCTCGTCGACTTTCAGCGGTTTCGATCCTCCGCTCCCCCTCGCGGGCGAGCGCCACATGTCAGCGGAAATCCTGCTCGCGCCGATCAGAGGATCATCCGACCCGGCGCTCCGGGAGGCCGGGGCCCCCACACGTCCGCGGCAGTTGACGCGAACACTCCGAGACGCACCGGCTCGCTGCGGCGTCGCCCCACCCGGAGGGCAGGCGTCACGCACACAACAAATAGGCAGGATACACGAGCGACGGGTAAGCGGCGCAATCCGCAGGACAGAGCGGCCTTCAGGCGGGGACCGTGGGGAGCGTCACGGTGACCAAAGGTAGCGCTTTTGATCTTTCTTAACGGATCTCCGTAACTCGGGGTGTATATCGGGATAAGGTGCCGGGCAACCGAGTCCACGCCGGCTCGCGCCGGCCCGCACCCGGGAGCCCCCGCTGTCCACTCCCCGCAGACCCGGCGACCCCGCCGGAGGCCACCAGCCCAGGCATGACGGGCAGGGCG
>NZ_VCKZ01000766.1 GCF_005889745.1 Actinomadura geliboluensis
AAGAGGTGCCAGCAGCGTCCAGAAGATGGTCCAACTCTTCGACGTCGCCCCTATCGACAGCCGCTGCCCGCGCGTCACATCCCCCACCGCCCCTTCTCACCTTTGGGGATGGGACGCAGCAAGGCACCACAAGGTTCATCGACGATGGCAGCGCGAGAACTGAGCCGCCCAGCGCCCGACCGCCGTCCCTCACCGTTTCCGCGCACACGGCTAGCGCGGGTCGGCGAGTCTGCCGGCGCTTAGCACTCCGGCGATGTCGGGTTGGGGCGACGCGCCATGCGCTGGTGGAGGCGGCGGCCGTCTCCTCCGAGGAAGGCCGGAGTCGGCGGGCTACCTGGGGCACCTGTTCGGCGAACGTCCGCTGCGTGCACACGCGGTTGTCGCAGAAGGCTGTTTGAGGCTCAGCCCGCCCAGAATCTCCCGCTAGCCTCAATGCGACCTCCAGGGCCTGGCCGGGGTGGCCGGTGCCCGGCAGCGCACGTCATCTAGTTCTGCTGGCGTCAGCGGCCGGTGGATGGCAGCAGGGCCATGAGTGCGGCGGCAGCCGCCGTGACGGCCGTCAGGATGAGGAAGCCCGGCGGGGCGTGCCCGGCTCTATCTCCGATCGAAATGAGGTCCGCCCCCGCGTGGAGGGTCACTCCGGCGCCACCGATTGCGACCAGCCAGCGTCCGGCCGTCTTCCGCAGGAACAGCAGCAGCGTGCCCGTGGCGAGTATGAGGGCCTCGACCACGCTCATCGTCACGCGTACTGCTGCCTCGCCGCTCGTCAGAGCACCGAAGTCGACGGCCTGGACCGTCCCGAAGGGGATGACCGGGACCGTCAGAAGGCACAGCATCGCCATCGCGATCGTGGTGCTTGCGGTTCTGGCAGCAGGCCGCTCCAGTGCTCCCGCAGGACGGCCTACGCCCGTTTCGTCTGCTGGCACCAGCGGC
>NZ_VCKZ01000324.1 GCF_005889745.1 Actinomadura geliboluensis
GCCCGCCGCCGACCAGCCCGCGGCGGACGAGCCGTCCGACGCGGCACCGCCGTCCGAGGCGGAGGAGCCGTCGCAGGCGGCCCCGCCCGCCGCGGAGCAGCCGTCGGAGGCCGCTCCGCCGGCGTCCAAGCCGTCCACCAAGGACACCAAGGACGGCAAGCACGCCAAGGAGCTCAAGGAGTGCGCGGACGCCGACTGCGAGGTCAAGGTCCGCGACGGCCAGGTGATCAAGCTCGACAAGAAGTACGGCATGGCGCCGATCCGCATCAGGGTCGACGAGAACCGGATCACCCTCAGCAGCCGGGGCCAGGGCACCGTGATGTCCAGCTCGATGAACGCCTCGCGCTCCAACTCCAGCGTGACCTACAACGGCATCACGTTCAGCCCCAGGCTGAACAGGGACGGCTCGATCACCATGAAGGTCTCCCACGAATGACCCGCGCCACTGGGGGACGGGCGAGGCGCCCGTCCCCCAGCGCTCGCTACTGCGGGTCCGGCAGGTACAACATGTTCTTCTTGCGAAGGTACGAGGCGAGCAGCGCGCCCCAGATCCTGCGTCCCCGGAACGAGTAGACGCTCTTCTCGGTCAGGTCGACCACCGCCGGCTGGACGAGCGCGGCGAATCCGCCGGTTCCCTGCCGGAACGGCCTGCCCGCCACCACCTTGGCGGGCTCGTCCGCGTACTCCGTGACCAGCGCCGCGATCACCAGGACGCCCGACTGCGCCCCGCGCATCGCCCCCTTGCGGTTCTTCCCGAGCTGGCTCGCCTCGCGGGTGAACTGCTCCAGCGTCGCGGCATCGACGCTCTCCCTCTCCGCGACGACGGTGAACAGGTGCATCTTGGAGAGCGCCCGCCAGTTCGACCGGTAGGCGACCAGGGCCGGAGCCCCGGCGACCTCCTCGGTGGTCACCTCGCATCCATCGCCGACCACCCGCTCCCGCACCACGTCGATATAGCCGTCCAAGGCACCTCCACCACGACGAAAGACTCCCACCGGAAAATGTGGGCGCCTGATATTCCACGGCGGGGCGATCACTGGTCAATAGGTTTATGGAATGCGTTCTCTTCTCGCCTTGTCGTTGTTCCGGCTTATCGGGAGGTCGGGCAGATGGCCCGGTAGGGGACGCCGGAGGGAACGTACTTCGTCCATTCCTTGCGGGTGAGGGAGCGGCCGGCGATGGCGCAAGCCGCGCCGGTGGCGTTCGCGGGCATGGCGATGTTCCAGTGGCGGAGGACGGCGGCGCCGTCGGTCGTCATGAGGGTCTTGTTCCCGGCGTCGAAGGCCACGGCGGTCACCGCCTTGGTGTGGCCGGTGAGGGGTGAGCCCAGCTGGCGGTGGCTGGCGACGTCCCAGAGGAGGGCGGTGCCGTCGGCGCCACCGGTGGCGAGGGTGCGGCCGGAGGCGTCGAAGGCCGCGGAGGTCACCTGGCCGTTGTGGCCGCTGATGGGGGCGCCGCGCGACTGCCGGGTACGGACGTCCCAGAGCGAGACCGCCCCGTTCCCGCCGGTGGCGAGGGTCCGGCCGTCGCGGCTGAAGGCGAGCGCGGTCGCCGAGCCGGAGGGGTTGTCGAGCACGCCGAGGTCGCGGCGGCTCGCGGTGTCGAAGAGGTGCACCGCCGCGCCCATCCCGGCCGCCAGCGTGCGGCCGTCCGGGCTGAAGGCGAGCGAGGCCACCTGCTGGGACGAGTCGCCCAGCACGGCGAGCATGCGGCCCGTCCGGGCGTCCCACAGCTGCACCTTGCCGTCGACGACCGGCGTCGAGATCTGGGTCTGGGCGCCGCCGCCGGTGGCGAGGGTGCGGCCGTCCGGGCTGAACGCCATCACGTTGAGCATGGATCCCGGGCCGCCCTCGAACGGCCCCGTCCAGCGGCCGCCGGACCACAGGGAGATCTGGCCGTAGGTGTTGCCCGAGGCGATGCTCTTCCCGTCGGCGCTGACGGCCATCGCCGTCCCCAGGATGTCGGCGAGGTTCGGCGGCGGGCCGACTGGTCCGGCGACGCGTCCGCCGGTCGCGGCGCTGTAGGACGAGTAGCCGATGCCGGCGCCGCCGGGCGCGTGGGCCACCGCGAGGACCCGCCTGTCGCCGCTCGTCGCGGGGAGGATCACCTCGTCGGCCTTCTCGACGGGGACGAAGGGGCCGGGAAGCGGCTGATGGACCTTCGTGTCCCACAGCCGCACGGCGTTCTTCCTGTCGGCCAGGCCGGCGACGCCGCTGACGGTGACCAGCGTCCGCTCGTCGGTGAAGGCCCCCGCGAGGACCTGCTCCTGGCCGGTGCCGCTGACGGCCCCCGCGCGCACGCCCCGCACGACGTCCCACATGTCGGTGCCGATGAGCAAGGTCTTACCGTCGGGCGTGAACAGCGGCCTCTGGACGTACTCCGTCTTCATGGGGATGCGCGTGCCGATCGTCCGGCCGCTTCCTGTGTCGCGCAGCCGGATCGTCTTGTTGTGCCGTGCCGCGATGGTCCGGCCGTCCCTGCTCAGCGCGACCTCGTCGACCGGGCCGGGGATGGTCCCTTTGCGGCGGCCGGCGTGCACGTCCCATATCTCCAGTGCGCCGGGCAGGGCGAAGACGGCCGTTCCCGTGTCCGCGCTGAGGGCCGCCTTGCTGCCCTCGTGGGAGCGGGACAGATACGTGAAGGACGGCGGGAAGGGCACCAGGCGTGTGCGCCGGCGGGTCTGCGCGTCCCAGACGGTGACTCCGTCGGCGCCAATGACGGTCAGCGTCTTGCCGTCTGGGGAGAAGGTCACCGAGGAGGCGTGGGCGACGGGCAGGTCGCCTAGCGGCTTGCCGGTGGTCACGTCCCACAGCCGGACGGTGCCCTTGACCACATCACCGGCGGCTCCCGGCGCCTCCGAGGGGTTGCCCCTGCTGCCGGCGGCGGCCAGCACCCGGCCGTCGGGGCTCAGCGCCACGGGGAGGACGAGGTCGTCCCGGTAGTCGGCGTCCGGCAGCAGCCGCAGCGGCGCTCCGAGCTGCTTGCGGGCCTTCACGTCCCAGACCGCCACCGTGCCGTCGTCGTTGCCGAACGCGAGCCGCCCGCCGCCCGCCGCCACCGTGATCGGGTTCGGCCCGTACCCGGCGACCGCGCCCCGGCCGGACCGCGTGACGACGTCGAGGAGGGCGGCGCGGCTCTCCGGCGTCTCGTGGACGCGCTGCGCGGCGACGGCCAGCAGCGCCGCCGTCTCCGGGGAGCCAGCGAACTGCCGGCTCTGCGCGGCGAGCTGCTGCGAGGCCGCGATGTCGCGCTCCTCGCTCCGCGTCCGCTGTGCGTCGACGGCCCATCCCGTCGCGCCCAGCGCCACCACGGCGGTCACCGCCAGCACGCCCGCGATCGCCCGGTTGCGGCGCTTGTGCGCGTACCGGGCGCGGGCGCTGGCGTCCAGCAGGTCCCGTTCGAGGCGGCTCAGCGCGGGCCGCCGGGCGCCCGAGGTGGCCCAGCGCACCGCCTCGTCCATGTGCGCCCCGGTCAGGACGTCGGCGCGGCGGCGGCCGTGCTCGGCCCAGGTGCGGGCGGCCTGGCGGATGCGGTGGTGCGTGCGCAGGCCGTCGCGCTCGGCCTCGACCCAGCCCCGCAGCCGCGGCCAGGCCCGCAGCAGCGCAGGGCGGGTCAGCACGAACTGGCCGCCCGACATCAGCAGCAGCCGCCCGAACGCCTGCACCACCTCGCGCAGGGTCTGGGCTTCGGCGTCGTCCTGGCGGTCGAACAGCTCGTCTTCCGGGATGGGGCGCGTGGTCAGGCCGCCGTCCTCGCCCGGCACCACGAACCGCAGGAACAGCTCGGGGACGAGCCGCTGCGCCGCAGGCGGCAGGGCGGCGTAGGCGTCCTCGGCGACCTTGCCGAGGGCGGGGTCGCCCGGCTCCCAGCGGGCCTCCAGGACGGCCTGCGCGGCCCCCGCGGCGACCAGGTCGGAGCCGTCGCGCGGGTCGCCGGTCAGCGCGGTGAGGATCTCCGTCGCGGACGGCCTGGCCAGCGGCTCCTTGGCCAGCGCGGCGCCCACGAGCGGGCGCAGTGTCTCCGGCAGCACGTCCAGGTCGGGCTCGTGCGTCCGGACGCGGTGCGCGATCTCCGGCAGCGCGAGGCCCTTGAAGGCGTGCTCGCCGGTCGCGGCGAACAGCATGATCGCGCCCCAGGCGAACACGTCGGCCTCGGCCCCGGCCTGCCGTCCCGCGTACACCTCGGGGGCCATGTAGGGCAGCGTCCCGGCGAACGTGCCGGCGTCGGCCGAGCGGGTGTCCAGCACCCGCGCGATCCCGAAGTCGATCAGCCGGGGCCCGTCCGGGCCGAGCAGCACGTTGCCCGGTTTCAGGTCCCGGTGGACGACCTTGGCCCGGTGGATGGCGGTGAGCGCGGTCGCGATCCCGATGCCGAGCCGGTGCAGGTCGTCGCCGGTGAACAGCCGCCCGTCCCGGTCGGCGGTGCCCCGCACGACGGCCTGCAGGCTCAGCCCGTCGATGTACTCGCTGACGATGTAGGGACGCGGCGGCTCCAGCCGCACCTGGAGGATCCGCGCCGTGCAGAACGAGGCGACCCGCTGCGCCGCCCGGGCCTCGGCCGCCATCGCCTGCAACTCCTTGGGCGACTCCTGCGCCCCGTGCAGCACCTTGACCGCCACCCGCGTCCCGTCGGGGGCGTAGGCGTCGTAGACGACCCCCTGCCCGCCGGCGCCCAGCCGCCCGGCGGGCCAGAACTCCCCGATCCGTTCGGGGTCTCCCGGCTCCAGCGGATCCGGCATCCGATCACTCCGTCCGTCGCGTCACCCGCGCTTGATCACCAGCCGCTGTGACGCTACCGACCCCCTCGGAAGTTCGCCGGAAATGTCAGCCGTTCGGTGCCTCCGCAGGGTGGACGACGTCCGGGGCCGTCTGCGGAGTGCGCAGGATGCCCGCCGTGGCGGCCGCAACGGCGCACAGCACGACCGGCAGGAAGAACGTCAGGTTCAGCGGCATCACATGCGTCAGCGGGCCGATGACGGCGGGCCCGGCGAGCATCCCCAGGTAGCCCAGCCCGGCGACACGCGAGACGTTGGCGCCGACGGCGTCCGGGTCGTGGTGACCGGCGGCACTGAACAACTGAGGCACGCAGCCGGACAACCCGGCCCCGGCCAAGGCCCAGCCGACGAGCGCCGAAGGGACCCACGGGGACAGCGCCGCCACCGCCAGACCGAACGCGCCCAGAGCAGCGCCATACCGCAGGACGGCGACCGGCCCGAAGCGCGCCGCCACCCGATCGGCCAGCAGACGGCCGATGGTCATGGCGGTGGCGAAGGCCCCATAGGCGAAGGCGGCCGTAGAGGCGGACGCGTCCAGGGCATCACGCAGATGCAGGGTGCTCCAGTCGTTGGCCACACCCTCCGACAACATGACCATTAGCGCGAGAGCAGCCATCATCCAGATGCGCTTAGGCGTCCGAGCGCGGGCTCCACTCCCGGGAGCAGTCCCTTGGGGAGAGTCACCATGCAGCAGCGCCGGGGCGGTCAGCACGGCCAGGACAACCCCGAAGACCGCCGCCGCCCCCAGCGACACCACCGGGGACCAGCCCCACCCAAGCGTGCGGGCACCGACCAACGCGGCAAGCACTCCACCGAGCGAGAACGTCGCATGGAACGCCGACATGACGGGCCGCCGGTAACCACGCTCCACCTGCACGGCGTGGGAGTTCATGGAGACGTCCAGGGTGCCGTTGCCGATGCCGAGCACCAGCAGCGCCGCACCCAGAGTCCAGGCGTTCAGAGCAAGGGCCGGCAGAACCAGCGCGGCGCTGCACAACACCGCGCTCAGCGGCACCATGACGCGGGCGCCGACCCGGTCGGTGAACCGACCGGCGGCCTGCATCCCGGCAAGCGCACCCGCGCCGAGCAGCAGCAGGAGCCACCCGAGGACGGCATGCCCCACCCCCACGCGGTCCTCGATGACCGGTATGTGGACGATCCACATGCCCAGCACGAACCCGTTCAGCCCGAAGTAGGCGAAGGTGGCCGCCCGTCCCGCCCGCAGCTTCCTCCGCTGGTCAGACAAGGCGGACGTCCACGCCGGCGTCGCGGAGGCGGGACACCGCCGCCGCGGGCGCCGAGCGGTCGGTCACCACCATGTCCAGCGTGGCGGCGGGGCAGACGAGCCCGAGGCCGGTGCGTCCGAACTTGGCCCCGTCGCACACGGCGACGACGCGCCGGGCGGAGGCGATCGCGGCCCGCTTGACCGGCACCTCGTCGAGTTCGTGCGCGGTGAGCCCGTGCTCGGCCGACAGCCCGCACACCCCGAGGACCGCGGTGTCGACGCGCAGCGAGGCCAGCGACGCCTCGGTCAGCGGCCCGGTGAACGCCAGCGCGCCCGGCGCGGTACGGCCGCCGGGGACCAGCAGCCGCACCTGCGGCGCACCGCTCAGCGCGTTGGCCGCGTGCAGGTCGAGCGGGACGACGGTGAGCCGCCGCCCGGCGATCGCGCGGGCGACGGTCAGCGTGGTGGTGCCGCCGTCCAGGATGACGGCCTCCCCGTCGGCGAGCAGCCCGTCCACCTCGGCGGCGATCCGCTCCTTGACGTCGACCGCCTCCTGCTCGCGGACGGCGAACGGCATCGCCTCACCGCGCAGCAGCAGGCTCACCGCCCCGCCCCGCACCCGCCGCAGCACCCCGCGCTCCGCGAGCTGATCGAGGTCGCGCCGGATCGTCATCTCGGACGCCCCGGTCTCCTCGGCCAGCTCCCCCACCGTCACGCGCTCGGTGGTCCGCAACCGCTCAATGAGCGCAGCAACTCTCTCCGAACTCTCCACATGTGAGATCGAACATCCCCAATGTGCGAAAGTCAAGGGCGAACGCATGGGCTTTGACCGCCAGGCAAAGCCGAAGTATCAGGCGACGTTCCACGCGGCCCACACCACCTTGCCGATGGGCAGCGTGTACGACCCCCAGCCCGACGCGAGGGACTCGGCCAGCATGAGGCCCCGCCCGCCCTCGTCGAGCAGGGCGGCCTGACGGGCCTTCGGCGGCGCCGCACTGTCATCACGCACCTCGACGACCAGATGCGCGGCGCACAACTGGAACCGGACGAACATCATCGCCGTACCGCGCACCTCGATGTCCGTCCCGCCCGGTTCGCCCGTCGCCTCCAGCGCATTGCTAACCAACTCCGAGAGAACCTGCTGGCACGCCCACCGGCGGGCCTCGCCCACCTCCCACGCCCCGAGCAGCGCCCGAGCGAAGTACCGCGCGACCGGCACCGCGGACGGCAGGGCGGCCACGCCGAGCGCCTCCACCCGAACGGCCCCACCGCTCACCGGCGGCCGCGCCTCGACCACAGCGCCGACGGACACCGACATCGATCGTCTCCTTCGCTCCCGGGGGTCAAGCCACCGACCGCAGATGCGCCATACTCACCAGGACGATTCGGACCCTTGGCCACCAGAGCCTCGCCCTCAGTGACGGCAACCCGGCGCGCACGTGCACCGACGCACAGTGACAGCACCCTCAGCATGGCCCAACATCCTTGACTTTGGAAGTTCCATTCTGGAAGTCGTCCGATTGATTGTCATGTGTCCGTTCCGGAGAGTGACTACGATGCTGGACGGCCCCCGACCCCGTCCGGCCCATGGAGCGACCGATGTCCGCCACCGCCGACCGCCGCAGCCCCACCATCGCTCGCCGGCGCCTGTCCCGGGAGTTGCGCAGGCTGCGCCACGACGCCGGGCTCACGGCCGACAAGGTCCGCGGTGACATCGACTTGAGCCAGGGCAAGATGAACCGGCTGGAGACGGGCATCGGGCCGCAGCCGAACATCAGCGACATCCGCGTCCTGCTCGACTACTACAAGGTCTCCGACGACGAGCGGGAAGCCCTGCTCAACCTCGCCCGCCTCTCACGCGAACGCGGCTGGTGGGAGAGGGACTTCGGCGACGTCCTCGGCAGCGCCTACGCGGGCTTCGAGGCCGAGGCCGCGCGCATCTACACCTACCAGCCCCTCGTCATCCCGGGCCTCCTGCAGACCGTCCCCTACGCCCGCGCGGCGATCCGCGGCGACTTGATCCGGGACCCGGAGGAGACCCAACGCCGCATCGACTTCCGAGTCACACGGCAGCGCATCCTCGATCACTCCGACCCGCCACAACTGTGGGCGGTCATCGACGAGGCCGCGCTTCGACGCCCGTTCGGTACAGCCGCCCAACGACGAGAGCAACTCCAACGCCTGATCGACACTGGCGAGACCGAGCACATGACCGTGCAGGTCATTCCCTTCTCGGCGGGGATGCATCCGGGCCTGGCCTGCGGATTCACGCTGCTCGAGTACGAGGACGACCCGACGATCGTCTACATCGACATGGCACGCAACGCCTTGTATCTAGAGCAACCTCACGATATTGAGACTCATAGCCGCATGTATCGGCATCTCCAGGCCGCAGCTTTGGACAAGGACACGACCGTCCAGTTTCTGACCAGGCTGCTCGATGAAGTGAGAGACGAGCCCGATGAAGACATCCCCTCCCCACGGCACGGCTGATTTCCACCCGCTGAACAGCACCTCCTGGCGGAAATCCTCACGAAGCCAGGGGGCAGGCGCCGAATGCGTCGAGCTGGCTCAGACGGCCGGCGTCGTTGCCGCTCGTGATTCCAAGGATCCCGGCGGCCCATGGCTCGTCGTGAGCACCGCAGCGGCCCGGGTTCTGATCGACGCCATCAAGCAGGGCCGCCACGACCTCTGATTTGCAGCGGGAGTTTCGTCTACAGCCGGGCCGTCAGTATCAAGGCCGGTGGACCTTGGTGGTCGGGGGGCGGTTTCTCCAGGCGCGTTCCCATTGGCGGGTCAGCATCGGGTAGACGACCAGGTGGCGGAAGGGCGCGATGAGGGCCATGTAGAGCCGGCCCAACCGGCCGTTCGTCTTGACCAGGACGGCCATTCGCAGCTCGTAGTCACCGGCGGCGGCCGGTGCCCAGCCCAGGTGCATGATGCCGTGGACGGTCTTGTTCGCCAGTTCACGGACGTCCTCGTTGCCGAGCCGGTACACGGGCGAGAACGGTGAGTCGCCGGAATCCGGGACGGTGGTCTCGGCGAGGTCGTCCGGCAGGCGATCGCGCACCGATTCGACTCTGGTTCCGAGGCCGGTGCCGGGCTCGTCCCATCCGAGGAGGCGACCGAGTTTCCAGCGCACCGCGAACAGGAACTTGACCAGCCTGGGCTGTTTGCTGAATCCCGCGGCGTTCTGCAACAGCGCGAGCACTACGGGGAAGTCGTCCGGTCCCGCGCCGGGGGTGCGGTAGGACCACACATCCTGCAGTTGGAAGTCGGGGGCGATGGCGTGGATTCGCCAGGGCTGCTGCACGTGGGCTGACTTGGAGAGCCGCATCTTCACCTCATAGGGGTGCGGGCACTGACGTCGGCGGCCGTCTTACCGCCCTCAGCAGGTATACGGTTGCGTATAACAGCAGGCTAACGCGTTTATACGGTGGCGTATATGTGAGGTGAGGCACTCGATGGGCGTTCCCCGGACACCGCGGGACCACTGGATCGAAGAGGGGTTGCGCGTGCTGGCCACGGGCGGCCCGGACGCCGTGCGCGTCGAGGTCCTGGCCAAGAGGCTCGGCGTCACCAAGGGCGGGTTCTACGGGTACTTCGCCGATCGCGACGCGCTGCTGGAGGCCATGTTGGACGCCTGGGAGCGGGAGAGCGTCGACGAGGTGATCGACCGCGTCGAGAAGGAGGGCGGCGCCCCGGAGGTCAAGGCCCGGCGGGCGGGCATGCTCACGTTCTCCAGCGAGCGGCTGCTCCCCATCGACCTCGCCGTCCGGGACTGGGCCCGGCGGGACGCGGCGGTGGCCGAACGCCTGCGGCGGGTGGACAACCGGCGCATGGGCCTCCTGCGCGAAGTGATCGGCACCTTCTGCTCCGATCCCGACGAGGTCGAGGCCCGCTGCCTCATCGCCTTCTGCGTGGCGATCGGACACCACTCCCTCGCGGCCGACCACGACGGTCGCGACCGGGCGGACGTCCTCAACCGCGCCGCCGCCCTGATCTTCGGCACCGGGCCGCAGCCCACCCGCGGCTGACCACCGTGACCGGGCGGATCTGCCTGGACGCGCTCACCCCGGCCGAGCGGGCGGCCTTCGTGCTGCACGATGTCCTCGAGGTGCCGTTCGACCGGATCGCGGCGATCCTCGGGCGGAGCACACCGGCGGCCAAGATGCTCGCCAGCCGGGACCGGGGGCCGGCTCGCCGCCCAGGCCACGAGTTTCGCGGCGCCGGGCGCGCGGGCGCATCCGGCTCTCCTGGACGGCGTCCCCGGCTACTTGAGGAGCTGGCGGGCCATCACCATGCGCTGGATCTGGTTGGTGCCCTCGTAGATCTGGGTGATCTTGGCGTCGCGCATCATCCGCTCCACCGGGAACTCCCGCGTGTAGCCATAGCC
>NZ_VCKZ01000325.1 GCF_005889745.1 Actinomadura geliboluensis
ATCTGACCCGGTTTCCGGGGGCTGATCGAGGGGCGGGGTGGAACGAAGGCAGGCGGTCGACGTGCCGCCGCGCACGGCGCGGGCGGTGGCGGTCGCGGCCCTGGTCGCGCTGGTCGGCGTCTACACGGTGGGCGCGATCGACCGGCCGGCCGACGCGGCCGCCGCCGTTCCCGTGGCCGGAGCGATCCTGCTGCTGCAGTTCCGGTTCGTGCTGGCGCCCCTGCGCCGCCTCCAGACCCCTGCCTGGACGGCGGCGCAGGGAGTCCTGTCCTTCGTCGCGGTGCTGTGCCTGGGGTTCTCCGTGGCGGTGCTGGTCGTGTGGGTGGGCGGGCTCCTGCTCGCCCGCAACCGGGTGACGGCCGCGGTGGCGGCGGTCGCGGTGCTCGTCCTGGCGGTGGTCCGCGGGGACGGGGCCGGCGGTTCGGCGGACGCCGCGATCACGGCGGGCCTGATGACGACGGTCGTGTACGGGCTGTCGCGGCTGGTCGGCCGCATCGAGGAGGTGTTCGCGGCCCGGCTGTCGCTGGCGGTGGCGGCCGTCGAGGAGGAGCGGCTGCGGGTGGCGGCCGAGCTGAACGCGGGGGTCGGCCGCGGGCTGGACGCGATCGCCGCCGCGCGGGGCGTCGCGGACCTCGACCGGGTGTCGCGGGTGGCGCGCCGGTCGCTGACCGCCGCCCGGACCGCCGCCGTGGACCTGCGCAGCCTCTCGCTGACCCCGGAGATCGCGGCGGCGCGCGGGATGCTGGCGGCGGCCGACGTCGAGGTGACGGTGCGGGTGGGCCACCGGGAGCCGCTCGGCCGGGCCGGGGCGCTGCTGGCGACCGTCCTGCGGGAGGCGGTCACCGACGTGGTGCGGCGCCGCCGGGCGCGGCACTGCGCCATCGAGACCGGTGAGCGGGGCGGGCTGCTCGTGCTGCGGGTCACCGACGACGGAGCCGCCGCGGCCGGCTGGGCCGCCGAGGCCCTGGCGCCGCTGGCCGCGCAGGTCGAGCGGGTCGGCGGGCACCTGCGCACGACGCTGGAGCCGGACGGCCGCTGCGTCGTCGAGGCGGCGGTGCGGGCGGCGCCGGAGCCGCGGGCCGAGGTCTCCAGCGCCGAGCACCGGTTGTCGGTGGTGTTGCTGGCGGCGGTCCTCGCCGGCTTCTGCGTCAAGGGACTGCTGCTGCTGGCATCGCCGGTGGAGTTGCTCATCGCGGTGCCGTGCCTCGCGGCCGTGTCCGTCCTGCAACTCGGGTGGGCGCGCCGGCCGGAGGGGTCGTGGTGGGCGCTGGCGGCGCAGGCGCTGCTGAGCTTCGTGCCGCTGCTGTGGCTCGGCAAGGCGTGGGGCGGCGTGCCTGGCTTCCTGGTGGGGACGCTGCTGCTGGCGCTGCCCGCCGCCGTGGCCTGGCCGCTGACCGGCGCGGTCATGGCCGCCATGGGGGTGGTCGCGTGGCGGCTCGGCGAGGCCGCCGACGTGGTGGTGAACTCGGTGATCAGCGTGCTGGTGACCGGGCTGGTGGTGTGGGGGCTGGTCCGGCTCGCCCAGCTGGCGGACGAGCTGCGGGCGGCGGCGGCCGGGCTCGCGCGGGCGGCGGTCGTCCAGGAGCGGCTGCGCGCGGCCCGCGACCTGCACGACCTGCTCGGGCACAGCCTCGCGGCCGTCCAGCTGAAGGCCGAGATCGCGCGCCGGCTGCTGGCGTCGGACCCGGACCGGGCGCGGGCGGAGTTCGACGACCTGGTCCGCATCGCCGAGCACGCGCGCCGGGACATGGGGGTGGTGACCGGCGCGGCCGGGCGGCTGGAACTCGAACCGGAGCTGGCGTCGGCGCGGTCGGTGCTCGCCGCGGCGGGCATCGAGGTGCGGGTCGTCCGCGACGGCACCCCGCCGGGCGACGCCGAAGGGGTGCTGAGCGTCGTGCTGCGGGAGGCGGTCACCAACATCCTGCGGCACAGCGCCGCCCGCCACTGCGAGATCACCGTCGGGGCGGCGCGGCTGACGGTGGTGAACGACGGACGTCCGGACGAGGTCACCCCGCCGGGCGCGGGGATCGGCAACCTCGCCACGCGGCTCGCCGAGGCGGGCGGCCGGCTGGAGGCGCGCCCGGCCGCAGGCGGACGCTTCCGGCTCGCCGCGTACCTAGAGCCAGCCGGCCTCGCGGGCGATGCGGACGGCGTCGGTGCGCCCCCGGGCGTCGAGCTTGGCGACGACCGCGGTGAGATGGTTGCGGACGGTCCCCGCCGACAGGTGTAGCCGGCCCGCGATCTCGGGGACCTCGGCGCCGTCCGACAGCAGCCGCAGGACGTCCTTCTCGCGCGGCGTGAGCGGGTCGTCGGCCAGGTCCCAGGCGGTCACCGCGAGGGTCGCGTCCAGGACCCGCTCGCCCGCGTGGACCTTGCGGATCGCGTCGATCACCTGGTCCGGCGGCGCGGACTTCAGGACGAAGCCGTCCACCTTCTCGCGCAGGGCGCGGCGCAGCAGCCCCGGCTTGCCGTGCCCGGTGAGCATGAGGGTGCGGCACCCCGGGAGTTCGGCGCGCAGCAGCCCGGCCGCGGTCAGCCCGTCCGTCCCGGGCATGTCGATGTCGAGGACGGCCACGTCGGGCAGGTGCACCCGCGCCGCCGGGACGACGGCGCCGCCGTCGCCGACGTCCGCGACCACCTCCAGGTCGGGTTCCAGACCGAGCAGCGTCGCCAGCGCGGTCCGGATCACGTGCTGATCCTCGGCGATGAGCACCTTGATCACGCCGCCGAGCCTACCCGTGACGATCTCATGGGTGATCGATGACGGACGCTCTGTCGGGCGAAGCCGCAGGTCAGCAGAGTGGTGTCCATGGACGAAGCAGTGGTGATGGACACGGTGAGCAGGGTGTACGGCAAGGGGGCGGGCGCGGTCGCGGCCCTCCGGCAGGTCTCGGTCTCGCTGCCGAAGGGCGGCTTCACCGCCGTGATGGGCCCCTCGGGGTCGGGCAAGAGCACCTTCCTGCAGTGCGCGGCCGGGCTCGACCGGCCCACCGCCGGATCGGTGCGGCTCGGCGGTACGGAGCTGACCGGGATGAACGAGACCGAGCTGACCGTCCTGCGGCGCGAGCGGGTCGGGTTCGTCTTCCAGGCGTTCAACCTGCTCCCGTCCCTGACGGTGGAGCAGAACGTGACGCTGCCGCTGCGGCTGGCCGGGCGCCGCGCCGACCGCGCCCGGCTGGCGGAGATCCTGGAGCGGGTCGGGCTGGCCGATCGGGCCGGGCACCGGCCCGCCGAGCTGTCGGGCGGGCAGCAGCAGCGCGTCGCGATCGCGCGGGCCCTGGTCGCGCGGCCGGACGTCGTCTTCGGCGACGAGCCGACCGGTGCGCTGGACACCATGACCGCCAAGGAGGTGCTGGTCGCGTTCCGGGAGATCGTGGACGACCTCGGGCAGACGGTGGTGATGGTCACCCACGACCCGGTGGCCGCGTCGTACGCCGACAGCGTCCTGTTCCTGGCGGACGGGCAGATCGTCGACTCGGTCACCGCGCCCACCGCGAGCGACGTCGCTGAGCGGATGACCCGGCTGGGGGCGTACGTCTGATGTTCTCTCTCTCCTTGAGCACCTTGCGGCACCGTCGTGCCGCGTTCGCCGGCGGTTTCATCGCGCTGTTCTTCGCCGCCGCACTGATCACCGCCTGCGGCATGCTGATGGACACCGGTCTGCGCAGCCACGTCGCCCCCGAGCGCTACGCGGCCGCCCCGATCATCGTGTCGGGTGACCCGGACGCGCACCTCGTCAAGGACGACGGCGACCGCAAGAGCAAGCCCAACACCGCGCGGGGCCGGATCGCCGCGTCGCTCACCGGACGGGTGCAGGCGGTGCCGGGCGTCCGTTCCGTGGTGCTGGAAGTGACCGTCCCCGCTGTCATCGGCGGGAGCCCCGTGGACGGGCACGGCTGGGAGTCGGCAGGGCTGGCCCGGACCGTCCTCAAGGAGGGCCGGGCTCCCGCCGCCGCAGGCGAGATCGTCGTGGGCGCCACCGCGGGCCATGCCGTCGGGACGGACGTGACCGTCCTGAACCCGCTCGGAACGGGCACCTACCGCGTCGTCGGGGTCACCGGGCAAGCGCCGGGCAACCCGTCCGTCTTCTTCAGCTCCGAGGAGGCCCGCCGCCTGACCGCCGCGCGGCCCGGCCTCACCGCGATCGGCGTCTGGCCCGCGCCCGGCGCGTCCGTCGACGACACCGCCGACGCGGTGCGCGCGGCCGTCCGCGGAACCGGCGCCACCGTCCACACCGGCACCGACCGCGGGCGCGCCGAGTTCCCCGACAGCGGCAGCGCCCGCGTCAAGCTGGTCAGCATGGGCGCCGCACTCGGCGGCACGTCCCTGATCGTGGCGCTGCTGGCCGTCGTCGGCACCTTCGGGCTCATGCTCCAGCAGCGCGAGCGGGAACTCGCCCTGCTGCGCGCCATCGCCGCGACGCCCCGGCAACTGCGCCGGATGATCGGCCGCGAGGCCGCCCTGCTCGGCCTCGGCGCGACGGTCCCGGGCGCAGCCGCCGGCCTGTTCCTGGGCTCCCGGCTGCACGCCGCCTTCGCCGACCTGGACGCCATCCCCGGCAACCTGCCGCCGGTCACCGGGCCGGTCCCGCCGCTCGTCGCCGTCGCCGTCACCGTCGCGGCCGCCTGGCTGGCCGCCCGGATCGCGGCCCGCCGCATCACCCGGCTCCGCCCGGTCGAGGCCCTCGGCGAGGCCGCGTTCGCACCGCCCCGCACACCGTGGTTCCGGCTCGCCGCCGGGCTGGTCGTCCTGGCCGGCGCCGTCGTGCTCACCTTCGTGCTGGCGTCCGTCCACTCCGAGCGCGGCTCGGGCCCCCTCACGCCCTTGACCGCGCTCGCGTTCGCGACCGCCGTCGGCCTCCTCGGACCCGTCCTGACCCGGCTGGCGATCCCACCGGTCACCCTGCCGCTGCGGTTCTCCGGCGCGGTCGCCGGCCTGGCGGCCGCCAACCTGCGCGCCGGCGCGCGCCGCCTCGCCGCCGTCATCGCCCCGCTCACCCTGATGGTCGCGCTCGGCTCGACGCTGCTGTTCGCCGAGACGACCATCGACGAGGCCGCCGCGTCCCAGGCCGGCGCGGGCAACGTCGCCGACTACGCCGCCGGCCCCGCGGTGCCCGGCCCGGCGGCCGAGTCGCTGCGCAAGGTGCCCGGGGTCCGGACGGTCACCGAGGTCCTGCACACCCGCGTCCGCGCCGCCAACACTCCCTACAGCGCCCAGGGCGTCACCCCCGGCGGCCTGGCGAACACCATGGACCTCGACGTGCGCTCCGGCTCCCTGAACGACTTCGGCGACGGCACCATGGCCGCCCGGGAGGGCCTCGGCATGAAGGTCGGCGACAAGGCGTCCTTCGCCATGGCCGACGGAACGCACGTGACGCTCCGCGTCGTCGCCGTCTACCACCGCGGCCTCGGCTTCGGTGACCTCACCCTGCCGCACTCCCTGGTGGCCGCCCACGTCGACGTCCCGATGGGCACCGCGCTCATCTCCGCCCCCGGCGTGCGCGGCGACGCCCTGAAGAGCGCGGTGGCGGCCTACCCCGGCCTCGGCCTGCACGCCCGGACGGACGCCCCCGCCAGGCCGAGCGGCAGCGCGGTCAACTACCTGTCCCTCGCCATGATCGTCGCCTTCGCCGCCCTCTCCGCCGCCAACGCCCTGGCCATGGCGACCGCCGGCCGCGTCCGCGAACTGGCCGTGTTCCGGCTCGCCGGCGGCACCCGCCGGCAGGTGCTGCGGATGCTCCGCTGGGAGACCCTGACCGCCGTCCTGGTCGCGGCCGTCCTCGGCACCGCGATCGCCTACGCGACGCTGAACGCCTTCAGCACCGGGATGACCGGGTCGGCCGGACCGCACGTCCCGATCGTCGGACTCCTCGCGATCATCGGCGGCATGGGAGCCCTGGCCGTCCTGGCCACGACCCTCCCGGCCCGTCTGGCCCTGCGCCGCCCACCCGCCGACGCCATCGGAGCCCGCGAATGAGTTCGAGGCCGCCCTGGAGACGGCCGCGCAGATTCGCGCTAACAGCCCGATCGGATGAATGAACTGCGCTGAGCTGCGAAGATACTATTTCTCATATCATTGACTAATCGATATCAGTATTGGACAGAAAGCAGTGGGCAGTGGTCGAGTGACCGCATGATCAAGCTTTCTTCCCGACATCTGCGCATCCGGCTGGGCGCCGCCGCGCTCGGCGCGCTCACCCTCCTCGGCACCGCCGCGTGCGGCGCGGGCGCCCAGGGCCCCGTCCCGCGCGGTGCCGTCGCCGTCGCGGCGGCCGACCAGATCCGGCCCGGCGTCGTCGAGCGCGACGACCTGCGGTCCGTCTTCGACGCGGCGGGCGTGCGCGGCTCGTTCGCCCTGCTGGACGTGAAGACCCGGACCACGACCGTGGTGGACGGGCGGCGCGCGCAGACGCCGCTGGTCCCCGCTTCCAGCTTCAAGGTCCCGCACGCGCTCGTCGCCCTGGAGACCGGCGCGGTCAAGAGCCCCGACGAGGTGATCCCCTGGGACGGCACGCCGCAGCCGTTCCCGGAATGGGAGCAGGACATGACGATGCGGGAGGCAGTCCGCGTCTCCAACGCCGCGGCGTTCCAGGTCATCGCCCGCCGCATCGGCCTGAAGCGCGAACGGCAGTGGCTGCACCGGCTCGGCTACGGCAACCGCGAGACCGGGACGGCGGTGGACCGCTTCTGGCTGGACGGTCCGCTGAAGATCTCGGCGGTGGAGCAGACCCGGTTCATGGAGCGGCTGGCAGCCGCGCGCCTGCCCGCCTCGCGCGAGCACCAGCGCACCGTCCGCGAACTGATCAAGCAGGAGGAGCAGGACGGGTACGCGCTGTTCGCCAAGTCGGGCTGGCAGAACGCCCCCGGCCCCGGCACCGGCTGGTGGACCGGCTGGGTCGAGCGCGGCGGGCGCGTGCACCCCTTCGCGCTGAACATCGACATCGTCGAGAGCGGCGACGCCGCCAAGCGCGCCACGGTCGCGCGCGAACTGCTGCGGCGGCTGGACGTGCTGCCCGCCGCGTAGGCATCTCCTCCACGGCCGCGGTGACCGCCCACGGTCACCGCGGCCGTGCGGATCATCCGGATCATCCGGGGTGACGGGAACCGTTCGCGGGCCGTTCGGCAAGAGGGGATGACCTGATCGGAAGCCCGAGAGGCCCACACAATGAGCGAAACGAGCCCGTCGGAGGCCGACGATGCCGCCGCGATCGAACGGTCGCGGCAGCATCCGGAGGCGTTCGCCGAGGTGTTCCGGCGCCACGCCCCCGAGCTGAAGCGGTACGTCACCCGCAGGCTGGGACGCGACGCCGCCGAGGACGTGGTGGCCGAGACGTTCCTGGCCGCGTTCCGGCAGCGCGACCGCTACGACCTGGCGCGGCGCAACGCGCGGCCGTGGCTGTACGGGATCGCGACCAACCTGATCGGACGCCACGTCCGCGACGAGGTGCGCCACCTGCGCGCCGTCCAGCGCACGGGCGCCGATCCCGTCACCGAGCCGTTCACCGACCGCAGCGACGAGCGGGTCAGCGCGCAGGCGCACGGCCCGCGCCTGGCGGGGGCACTGGCGTCCCTGCCCAAGGGGCACCGTGACGCGCTGCTCCTGGTCGCCTGGGGCGGCCTCACCTACCCGGAGGCCGCGCACGCGCTGAACGTGCGCGTCGGCACGGTGCGGTCGCGCATAAACCGGGCGCGCAAGAAGCTGCGCCGGGAACTCAGCGAGATCAACCCCACGATGTTCCTCAAGGAGGAGACGGTCCATGGATGAGATGACCGTGCTGGACCGGTTCCGGGCGGAGGTCCCGCATACGGACGAGGCCGACCTGCGCGCCGAGGAGGCCCGGCTCATGGCCGCCATCGGCGGGGCGGACCCCGCGCCCGCCGCCCGTCGCGTCCGTCCGGCCCGGCCTGCCCGCCGGGGCCGCCTGGCGATCGGCCTGACCGGGGGGCTGGCCGCCGCGACGCTGGCCGGGGTCGTGGTGGCCACCGCGGACCAGCCGGAGCAGGACACGATCACGCACGTCATGCCCGTCGCCGCGTCCCAGGTGCTCACGCGCGCCGCCGACGCCTCCACCCGGTTCCCCGAACTGCATCCCAAACCGGGGCAGTACCTGGTGTACGAGTCCCAGACGATGGATCCGGCCGAGGTGAACACCGCTAAGGGTCACTCGCGGTACCTGGCCCGCAGCGTCCGCAAGGTGTGGCTGCCCGTGGACGGCGACTCGACGCGGGGCGTCATCGAGGGGAGGGCGCTCCCGCCCAAGCCCTACCCGGGGTGGCCGATCCCGCCGTCCGCGCTCAAGCCCGACCCGGCCGGCGGCCCCGAGAAGCTCGCGGACTTCGACAACAGGGCCGAGTTCCTGCGCAACGACTACGCCTACGTCAGCCGCTTGCCCACCGACCCGCGGCAGATGTACGAGCACCTCTACACCCGTCTCGGCACCGGCCCCCAGGCGGACACTGAGGCGTGGCTGCGGGTCGGCGGCCTGCTGACGGAGGCGTACCTCCCCTCCGCGCAGCGGGTCGCGCTGTACCGCGCCGCCGCGGCGATCCCGGGGGTCGCCACGGTCGACAAGGCGGTGGACGCGGCGGGCCGGAAGGGCATCGCCGCGGCGAAGACCATCGGCGGCGTCCGGCGGGAGTACATCTTCGACCGGCGCACCTACCAGTACCTCGGCCAGCGCGAGGTCGTCGTCAACGCCGCCCTGGCCAAGGCCCCGGTCGGGAGCGTCCTGACGTCCACGGCCCAGCTCAAGGTGTCGGTCGCCGACCGCGCCCCGCAGGTCGGCTCCTAGCAGGGAGGACGGGCCCCGTCACCGGCAACGGTGGCGGGGCCCCGCGCTTGTGGCCTGGGTGAACCGGAGGACGTTCTCGGACGGGTCGAGGAACGCGCAGTCGCGGACTCCCGGACGGTCGATCGGTTCCTGTATCACCTCGGCGCCCGCGGCCTCCAGGTGTTCGAAGACGGCGTCGCAGTCGTCGGTCGTGAAGTCGACGCGGTGCAGGAGGTCGTCGGCGACCGTCCAACGGCCGGCCGACGGGTTCGCGGGGCGCGCCACGAGGAGGAGGCGCATGTCCGGCTGCAGCGGCGGTGCCAGGGCCACGCACGGCGCCTCCCGGGAGGGGACGTCGCCGGACACCTCGAAGCCGAGCACGTTCCGGTAGAAGGCGAGCGCCTGATCGAGGTCGTCCACGGCCAGGGAGAAGGACGCGACCCGCAAGCTCATGCGCGCGGCGCGAATCGGCGGAACGCTACCGCTCATCGCGGTTCTTCCGGCCCGGCGGCAGGACGATGATGTCGAGCGCGCGGAGCCGGTCCGCGTCGGTGTCGGTGGCGATGCGCGTGATCCGGCCGTCCTCGACGGTGAAGGCGATGACGGCCTTGGGCACACCGTGGTGGAACCAGACGGCCGCGGGCTCGCCGTCGACGAGGGCGAGGTGCGCGGCCCGCGCCCGTCCGGCGAAGAAGGACGCCACGGCCTCGGCGCCGTGGAGCTCGCCGACGGCCACCGCGTCGGGATCGAGGACGTCGAGCAGGCCCTGGAAGTCGTCGCCGCGTGCCGCCGCGAGGAACGCCGCGACGACCTCCCGCTTCGCCGACCGCGCGGCGTCCGACGCCTCGGCGGCGCCCTGCACGCGCCGCCGCGCCCGGCTGGCGAGCTGCCGGGCCGCCGCCGGCGACCGGTCGATGACGCGGCCGATCTCCCCGAACGACACCGCGAAGATGTCGTGCAGGACGAACGCGAGCCGCTCTGCGGGCGTGAGCGTATCCAGCACCACCATCAACGCGACGCCCACCGAGTCGGCCAGCAGCGCCTGGTCCTCCGGACCGGCCTGACCCACCGGACGGACGCCGCCCTGAGGCGCCGCCGGCTCGGGCGGCAGTGCCCCGGCGGCATCCTCGGGCCTGCTGCGGCGCGCCTCCATCATGTTCAGGCACACCCGCGCGACGACGGTCGTCAGCCACCCGCCGGGGTTCTCCACCTGGCCCGTGTCGGCGCGGCTGACCCGGGCCCACGCCTCCTGCACCGCGTCCTCGGCCTCGCTCCGCGAACCCAGCATCCGGTACGCCACCGCCTGCAAGTGCCGCTGGTGCTCGGCGAACCGCGCGTTCAGCCAGTCGTCCTCAGCCATCCGTCACACTCCCGCGAGATTTCCTGTCATACGAAGTGACCGGCGCGATCGCGTCGATGTGACGGCCGGGACCCGGCCGACCGCCCCCGCCGCCTCCGGCGGACCGCTCACCAGCAAGGAATCTCAGTGACCATGTCAAGCCGCGATAGCGCTGACCTGCGATGGCGGGATCGGGCTGAAGGTTCGGTTGTCGCGCAGCAGAGCCCACAGGACGTCGACCATGCGTCGAGCCAGGGCGAGTAGG
>NZ_VCKZ01000326.1 GCF_005889745.1 Actinomadura geliboluensis
GCGGAGTACCGGGCGATGGCGTCCCGGCTCGCGGCGGCGGGGGCGCCCGGCGCGGAGGTCGTCGCGATCCGGCCGGGCGACGCGGAGGCGATCGCCGCCGGGATCAATCCGCTCGAACCGGCTCTCGGCCCGGACGGGCGGCCGTTCCCGCTGCAGACGCACGCCGATCTCGTCCGGGCGCTGTTCCTCGCCGCGTTCGAGGCGGACGAGCCGTTCCCGCAGGTGCTGTCGGCGGCGCTGACCCGCTGCTACGAGCGGCTCGGCTGGGACCTCGCGCTCGGCGAGCCCGCCGTGCCGGGGACGTCGCCGCGCTACCCGACGCTCGCCGACCTGCAGTCCGTCGCCGAGCAGGTCGTCACCGACATCGGGTACGGCCAGGAGATCACCGACAACGTGCGCGGGTTCATCCGGGTGCGGCTGTCCAGCCTGCGGCTCGGCACGACCGGGCGGTTCTTCGAGGGCGGCCATCCGATCGACTTCGACGCGCTGCTCGCCCGCAACGTCGTCTTCGAGATCGAGGACGTCGGCGACGACCGCGACAAGGCGTTCCTGATGGGCACCGTCCTGGTCCGGCTGGTGGAGCATCTGCGGCTGCGGCAGGGCGGCGGCGGTCCGGCGGGGCTGCGGCACCTGACGGTGTTCGAGGAGGCGCACCGGCTGCTGCGGCGCAGCGAGCAGGCGGGCCCGGCGGCGCACGCCGTGGAGACGTTCGCGAGCCTCCTCGCGGAGATCCGCGCGTACGGGGAGGGGCTGGTGGTGGCGGAGCAGATCCCGTCCAAGCTCGTCCCGGACGTCATCAAGAACACCGCCGTGAAGATCGTGCACCGGCTGCCCGCGCGGGACGACCGGGACGCGGTGGGCGCGACGATGAACATCACCGAGGCGCAGTCGCAGTTCCTCGTCACGCTCACGCCGGGCGAGGGCGCGGTGTTCACCGACGGCATGGACTTCCCGCACCTGGTGCGCGTCCCGGACGGCTCCCGGCTGGAGCGTCCGGACAGCCCGGCGCCACTGGCGTCGCCGGGCGTACTGGTGACGCCCCGGAGCGGGACGTGCGGGGCCGACTGCCGCGACTCCCCCTGCACGCTGCGCGACATGCGCACGGCCCAGCGCGCCGTGGCCGAGCGTCCTGAGCTGGTGCTGTGGGCGGAGCTGTCCGCCGCCGCGCACCTGACGGGCTGGGGCGCGCCGGGCCTCGACCCGGCGGTCCTGGACGGCCTCCCCCGGCGGCTCGCCGACTGCGCCGTCTCCCATGCGGTGGACGCCGCCGTCGCGTCCCGTACCGCGCCCGGCGCGTTGGCCGACCACATGGTGGCGTCCCTGAACGGCGTCGCGTGCACCGAAGACGAAGCCGTGTACTTCGCTGCCCCTTACCGGTGGTGCCTCGTCCTAGAAGAACTGCAGCAAGCACACAAAATGGACCCTGGCGGTGCCCGTCACCCACTTAGCCGCGAATGGGAGGCCCGCTACAAGCGGTCCATTCCCGGTGGCACTCTCGCCGACCAACTCAGTGCCGTGTCCGCCTGGTGGGAACGCGACCAACGCGACATGGACGCGCGCGCACTCGCGCTCTGGGGCACCGGTTCGGCCATCGAGAACGCCGTAGGGGCGCTGCGGACGGACGCCGACTGGGCCGACCGCCTCCGTGAGTCGGCCTCGCGCCTGCGCAACGCGGACGGCATCGTCGGGTCGTTCGTTTCAGGCGGGTCGTTCATTTCAGGCGAATAGAGGGCCGCTCATGCACCATGGAGCCATGGGGATTCTTGAGCAGGTCGCGCCGAACCTTATCGACGTCCTCCGCCGCGACGCCTGGTGGATGGGCTGGAACACGTTCCTCGCCTGGATCCCGGTCGGTCTGGCCTTCCTGCTCTTCCGCGGCCACCGCGTCTCCCGGTCGCCGTTCTGGTGGGCGGGGCTCGTGCTGTTCGTGCTGTTCCTGCCGAACGCGCCGTACGTCGTCACCGACCTGGTGCACCTCCGCAACGACATGCTGCTCGCCGACCGCGGCGGGCCGGTCGTCACGGCCGTCCTGCCCGTCTACGCGGTGCTCATCGGCTCGGGCTTCCTCGCGTACTACCTCTCGCTGTCCGCCGCGACGCGCCACCTCACCCGGCTCGGCCTCGGCGCGTGGAACGGCCGCGTCACCATCGGCGCGCACGCGCTCTGCGCGATCGGCGTCTTCCTCGGCCGCTGGGCCCGGCTGAACAGCTGGGAACCGGTCGTGGACCCGCACGCCACCATCGAGCGGATCGTCGTCCAGCTGACCTGGACGTGGGCGCCGATCCTGATCCTGGCGGTCTTCCTGGTCACCTGGATGTGCCATTTCATGACGAAGGCCATCGCCGAAGCCTCGTTCGACGCGACGCTGAAGAGCGCCCGGCGGCTCCGGGCGACGCGCACGTCCTGACCCTCGGCCCGGGGGCTCAGGCCGCGTAGTTGCGCAGGACGCGGAGGGCGTCGGCGGCGTGCGGGCCCTCGGCCGTCAGCGCGGTCTGCTCCGGGGTGAGTCGGCGGGCTCCGACGCGGCAGAACTCGGCGGCCGGGCCCGTGATGCGGGACGGGGCGGCCGGGTCGCCGAACGTCCAGTGCGTCCCGTCGGGCGCGGTGAGGTCGCAGTAGACGGGCGCGTCCGGGAGCCCTTCGACGGAGAAGGCGTAGGGCAGCGTGCGGTGGGCGAGCCACGCGATGTGCCTGATCCGGGCGGTGTCGGGGTAGGGCACGCCCAGCGGGACGGCGATGTCCTGGGCGTGGGCCCAGTGCTCGGCGATCCTCGTCGTGGCGAGCGTGCGCGGGGACAGCGGCGTCCGCACCCACGACAGGCGCGTGCCCGGCGGCTGCGCGCGCAGGAAGTCGGCGGCGGCGTAGGCCGTCTTGCGCCAGCGCTCCAGCAGGTCCGCCGGCGGCATGCCGCGCTCGGCGGCGACCATGTCGGCGACGACGCCGTCCACGGTCTTGGCGGCGTCGGGCGACAGGAAGGCGGTGGCCTCGCCGCCCGACGGGTCGCTGATCACTTCGTTGGTCTGCGCCAGATGCAGGACGACGTCGGAGACGGTCCAGCCCTCGGCATCGGACGGGCGGGCCCACTGCTCGGGGGCCAGCGCCGCCAGCATCGCGTCCAGTCGCCGGAACTCCGCGGTCAGGTCATCGAACACGTCCGCCATCCCGCCACGATAACCGAACGACATTCGGCCCGTCCCGTCCACAGTCGGTCAGGTGAGCTTCTCCAGCCGGTCGGCCGCGGCGGCGGCGCCTCCGGCGGCGGCGAAGGTCTCGCGGGCGGCCTCGGCGGCGGCGCGGTGCGGGCCGCCGTCCGCCAGCACGGCCGCGAGCGCCGCGCGCAGCTCCTCGGGACGGGCGTCCTCGAAACCGACGGTGACGCCCGCGCCGGCGGCCTCCACCCGGCTCGCGATGACGGGCTGGTCGCCCCGCACCGGCGCCACCACCAGCGGGTGGCCGTGCGCGAGCGACGCGCACACCGTCGCGTGCCCGCCGTGGCAGACGACGGCGGAGAGCCGTTCGAGGAGCTTGCCGCGCGGCACCCGCTCGCGGACGAGCACATTCGGCGGCGGCTCGGGCACGCCGCCCGGCGGCGCCTCGACGACCGCCTGGACGTCCATGCCGCGGACGGCCTCGGCGGCGGCCCGCAGGAACCCGGTCGCGGACGGCCCGGCGATCCGGCCCAGCGAGACGAGGACGGCGGGCCGGCCGTCCAGCCACTCCCACGGGAACGCGCACGGCGCGGAGCGTCCCGGCGCGGGGCCGACGAACGCGAAGTGGTCCGGGAAGAAGGAGGTGTCGCCGACGAGCGCGGAGGTGGCGAACACCAGCGTGAGGTGGTCGGAGAAGCGCAGGTCGATGAGGTCGTCGATGCCGTGGTCGAGCTGGAAGTCGCCGATGCGGTCGCGGACCTCCTCCTCGGCCTCCGGCAGCGCGGCGAGCGGGCGGGTGAACTCGGCGGGCGAGGCCGCGAGGGTCGCCCACGGGAGCTCGCGGCGCCGGGCCGCGACCGGCGCGGCCAGGACGAACTGGTCGGCGACCACCGCGTCCGGGCGGAAGCGGTCGGCGGCCTGCTCGACGCCCGGCATCATCGCGTCGCCGAGCGGGACGAGGAAGTCGTCCCACAGCAGGCGGAGGGCGTCGAGGCCGCGCCGCTCCAGCCACCGGTCCCGCATCGCCGCGCAGTCGTCGCCGGCGGCGGAGAAGATCCGGGAGCCGGGCCGCAGCAGGGCCTCCAGGGTCGGGCGGTGGCCCGCCCAGGCGACCTTGTGGCCGCGGCGGCCGAGTTCGGCGGCGACCGCCGCCGCCGGGGCGATGTAGCCCGCCAGCGGCGGCATCGCGAACAGGAAGCGGCGCTCGGGTGTGCGCGCCCGCTGGATGCCCGGGTCCCCGAGGATGGACGGGACCTGGACGCGGCGGGCGCTCGCGCGGCGCTGGGTCATGCTCGGCTCTCCTCCATGTCGGGTCCGCCGGACGCGGTCGTCCAGGCGACGACGTGCCCGTCGAGTTCGCGTGTCTGCACCGTGCTGACCGTCCCGCCGGCGGCGATGAGGAGCCGTTCGGCGTCCGCGACGGTCACGACGAGTTCGGAACCGTCCGCCGCCGCGTTCATCGACTGGAGCACCGCCTGCTTGGCGGCGCGTACCCGCGCGTTGTTCTCGTTGACGGCGAGCCCGATGCCGGCCTGGTCGCGGCCGGGCCGTACCAGGGCGACGCCCAGTTCGGCGGACGAGGCGATCGAGACGGTCAGGGGTTCCTCGAAGGGGCCGGTCACGGTCGGCCCTTCGTGGACGGTCAGTTCGGCGGGGAACAGGGGCCCGTGGCCGTTGCGCCACAGGTGGTCCCTGACGGCGTCCTTGGCGGCGATGCGTCCGAGCAGCCACGGCCCCTGCGCGACCGGCGGGAGGGCGTCGTACTCTGCGCGCTCCACTGCGCCGAGGTACTGGCGCATGAGGAGGTCGCGGGACGCGGTGCCGTCCCAGCGTTTGCGGGCCACGGTCCAACCGCCCGGTTGGGGCTCCCCCGTCCCCGACACCTCCGGGGTGAACTTCATCCGCCAGAGGGCTTCGTCGGTGTAGAAGCGGTGGGTGGTCCATCCGTCGATGCGTGCCCACACCGTGCCGTTCTCGTGGAGCATCTCCGCCGAGCAGCGCATCGTCGTGTCGGTGAGGGACTGGTTCCAGATGGTCGTCTCCAGGCGTTCCCCAGGGGACGGCAGGGGCCCGTACAGCAGGACCCGTTCGATCCCCACCGGGAACACCGTCTGGTTGGTGTCGCCGTACACCTGGATCCAGTGGGCGCAGAGCTGCCCGGCGCTGTCCAGGAGCGCGCCCGGCGTGGGCAGTGCGGTCAGGACGGCGTGCACACCGTCCTCTGCCAGAGCCGTGATCTCACTGATGCCGCGGTAGTGCGGGCCCTGGAACATCCAGCGTTCCTCGTACAGCCGCTCGGCGGTGACGATGGGCGGCCCCTCGATGGTGAGCGGCGTGCGGTCCGGGACGGGCGGCAGCGGGTAGTGCTCGGCGAGCAGGACCGTCCCGTCCGCGTAGCCGGGGATGTCGACCTTCACCCTGCGCACGCGGTCGCCGTCGTCGACGAGGTAGGCGCGGATGTCGGCCGTCGTCGGCGGCGCGGCGACGACCCACCGGATGGAGCGGACGTTCTCGAACCCGACGACGACCATGTCGGGCAGCAGCTCGCGCGCGGCGCCCGCCATCGCCTCCGCCAGCGTCGCCAGCGGGACGACGGGCAGCCGGTCCGACATCTCCGGCCAGCCGGGCGCCTGCGCGACCAGGCAGTGGTCGGCCAGGAACGGCATCGCCTCGACGGAGAAGACCCGGGAGACGCTCAGCTCGGCGCCCGCCGGGGACGCCTCACCCGACGCGACCGGCGACGACGGCCCGGCGCCGAGCGCCTCCAGGACCGACTGCGCCCCGGTCGCCGCATCGTTGAGCAGCGCCTCCAGCTCCGCCAGCACGGGGTCGTCGGCCGGGAGCGCGGGCACGCCCGGCGCCGGGCGGATCGGCTCCACCGCCCCGTCCAGCCTGACCAGCGGCGTACCGAGGTCGAGCCGCATGCCGGTGGCGGGCGCGGGCGGCGGGGAGGCGCCGTAGCCCTCCGCCCACAGCGCGGCGACGACGCGGCGCAGCTGCGCCATCCCGTCCCGCTTCGGCACGTTGACGGCCATCGCCAGGTGCTCGCGGTCGCCGAGCCGGTCGGCGACGAACCCCGGCAGCCCTCCGGGCCCGACCTGGACGAACGCCCGCACGTGCGCCGTCGCGTACAGCTCCTCGATCAGCGCGCTGAACCGGACGGGTTCGCGCAGGTGCCGGACGGCGAGGTCGCGGACCTCCTCCGGCGCGCCCGGGACCGGCGCCGCCGTGCACCCCGACCACAGCGGGACGCGCGGCGCGCGGATCTCCAGGCCCTCCAGCGAATGCCGCACCTGCTTCTCCGAGGCCTCCGCCAGCGGCGTATGGAACCCCGCCCGGAACGGCAGCTCCTGCCCGAGCACGCCCTCGGACGCGAGCCGCCCGAGGACCTCGCGGACCGCCGCCTCCGGGCCGCAGACCACCGACTGGTGCGGGCAGTTGTCGTGGCTGACGAAGACCCCGGACACGGCGGCCGCGGCCTCCTCCGCCTGCGCCGCCCCGCACCCGAGCACCGCGTACACGGCGTCGGCCCCGCCGGTGCCGTCGAGGTCGCGGACGAGCGCGCCCGCGTCGCACATCCCGGCGGCGGCCATCGCCGCCCACTCGCCGAGGCCGTGCCCCGCGACGACGTCCGGTTCGACGCCGAGCTCGGCGAGCGCGGCGGCCAGCAGCCGTCCGACGGCCATGGCGTCGGCGGCGCGGCCGAGCAGGTCGGCGCGGCCGGTCAGCTCGGGTGACGGCATGCCGAAGTGCTCGGCGACGTCGTCCACGCGCGGGTCGAAGGCGGGCTCGAAGCCGGGGAACAGGAACGCCAGCCGCCCGCCCTCGGCGAGCAGCGGCCGCGGGGAGAACCACACGTCGCTGCGGCCCCGCCAGGCCGTCCCGCGCTGGACGACGGCGCGCGCGAGGTCGAGCCTGCGCGGTGTCGGGCCGACGATCGCGAGCCGGCACGGCAGGTCGGGGACGTCGCCGGAGGTCCGCGCGAGGAGGTCCTCGTCGGGGACGTCCAGCGCCTCGGCCAGCTCCTCGGGGGTCCGCGCGGCGAGGCGCAGCACCGCCTCGCCGTCGCCGGGCGCGGCGACCGTCCGCCGCCGGGCCCGCCGCGGGGCGGCCGGCGGCGGCTCCTCCAGCACCAGGTGCGCGTTGACGCCGCCGAACCCGAACGCGTTCACCACGGCCCGGCGCGGCCCGCCGCGCCGCTCCCACTCGGCGGCCTCCCGGACGAGCCGGAGCCGGCCGTCCGCCAGCGCCGGATGCGGGTCGTCCGCGTGCAGCGTCGGCGGCAGCACCCCGTCGCGCAGCGCGAACGCCGCCTTGATCAGCCCGGCGATCCCGGCGGCGGGCATCGCGTGCCCGATCATCGACTTGACGGTGCCGAGCCCGACCGGCGGGCCGTCCGCGCCGAGCACGCGGCGCAGCGTCGCGAGCTCCGCCTCGTCGCCCGCCGGGGACCCGGTGCCGTGCGCCTCGACGAGCCCGACCGCGCCGGGCTCCGCCGGGTCCAGGCCCGCGTCCCGCCAGGCGCGCTCGACCGCGAGGACCTGCCCGTCCACCAGCGGGCTCATGCCCCCGGCGGCGCGGCCGTCGCTGGACGACCCGGCGCCGAGGATGACGGCGTGGATCCGGTCGCCGTCCCGCTCGGCGTCGGGGAGCCTCTTGAGCAGCACCATCCCGGTGCCCTCGGCGAGGAGCGTCCCGTCGGCGGACCGGTCGAACGGGCGGATCGTTTCGCTCGGGCTCAGCGCGCGCAGCCGGCTGAAGACGCTCCACACGGCGGCGTGATGCGCGTGGTGGACGGCCCCGGCCAGCATCGCGTCGGCCTGCCCGCTCCGCAGCGCCCGCACGGCGTGTTCGATCGCCAGCAGCGCCGACGCGCACGCCGCGTCCAATGTGTACGCCGGGCCGCGCAGGTCGAACGAGGCGGCGATGCGGGACGCGGCGAGGCTCGGCACCAGCCCGGCGGACGCGTCCGGCCCGTCCGGGCCGAGCCGGTCGCAGAACGCGCGGCGGATCTCCTCCAGCCGCGGCCGCCCGAGCTCGGGCACCAGTTCGGCGAGGATCCCGGCGACCTGGTGGGACGTCCTGACCCGCTGGTCGTGCCGGACCGCGCCCGGCGCGAGGTAGCCGCCGCGCCCGACGACCACGCCGATCCGGGACCGGTCGGGCAGCCGGTCGCCGCCGCCCGCGTCCGCGATCGCGTCCCCGGCGGTGCGCAGCGCGAGCAGCTGGTCGGGCTCCATGCCCGGCACCGCCGCCGGCGCGATCCCGAACCGGGCCGGGTCGAAGGTGGCCACGTCGTCGACGAACCCGCCGCGCCGGCAGTAGAACCGGTCGCTCTCCGGGGCGCGGCCGTAGGCGTCCGGGTCGTAGTAGAGCGCGGGGTCCCAGCGGCCGGGCGGCACCTCGGTGATCGCGTCGAACCCGGCCAGCACGTTGCGCCACAGCTCCGCGGCCGACCCGGCGCCGGGGAACACCGCCCCCGCGCCGACGATCGCGATCGGCACCCGGTCCTCGCTCACCGGTCGTCCCCGGTCAGCACCACGTGCGTCTCGTCCCCGTGCGCGATCTCGCGCAGCAGCGCCGCCGCGCCGGCGTCCGGATCCAGCGGGACGCCGCACGGCTCCGCGCCGTCCACCGCCCACGGCCCGAGGGAGGCGGCGAGCACCCGCCCCCGCAGCCGCGCGCGCCACACGTGCGCCAGCGTGCCGCACGCGTCGTCCGCCGCCGCGTCCCCGGCCCGGCCGCGCTCGCCGGTCACCCCGGCGAGACCGCACAGGACGGCGAGGAACCCGAGGTCCGGCCGCACCGCCTGGACGAGCGCCACCGCACCGTCCACCTTCACCTGGTAGGCCCGCTCCGGCGAATCGGCCGCCCCGGGCAGCGCGGCGCCGTGCACCACGCCGTCCAGGCGCCGATGGGTGAGGTAGACGTCCTCGACGACCCTCCGGAGGGCCTGCGGGTCGTCCACCGCGTGATACCGGACAGACGCCGCAAGCTCGCGCAGGTCGCCCAGCCGCAGGTTCTCCTCCGCCGCGCCGCCCGCCAGCTCGATGTGGCAGCCGCTCGTCCGGGCCAGCTCCCGGGCCACGCACACGGTGACCTCGTGCTCGGCCCCCGTCAGCAGGACGACCCCGTCCCGCCCGAGGCTCAACGCCGGACCCTCTCCGAGCGGCTCCGCCGGCAGCAGTTCCAGCCCGTGTCGCAGACCGTTCTCGTGCCCCACCACGACCGGCGCCTCGGCGGCCAGCAGCTCCGCCATGACGCGCTGGGCGATCGCCCGCGGCGTCTCCTTGGTGTCCATATCGACGGCTCGCACGAGCACCTCGGGATGCTCCTCGGCGACCGTCCGGGCAAGACCGCGCAGCCCCGCACCGGGTGCCGGGTCACCGACGCCGCCGCCCCGGAACCGGTGCCCGAACGTCCCCCCGGCCCCGCTCGCGAGGACGAGCCACCGCAGCCCGCCGTCCAGGGCCCGCTGAATCCCCGCGAACCCTCCGGGCAGCACGCTCGCCGCCCCCGGCCGCAGCGCCGCCAGCTGGATCAGCCCGTCGCAGGGCCCGTCGACGTCCGTCGGCGTCCGCACCTCCGCCCCGTGGCGTTCGAGCAGGTCGCCCAGTTCGAGGGCGATGCCGCAGCCGTCGTCCACCAGAAGGAACCGCCGCCCGGCGAAGACCGTCCCCGAGTCGGGCGGCGCCGGCAGCGGATCGAGATCCACGACCCGCGGCACGCTCCGCACCACCTGCCGAGCGACCCGCCCACCGGGCCGCGGCCACACCTGCGTGTCCACCCGCCGCATCCGCGGCACCCCCGCATCCGCCGCCCCAGCCGCAGGCGAGGACGCGGCCGCATCCAACGGCGAACCATCAGGCCAAGCCGACACCCCAGGCCCAGGCGCCACGTCCACCCGAGGCGACGGCGCGGACGGTGACACAGACGCAGGCGAGGACGCGGCCGCATCCGGCAGCGCTGCCTCAGGCCGAGCCGACACTCCGGGCACAGGCGGCGACGCGTCCGGCTGAACTGAAGGCGCGGACGGCGGCACAGACGCGGGCGAGTCTCCCGGCACAGGCGGCGACACGTCCGGCCGAATTGGAAGCGCGGACGACGTCACAGGTGCGGGTGAGGGCGCGGGTGCATCTGGCGGTGCTGTGTTGCTGTCTCTTATACCCATCTGACGCTGCCGACGACGGAGAGAGTGTAGATATAGGTGGTC
>NZ_VCKZ01000767.1 GCF_005889745.1 Actinomadura geliboluensis
AAAGGGGTGGGAGAACTCATCTCGAGGAAGGCTTCCCGCTTAGATGCTTTCAGCGGTTATCCCGACCGAACGTAGCCAACCAGCCGTGCCCCTGGCGGGACAACTGGCACACCAGAGGTCCGTCCGTCCCGGTCCTCTCGTACTAGGGACAGACCCTCACAATTCTCCTACGCGCGCAGCGGATAGGGACCGAACTGTCTCGCGACGTTCTAAACCCAGCTCGCGTGCCGCTTTAATGGGCGAACAGCCCAACCCTTGGGACCTACTCCAGCCCCAGGATGCGACGAGCCGACATCGAGGTGCCAAACCATCCCGTCGATATGGACTCTTGGGGAAGATCAGCCTGTTATCCCCGGGGTACCTTTTAGCCGTTGAGCGACACCACTTCCACACGTAGGTGCCGGATCACTAGGCCCTGCTTTCGCACCTGCTCGACACGTCCGTCTCACAGTCAAGCTCCCTTGTGCCCTTACACTCGCCACCTGATTGCCAACCAGGCTGAGGGAACCTTTGGGCGCCTCCGTTACATTTTGGGAGGCAACCGCCCCAGTTAAACTACCCACCAGGCACTGTCCCCCACCCGGATACACGGGTGCGGGTTAGACGCTCAAAACGACCAGAGTGGTATTTCACCAACGACTCCACCGACACTGGCGTGCCGGCTTCACAGTCTCCCACCTATCCTACACAAGACGCTCCAAGCGCCAATGCCAAGCTGTAGTGAAGGTCCCGGGGTCTTTCCGTCCTGCTGCGCGAAACGAGCATCTTTACTCGTACTGCAATTTCGCCGGGCCTGTGGTTGAGACAGCGGGGAAGTCGTTACGCCATTCGTGCAGGTCGGAACTTACCCGACAAGGAATTTCGCTACCTTAGGATGGTTATAGTTACCACCGCCGTTTACCGGCGCTTAGATTCTCAGC
>NZ_VCKZ01000768.1 GCF_005889745.1 Actinomadura geliboluensis
TGACCCTTTTTCATCGGTCTGGGGAGATGGTGATCACGAAGTGATCGCGATGCTGGCGTTCGGCCGGTGAAGCGAAGAAGCCCCTGTTAGACGGCTTGATCGCCACGATCTCGACGTCCGAACCAGGGGCTCTGCGTGCTGTTCTATCGTGCTGCCGTCGATTTGTCGCGTTCAACGCTGAACTACCTGGCCGGACTGATCCGCCGGTGCCGCAAGACCCTCGGTACGCCCTGGCGGCTGCTCACCCCGGGGCGGCAGGCTCTGCTGGTGCTGGTCCACCTGCGCAAGGGTGAGACCTTCGCCGAGCTCGGAGCCGGGTTCGGGGTGTCGACGAGTACGGCCTGGCGGTATGTCGAGGAGGCCGTCGCGCTGCTATCGGCACGGTCGCCGAAGCTGACGGCGGCGTTGCGCAAGGCGACCAAGGACGGGCTGCACCTGTTGGTGCTGGACGGGACGCTCATCGCCTGCGACCGGGTTCGGGCCGACCGGCCGTACTACTCGGCCAAGCACCGCTGTCACGGAATGAACATCCAGGTGATCGCGGGTCCGGACGGGACGATCGTGTGGACGTCGGGGGCGATGCCCGGCCGCACGCACGACCTGACCGCCGCCCGCGTCTGGGGGATATTGCGCGAGTTGGAGGCGGCCGGGATCATCACGCTGGCCGACAAGGGCTATCAAGGGGCCAAGGCCTGCATCGTCATCACCCCGTACAAGGGACGCAACAAGCCCGAATCCCAGAAGCAGGCCAACCGCTCGCACGCCAGGCTGCGCGGACCCGGCGAACGCGCGAACGCCCAACTGAAGTCATGGAAGCTACTCCGCAAGCTCCGCTGCAGTCCCTGCAAGGCCGGCCACCTGGTCAAGGCCATCGCTGTCCTACAGAACTACGAGGTCACCCGAGGATGAAAAAGGCTCA
>NZ_VCKZ01000769.1 GCF_005889745.1 Actinomadura geliboluensis
TGACCCTTTTTCATCCTCGGGTGGCTTCGTAGTTCTGTAGGACGGCGATGGCCTTGACGAAGTGGCCGGCCTTGCTGGGGCTGCAGCGGAGCTTGCGGAGGATTCGCCAGCTCTTGAGCTGGGCGTTTGCGCGTTCGCCGGGTCCGCGGAGCTTGGCGTGCGCGCGGTTGGCCTGCTTCTGGGACTCGGGCTTGTCGCGCCCCTTGTACGGGGTGATGACGACGCAGGCCTCGGCTCCTTGATAGCCTTTGTCGGCGAGCGTGATGATCCCGGCGGTGTCCAGCTTGGGCAGGATTCCCCACACGCGGGCGGCGGTCAGGTCGTGCGTGCGGCCGGGCATCGCCCCCGATGTCCACAGGATCGTTCCGTCCGGACCGGCGATGACCTGTACGTTCATTCCGTGGCAGCGGTGTTTGGCCGAGTAGTACGGCCGGTCGGCCCGCACCCGGTCGCAGGCGATGAGCGTGCCGTCCAGTACCAGGAGAGGCAGCCCGTCCTGCTTGGCTTTGCGTAGCGCAGCCGTCAGCTTGGGTGACCGGGCCGACAGCAGCGCCACCGTCTCCTGGACGTATCGCCAGGCCGTGCTCGTCGACACCTGGAATCCGGCCCCGAGCTGGGTGAAGGTCTCGCCTTTGCGCAGGTGGGCCAGTACCAGCAGGGCCTGCCGACCGGGGTTGAGCAGCCGCCAGGGTGACCCGATCGCCTTGCGGTGCCGCCGGATCACGGCGGCCAGGTAGTTCAGCGTTGAACGCGACAAATCGACGGCAGCACGGTAGAACAGCACGCAGGGCCCCTGGTTCGGACGTCGAGATTGTGGTGATCAAGTCGTCTACCAGGGGCTTCTTCGCTTCACTGGCCGGACGCCAACATCGCGATCATGCTGTGATCGGCACCTGTCCAGCCGGATGAAAAAGGGTCA
>NZ_VCKZ01000034.1 GCF_005889745.1 Actinomadura geliboluensis
TGGCGCGGGGGATGGTCTTCTCCGGCTCCTGGACGTCCTCGGCGGGGACGGTGGCCGACTCCAGCCCGATGAACGACCACAGCGTCAGCGCCGCCGCCGCGGTCACCGCGCCGAACGCGCTGCCGCCGCCGGCGTTGAACTCCCCGAAGTTGCCCGACTCGATGAAGAACAGCCCGCCGACCGCGATCATCAGCAGCGGCACCAGCTTGACGACGGTGGTGACGACCTGGACGGCGCCGCCCTCGCGGACGCCGTAGGCGTTGACCGCGGTCAGCAGCCAGATCGTCGCGACCCCCACCGCCGCGGCCGCCACCTTGTCCTGGCCCAGCGACGGCCAGAAGTGCGCCAGGTAGCCCACGAACGCCACCGCGATCGCCGCATTCCCCGCCCACACCGCGATCCAGTAGCCCCACGCCGTCTGGAACCCCACGAAATCACCGAACGCGCGCCGCGCGTAGGCGTACGGGCCCCCGGTCCGCGGGTAGGCCCGCGACAGGCGTGCGAACACCAGCGCCAGCAGGATCGCCCCCGCCGCGGTGAACCCCCACGCCACCAGGCTGATCGGCCCGAACTCCGCCAGCGAGCTGGGCAGCAGGAACACACCCGACCCGATCATGTTGCCCACCACCAGAGCCGTGGCCATCCACAACCCCAGCTTCCGGCGAGCCGGTCTCGCACTCATCAGCGCCTCCTCTCATCGGCGGCTGATCGCCGCGATCTCAGCCGATCACCGAGGCCGCGGGCCGGGCGCCGGGCGTCTGTCCCCGGGCCGGCAGACCAACGTCCTGTTCCGCTTGGCCCGCCGGACCCGATCCGGACATGCGGCATCCGGCGCACCGGGATCGGTGGGTCACTCGTAGGGACGGACGACCGCGACGGGGCAGCGGGCGTGGTGGATCAGCCCGTGGCTGACCGAGCCGAGCGGGAACGACCGTCCCCGGGAGCCGACGACGACAAGGCCGGCACCGGCCGAGGTACGGCCGAGCGCCTCGACCGGGTGGCCGATGACGACGTCCTCGATGACCTCGACGTCCGGGTGCCGGGTCCGCCAAGGCGCCAGCGTGGCGGCGAGGTGTTCGCGGCGTGTGTCGGCGATGATCTGCAGGTCCACGCCCGCTTCGACGGCGAGCGGTGCGGGATGCCAGGCGTGCAGCGCGCGCAGCCGCGCTTCGCGTGCGGCCGCTGCGGCGAACGCGTGGTCGAGCGCGGCCGCGGGATCCTCGACCAGGTCCAGCCCGATCACGATCTCGCCGGACGCGGGCTCGTCCTGGCCGCGCACCACGATCACCGGGCCGGGGTAGCGCCCGGCAAGACGCAGGGCGGTGGAGCCGAGGAGCAGCCCCGCGAAACCGCCCCGCCCGCGGTGCCCGACGACGACCTCGGTGGCGTCGCCGGCGTACTGGCGGAGCCCGGCCGGCACGTTCCGCTCATGGACGAGCATGGTCTCCACGGTGAGTTCCGGCTGCTGCCGCAGCGCCTGGGCCCGCCCGTCCTCCAGGATCCGGGTCGCCGCCCGGACGAGTTCCTCCGAGATCCCGTCTGTCGTGCGTCCCGGCAGGTCCAGCGTCGCCGACTCCACGACATGGACCAGATTCAGGGACTTCCCGAACCGTGCGGCCTCGTCCGCGGCCCAGGTGATGGCGTGGTCGGAAGCGGACGAGCCGTCGACTCCGACGAGAACTGTCGTTCGTTGCGCGGACATGTGCGTCTCCTTGGGGGCCCGTCATTTGGACCAGCCCCTTCAGGGTTGTTCTGGGCGGATGTGCGTTCCAGGGACTTTCGTCATCGCGGGCGCGGCCGTTCGGCCCGTGCCGGCGTCCGCGTTCGGTGAAGCAGTGCGTTCAAGCTCTGGAGGGAGGGGATGTAGGGGTCCAAGGGGGCACGCGCAAGGCGGGGAGACGGCATGAGCTCAGAGACGGTCACCGGTGTCGTCGCCGGTTACGACGGTTCGCAGAACGGCGTCCACGCCTTGGACTGGGCCGCCGAGGAGGCCCGGGCACGCGGCCTGCCCCTGACCGTGATCCACGCGTGGCAGCCCTACGGCGGAGGCTCGATGGCCATGCCGATGGTGGACCTGGGGCCTCTGGCGCAGGAGACCTTGGACGGTGGAGTCGAGCACGTCCGGAAGCAGGCGTCCGATGTGCCGGTCCAGGGGGTGCTCGAATGCGGGCGGCCCGCCGCCAAGCTGATCGAGGCGGGCAAGAGCGCCGCCCTGATCGTGCTGGGGCCGCGGGGCCTCGGCGGGTTCACCGGCCTGCTGCTCGGGTCGGTCAGTGCCCAGGTGGCCGCGCACGCTTCGTGTCCCGTGGTCATCGCCAGGGGCGCTCCGGACCGGCAGCCGGGGACGGAGCCGGGCCGTGCCGTGGTCGGCGTGGACGGTTCACCGGCATCCCAGGCCGCGCTGGCGATGGCGTTCGCCGAGGCTGAACTGCACGGACTGTCCCTGCACGCGGTGGCGGCCTGGGAGCCGGCGCCGTTGAAGGATCTTCCGCCGCTGGTCGACGAGACCGGCATGCGGGAGGCGGCCACGGCACGGCTGGAGCAGTTGACGGCCCCGTTGCGGGACCTTCACCCGGGAGTGGACGCGCAGGCCGAGGTCCTGGTCGGCCATCCGCGTGAAGTCCTGCTGAATGCCGCGCAGGGCGCGCGTCTACTCGTCGTCGGCTCGCGGGGGCTGGGCGGCTTCCGCGGCCTCCTGCTCGGATCGGTCAGCCATGCCCTGCTGCAGTACGCGCCCTGCTCGGTAGCGGTCGTCCACGCACCCCCGAACCCCACCGACTAGCCCTCACCGGAATCCACGGCTGCTCAGCGGCTGATCGACCCTCACCCACGCCGCAGAGGCCCGGCGGCCAGTGCCACCGGCCTGTGTCCCGCTCCTCCAAGGCCGAAGGTCCGCCCTGCAAGGGGGCGGAAGCCTCTGAAAGCTCATCGGGCAGAGGGGAAGCGTGGAGAGGACAGCCGAGAGGGGATGGGAACAATGAGAACGACCCTTCGCAGCACCGCGTTCACCGTTCTCGCGGTCGGCGCCTACGCGGCCCTGGTGCGTCCTCGCCTGCTGCGCTGGGGCGCGACGCGGGAAGAGGCGAGCACGTCCTATCCCGGTGACGATCTCATTCAGGGGGCGACCGCGCAGTCGACCATGGCGGTCTCGCTGCCCGCGCCGCCCGAGGACGTCTGGCCGTGGCTGGTCCAGATGGGATGCGGGCGGGCCGGCTGGTACAGCTGGGACCTCCTCGACAACAGGGGTGAGCGGAGCGCCGCCGAGATCCATCCCGGGTGGCAGGACGTGGCCGTCGGCACCCGCTTGCCCGCGGTGCCCAGCGGGGCGGTCTACTTCGTCGTCGCGGTCCTCGACCCCGCGAGGACGCTGGTGCTCAGGTCCGACCTCGAACTTCCGTCCGGACGGCCGTTCGACCCGCGCGGCCCGATGCCCGAGGCGTACACCGACGGGATCTGGGCCTTCCACCTGAGGCCGCTGCCCGGCGGCGGGACGAGGCTGATCGTCCGGACGCGCGGCCGCGGGAGGCCGGCCGCGGCGGACCGGCTCGTGGGCCGCCTCTTCGGCGAGCCCGCGCATTTCCTCATGCAGCACCGGCAGTTCCGGAACCTCCGCAGGCGCGTCCGGCGGGACGGCCCGCCCGTTCAGCCGACCGTGCGGGACATCCCTGAATCGGTGGGAGCCAAGGCGCCACACCGTGAGACCAAGACCAAAGGCGGCGGCACATGAGCGAACAGCCCATCACCGGCGTGGTCGTCGGGTACGACGGTTCGGAGGGCAGTGTCCACGCCCTTGAGTGGGCCGCCGACGCGGCGCGAATGCGGGATGTGCCGCTGACCGTGCTCCACGCATGGGACGTCCGCGTCGGACGCCCGGCCACCATGCCCGCCATCGACCCGAGGGCCGTGGCCGAGGACATCCTGAACGGCGGTATCGAGCGCGCCCGGAGGGCGGCGCCCGACCTCAAGGTGCAGGCGGTCCTCGCGCGGGCGCCCGCCGCCGCCAAGCTGATCGAGGTCGGCGGGAGCGCCGACCTGGTGGTGCTGGGGCCCCGGGGCACCGGCGGCTTCCCGGGCCTGCTGCTCGGTTCCGTGGGGGCGCAGGTGGCCGCGCATGCCGCGTGTCCCGTCGTGCTCGTCCGCGGCCGCCTTGATCTGGGTCCGGGCCGGATCATCGCCGGAGTGGACGGTTCCCCGGCGTCCCGGTCGGCGTTGGCACTGGCCTTCGCCGAGGCGGAGGGGCGAGGGTCCGCTCTGAGCGTGGTGGTCGCCTGGGAGCCGGTGTCCGGGAGGGATCTGCCGCCGTTGGTGGACGAGGCCGATCTGCGGTCCGCGGCCGAGGCGCGGCTGGCCCGGTGGATGCGCCCGCTGCGCGAGCGCCATCCGGGGGTGGACGCCGAGATCGATGTCGTGATCGGACAGGCGAGGGAGGTGCTGATGGACGCGGCCGCCGGAGCACGCCTGCTCGTCGTCGGCTCGCGGGGGCTGGGCGGATTCCGCGGGCTGCTGCTCGGCTCGGTCAGCCACACGCTGGTCCATCATGCGCCCTGCCCGGTGGCGGTCGTCCACGCCTCCACGGGGAACGATGTCTAGACCGGCCGGGGCGGCCTTCCCGGCTCGGAACATACGGGCCCTGGGAAGCCGCCCGGCCCGGCACTCAGAGCGGAGGCTCGCGCTCATGGGTGTGAAACCCGCCTGATCGTTGGGAGGAGCCCATGCCCGTACCGGTCGTTGTGGGAACGGATGGGTCCGGCGCCGCGAAGCGTGCCGTCGAGTGGGCGGCCGCCGATGCGGCGCGGCGCCACCGGCCGCTGCACATCGTGCACGCGGCGCGGATCTGGCCGTATCAGGTTCGCCGGTTCACCCCGCCCGATGGCTTGGAGCGAGCGTCACGTGCGGGAAGCGACGTCCTGCTGGAGGCCGAGAAACACGTGCGGGCCCGCTGGCCTGAGCTGCGAGTGACCACCGCGCTGGCGGTCAACACGCCGCCCGACGCGCTGCGGGACGAGTCGGAGAAGGCTCTGGAACTGGTCGTCGGCCAGCGCGGGCGCGGCGGCTTCGTCGGTCTGCTGCTCGGTTCCGTGAGCCTTCGCGTGGCCGGGCACTCGCCCGTCCCGGTCGTGGTCGTGCGCGGGGAAGCGGGCGCCGACCGCGGGGAGGTCGCGGTGGGATGGGACATCGAGGACGAGGCGGTCGACGTGCTGGAGTACGCCTTCGACGCCGCCGCCGTCCGCGGGGCGCGGCTGCGCGTCGTGCACGCCTGGCAGATCCCCGCGAGCCTCACCGAGTCCGGGTACGCCGTTGACGAGGACCAGATGAACGACGAGCGGCGTGCGGGCGTCATCGCCGCCTACGCCCCGCTGCGCGAGCAGTATCCGCTGGTCGAGGTGGTGAACGAGGTGATCGTCGGGCACCCGGTGTCCGCCCTGTCCAAGGTGTCGCGGACGGCTGATCTCCTCGTCGTCGGTGTGAGCCGTCACCGGTCGGGCCTGCCCGGGCTCGGCTCCGTCGTCCACGGCGCGATCCATCACGCGGAATGCCCGGTCGCGGTCGTCGGCCCGTCCCGGTGAGAAGCGCCGGGCCGTTCGCATCGACGAGCGGGAACCTCCGAACGGGCCGTCCTACAAGCCCTGACCTGGCGGGGAGACGGCTAGGGCGACGTCTCCGAAGCCGGATGTGCGCCAGGTGGAGCAGTCCGAGGCCACGGCCAGTGCTTCGATGCCGGGATGCGCCTCCACCCAGGTGCGTGCGGCGCCGCCCATGGCGAAGGCGGCGGTGGCGAGGGCGTCGACGTCGGTCAGGTGGCGTCCGACCAGGGTGATCGACGCGAGGCCGGTGGCGGGGCGTCCGGTGCGGGGGTCGATGATGTGGGCGCCGCGTTCGGCGGTGCCGGAGGTGGCGACCGCGAGGTCGTGTCCGGTCACGGCGGCGATGAGCCGGTCGCGGTGGTGCGGATCGGAGAGGCCGATCTGCCATGGCCGTCCTGGACCGGCCTCCCCGCGCGCCTGGATGTCGCCGCCGCCGTTCACGCAGTGGTCGAGGACGCCGGCCTCGTGCAGGATCGTGGACGCCCGCTCGACCGCCCATCCCTTGACCAGGCCGCTGGGGTCGAGCCGTCCACCGGGACGGCAGGTGAACGCCCCTCTGGTGATGCGCTCCAGCACGCGGCAGCGGTGCAGGACGTCGGCGACCTCGGGATCGCATTCGCCGGCCGTGAGACGGCCGTCGGCGAGGCGGGACACCTGGCTGCCGGGACGGTACGGGGAGAACACGTGGTCGACGTGGTGCAGCCACGCGACGGCCTCTGCCAGCGCCTCGGTGACGGCGGGGGAGGGGCCCGAGCGGATGTCGAACGTGACCGCCGTCCCCATCGCGTGCTCGACGTGGCGGATCGCCTCAGGCATGGGCCTGGTCCAGGGCGCTCTGCAGGGACGTGATGTACCCCTCGCTGGTGTAGGTCGCTCCGGAGACCGCGTCGATGCGGGCGTTCCCGGCCGTGAGGGCTTCCTCGGTGAGCCGGGGCAGGGCCATGGCCGCGATCTCCCGGTCGCGGCCGTTCGAGGACGGGGCGCGCAGGACCCGGACGGCGGTGAGATGCCCCTTCGACATCGTGATCTCGACCTGGACCGGCCCGTACTCGGTGTCGACGCTCTGGCCCCGGTAGGTCCCGTTCGCGGCTGCCGCCGCGATTCCGCCGGGCGCGGGCGGTTCCGGGGAGGGCGGACGCGTCACCGGCACCGCCTGGTGGTGCGGTTTCAGCGACAGCAGCAGGACGACGCCCGCGAGGGTCGTCCCGGTGGCGATGGTGGCTCGGCGCATGCTGGGCCTCTCAGAACTCGAACGACTCGGTGCGGATGTGGCGGCGGCGCACGCCGGCCTGGCGGAGGGCCCGCAGCGCGGCGGCGGTCATACCGGGCGGCCCGCACAGGTAGACGTCGCGGTGCCGCACGTCGGGCACGATCGATCGCAGCGCGCGTCCGGTCAGCGGGAGCGAGTACTCGGACGGCTCGTCCACGAAGTAGTGCACGCGGGCACCGCGTGCGGCGGCGACGGCGTCCAGCTCGCCCCGCAGCGCCAGGTCCTCCGGGCGGCGGGCGAGGTAGACGAGGGTGACGTCGCCGGGGAGGGTTTCGAACAGGGTCCGCAGCGGGGTGACGCCGACGCCGCCGGCGAGCAGCAGGGCCCGGTCGTGGTGGGGCCGCGTGCCGGTGAAGCCGCCGTAGGGGCCCTCCGCCCACACCCGCGTGCCGGGGCGGAGGCGGGCCAGCGCGCGGCTGTGGTCTCCGGCCTCCTTGACGGTGATCCGCAGCCGGTGGCCGCGCGGCGGCTCGGACAGCGAGTACGGATTTGCCGCCCACCAGAAACCGGGCGCCAGGAACCGCCAGCGGAAGAACTGCCCCGGCTCGGCGCGCAGCCTGCCCAGGTCGCGTCCGGTCATGTAGACGGAGACGACGCCCGGCGCCTCGGTGCGGACGGCGGCGACCCGCAGCCCGTGCCGGAGCCCCCGGATGACCGGTGTGAGGAAGCGGAACCAGACGAGGAGCACGGCGACCCCGATGTACAGCGTGTACCAGGCGCCTCTCGCCCAGGCGTCATCGACGAACTGGGCGCCGTTGGCGAGCTGGTGCGAGAACGCCAGGAAGATCGCGAGGTAGGTCGCGAAGTGCAGGTAGTGCCAGGTCTCGTACCGCAGCCTGCGCCGCGCCGCCCGCGCCGAGGTGATGCCGACGCCGAGGAGCAGGAGGAACCCGGCCGTCCCCTTGAGCATCTCGGGATAGTCGAGGACGACGGTCGCCGTCTGGTGGACGACGTCCGTGCGGGACGTCACCGCGTACCCCCAGATGATCAGCAGGGCGTGCGCCAGGGCGAGCCAGACGGTGTACCGGCCGCCCATCGCGTGCCAGCGCGCCAGCCGGTCGGTGCCGACGCCGCGTTCCAGCGCCGGCACCCGCGCCATCAGGGCCAGCAGGACGGCGCATCCGTAGCCCGCGAGCAGGCCGGTGACGCGGCCCGCCTCGGTCAGCCAGCCGTCCAGCCCGGTGACCGAGCCGGTGCTCCGCCACCACAGCGCGAGCACCAGGACGGCCCCGGCATAGATCAGGACCTGGGGCCAGGAGGACGGGACGCGCCACACCGGCCGCGAAGGCCGGGCGACGGGCCGCTGGACGTCGGGTCTGGTCGTGGTCATGCCGGCCACCCTGCCTACGCAATTTCTGAGTTCCCTATGACAGCGCGGGGAAGACCCCCTTTCAGCGCCTTTTCAGAGGAAACTCAGAGGTGGGAGAGGGACCATGGCGGCACCATGACACAGGACGAATCCGGGGCCGCGGGCCTGCGCCGGGCGGACGGCACGCCCGTCCGGGTCCTGGTCGTCGACGACGAACCGGACCTCGCCGAGGTGCTGTCGCGCGTGCTGGCGTCCGAGGGCTGGGCCGTCCGCACCGCCGGCGACGGCGCCGGGGCGGTCGCCGCCGCCCGCGACTTCCGGCCCGACGCGGTCGTGCTCGACGTGATGCTCCCCGACATCGGCGGCCTCGAGGTGCTGCACCGCCTCCGCGCCGAGGCGCCGGAGGTGTGCGTGCTGTTCCTGACCGCGCGCGACGCCGTCGAGGACCGCATCGCCGGGATCACCGCGGGCGGCGACGACTACGTGACCAAGCCGTTCAGCCTGGAGGAGGTTCTGGCGCGGCTGCGCGGGCTGCTGCGCCGCGCCGGCATGGCCCGGCGGACGGAGGCCGCGCGGCTGCTCACCGTCGGCGGCCTCACCCTGGACGAGGACGCCCGCGAGGTGACCCGCGACGGGCGGCTCGTCGAACTGACCCCCACCGAGTTCGAACTGCTGCGGTTCCTGATGCGCAACCCGCGCCGGGTGCTGTCCAAGGCGCAGATCCTCGACCGCGTCTGGGACTACGACTTCGGCGGCCAGGCCCACGTCGTCGAGCTGTACATCAGCTACCTGCGCAAGAAGATCGACGCGGGCCGGGAACCGATGATCCACACCGTCCGCGGCGTCGGGTACGTCCTGCGGCCGGCGGCCCCGTGAGGGGCCCGCGCACGCTGCGGGCCCGGCTCACCGCCGGGCTGGTCGTCCTGCTCGCGCTGAGCTGCCTCGCCGTCGGGATCGCCACCGCGGCGGCGCTCGACCGGTTCCTCGTCGGCCGGCTGGACGAGCAGCTGGCCGCGTCCGGCGGCAGGTTCCCGGCGAGCCTGGAGCACGAGCGGCGCCCGGACGCCGACAACGGCCCCGACACCCGCGGGCAGGCGCCGGGGACCTTCGGCGCGCGGCTGTTCGGGGGCTCGGTGACACAGGCCGTGGTCGTCCGCGGCGACGCCGTCGAGCCGGTTCCGCTCACCGCCGCCGACCGGCGCGCCCTGGCCGCCCTCCCGCCCGGCGGCCGCAGCAGGTCGCTGTCCCTGTCGGCGCTGGAGGAGTACCGGGTGGCGGCGGTGCGCGGCGACGACGGCGACGTGCTGGTCACCGGGCTGCCGCTGCATCCCGCAGAGGAGACCCTGCACCGGCTGGTCCTGGTCGAGGCCGCCGTCTTCGCGGCCGTGCTCGCCGCCGCCGGGATCGCGGCGGCGGCCTGGGTGCGGCTCGCGCTGCGTCCGCTGCGCCGGGTCGCGGCCACCGCGTCCCGGGTGACCGAGCTGCCGCTGGCCAGCGGCGAGGTGGCGATGCCGGAGCGGGTCCCCGACACCGACCCCCGCACCGAGGTCGGCCAGGTCGGTGCGGCGCTGAACCGGATGCTCGGCCACGTCGAGACCGCGCTGGCGCGCAGGCACGCGAGCGAGGAGCGGCTGCGCCGGTTCGCCGCCGACGCCAGCCACGAGCTCCGCACGCCCGTCGCCGCCATCCGCGGGCACGCCGAGCTGGCGCTGCGCACGTCCGAGCCCGTCCCGGCGGACGTGCGGCACGCGCTCGGACGCATCGAGGCCGAGTCGGTGCGCATGTCCGAACTGGTCGACGACCTGCTCCTGCTCGCGCGCCTGGACGCCGGCCGCCCGCTCGAAGCCCGTCCGGTCGACCTCACCCGCCTCGTCCTGGACGCCACCGCCGACGCCCGCGCCGCCGGCCCGGACCACCGCTGGGAGTTGGTGCTCCCCGAGGAACCGGTGACCGTCACCGGCGACGACCGGCGCCTCCACCAGCTGATCGCCAACCTGCTCGCCAACGCCCGCACCCACACGCCGCCCGGCACCCACGTCACCGTCCGGCTCGCGGTGCGCGGCGAGAGCGTCGTCCTCGACGTGGAGGACGACGGCCCCGGCATCCCGCCCGACCTGCGGGACGAGATCTTCGACCGGTTCGTCCGCGCCGACCCCGGCCGCGCCCGCACCGCGGGCGGCACGGGCCTGGGGCTGGCGATCGTCCAGGCGGTGGCCGTCGCGCACGGCGGACGCGCCGAACTCGCCGACGCCGGCCACACGGTCTTCCGCGTCACACTCCCGGCCGCGGGCCGGTGAGCGGAGCCGGCCGAAGGACCATCGTCCCGGCCGCCGGTGACCTTGGAGCGCTGACCCGCGACCCGCCCCGCCGGACGCTGGAGACATGAACAAGGTCGCCGAGCGTCGGCAGCGCGTGGACGTGGCGAGCCTCGAACCGCTGCTGCGGCCCCGGGCGAGCGATTCGACGGGGATCTGAAGGGCATGTTCGTCCAGGCCATGGCGGATCAGGGCGTCGAAGTGCCGCGCGGCGCCGTCCAGGACGAGGTGTGCGGAACAGTGGTGGTCTTCGCTCCCGACCCGCGACGTCACCGCTGAGCCATGCCCGCCAGACGACACCACGCGGGCACCGCGACCGGCCAGGCCGAGCCGAGCGCCGATCCGCGGGAACCCCTGCCGCTGCTGCGCAGGGAACTGGGCACCGGAGACCGGGGCCTGTCCGCGCGCGAGGCGGCCCGGCGGCTGGCGGTCTACGGGCCCAACCAGGTGCGGCGCCGGGAGAAGCGGTCCCTGGTGCGGCTGCTGACGGGCCAGCTCGCCCATCCGCTGGCGCTGCTGCTGTGGGGCGCCGGCGCGCTGGCGTTCATCGCCGGGATGGCGGTGCTGGGCTGGGCGATCCTCGCGGTCATCCTGATCAACGCCGTCTTCGCGCTGCTGCAGGAGCACCAGGCCGAACGCGCGGTGGAGGCGCTGGCGGCCTACCTGCCCGAGCAGGCCCACGTCGTCCGGGACGGACGGAGGCAGGCCGTCGAGGCCGCCGGGCTGGTGCCGGGCGACCTGATCGTGCTGGCGGAGGGCGACAAGATCCCCGCCGACGCGCGGCTGACCGACGGGGCGGTGGAGGTCGACCTGTCGATGCTGACCGGCGAGTCGGCGCCGGTGGAGCGGGTCGCCGCTCCCGCGCGGGAGGGCGCCCCGCTGCTGCGCGAACCGAACCTGGTGTTCTCCGGGACGACCTGCACCGGCGGCGAGGCGCGGGCGATCGTCTTCGCGACCGGCGGGCACACCGAACTCGGCCGCATCGCCGCCCTCAGCCAGCGCGCGCCCCGCCGCGACAGCCCGCTGGAGGTGCAGGTCAAGAAGGTCGCCTGGCTGATCGCGGCGGTCGCGGTCGGCATGGGCGCGGTGTTCCTGCTGATCGGCGCGCTGGTCGGGCTGCCGCTCAGGGACGCGCTGATGTTCGCCATCGGCCTGCTGGTCGCCAACGTCCCCGAAGGGCTCCTGCCGACCATCACGCTCGCGCTGGCGGTCGGCGTCCGCGTCCTGGCGAAGCAGGGCGCGGTCGTCAAGCGGCTCAGCGCGGTGGAGACGCTCGGCTCCACCAACGTCATCTGCACCGACAAGACCGGCACCCTGACCCAGAACCGGATGCGCCTCCAGGCCCACTGGACCCCGGAGACCGGGATCGTCACCACCGCGGCTCCGCCCCCGGCGCTCGCGGAGGCGATGACCGAATGCACCACGGTCTCCGTCGCCGAGAGCGGCGGCCTGCAGGGCGACCCGACCGAGATCGCCCTGGTCGAGGGGGCCGGGACCGACGCCGCCGCGCTGCCGGCCGCCCGCGACGACCGGCGCCGCGCGATCTTCCGGTTCGACGCGCGGCTGCGGCTGATGTCCACGGTCGGGCAGCACGGCGACCGCCTCACCGTCTACGTCAAGGGCGCGCCCGAAGCCGTCCTGGCCCGCACCACCGGAGCCGACCGCGCCACGGTCATGGCCATCGTGGACGACCTCGCGCGGCGGGGGCTGCGGGTGCTGGCGGTCGCCGTCCGGGAGCTGCCGCCCGGCGGGGAGGTGCCCGAGCGCCGGGAGGAGGCCGAGACCGGGCTGCGCCTCCTCGGCCTGGTCGGACTGTACGATCCGCCGCGCCCGCAGGTCGCCGACGCCGTCCGCCGCTGCCACGACGCCGGGCTGCGCGTCCACATCGTGACCGGCGACAACGGCGCCACGGCCGCCGCCGTCGCCGCCGAGGTCGGCATCGGCGTCCCGCGCCTGCGGGTCGTCGCCGAATCCGAGGAGGTCCACGACGACGCGCTCGACGAGCTGCTGACCGGCGACGCCGAGATCGTCTTCGCCCGCTCGTCCCCGGAGACCAAGCTGAAGGTCGCCGACGCGCTGCGCGCCCACGGCCGGGTGGTGGCGATGACCGGGGACGGCGCCAACGACGCGCCGGCCCTGCACCAGGCCCACATCGGCGTGGCGATGGGACGTTCGGGCACCGACGTGGCCCGCGAGGCGTCCACCATGGTGCTGACCGACGACAACTTCGCGACCATCGTCACCGCGATCGAATCCGGGCGCCGCGTCTACGACAACGTCCGCAAGTTCATCCTGTACATCTTCGCGCACGCCGTCCCGGAGATCGTGCCGTTCCTGGTGTTCGCGCTGAGCGGCGGCCTGGTGCCCCTCCCGCTCACCGTCCTGCAGATCCTCGCGATCGACCTCGGCACCGAGACGCTGCCCGCGCTCGCGCTCGGCCGCGAACCCGCCGAGCCCGGCATCATGAACCGCCCGCCGCGCCCGTCCTCCCAGGGCGTCATCTCCCGCGACATGCTGATCCGCGCCTGGGGCTACCTGGGCCTGGTCTCCGCCGCCCTGGTCATGCTCGTGTTCTTCTACGTCCTGTGGCGCGCCGGCTGGCACCCCGGCGATCCCACCGGCAAGGGCGCCGCCCTGCACCACGCCTACCTGACCGCCACGACGGCGACGTTCGCGGGCCTGGTCACGTGCCAGATCGGCACCGCCATGGCCGCCCGCACCGACCACGCGTCCCTCCGCGAGGTCGGCCTCGCCAGCAACCCGCTCCTGCTCGCCGGCATCGCCTTCGAGGTGCTGTTCGCCGCCGCCCTGATCTACCTGCCGCCGCTGCAGGACCTGTTCGGCACCGCCGCCCTGCCCTGGGACGTCCTGGCGATCATCGCCGTGTTCCCGCTCATCGTCTGGGGCACCGACGAGCTCCGCCGCTGGAACCGCCGCCGGGCCGGCCGGCAGGCCCGCCCCGGCGAAGCGTGACGGTTCGGTGCGTCAGGGCCGGGAGGCGTCGTGGACGTCGGCGAGGACGAAGTAGTTCTCCTCCTCCTGCGCGAAATGCAGCCGCAGGACCGCGTACAGCTCCTGGACGGTCCGGCGCAGATCCGCCACCGGCTCGCCCGCGGCGGGCGCGGCGCGCAGCTCCGTGATGAGGGCGCCGATGCGGCGCGTCAGCTCGGCGATCTCGGTATGGCCGCGGCTCATCGCCCCGGTGGGGTCGGCGCCGCCGAGAGCCTTCGCGACCGCCGGGTAGAGCAGCCGCTCATCCTTGCGCTCATGTTCGGCGAGGTCGGTCAGGAAGCCCGTCAGCGCGTCGAACGCGTCGTCGCGCTCCCGCCCCTCGGACGCCGCGATCGTGTCCGCCAGGACGGGCAGCCGGTCGATGCGCGGCCACAGGGCCCGGTGCTCCTCGTCCAGCCGCCGGACGAGCTCGGCGGCGTCGCCGCGCAGCCGCGGCTCCCGGTCGCGCCCCGGGCCGAGCGCGCGCAGCGCGGCGAGGATCGCGGCCACGTCGATGCCCTCCTGGAGCAGCGCGCCCGCCGCCGGGGCCAGCAGGCCGAACGCCGCGGCGACCATCGCGGCCAGCGACAGCCCCATGCCGACGACCACGCTCTGCCGCGCGACCGACCGGGTGCGCCGCGCGATCGCGAGCGTCTCGGCCAGCCGCTCCAGCCGGTCCACCGTGATCACCACGTCCGCCGCCTCCGACGACGCCGTGGCGCCCCGGGCGCCGAGCGCGACGCCGACCCCGGCCGCGGCCAGCGCGGGCGCGTCGTTGACCCCGTCCCCGACCATCACGGTCGCCGCCCGCTCGCTCTCCGCGCGGGCGACGCCCACCTTCTCCGCGGGAGTGAGGCCGGAGTGCACGGTGTCCGCGCCGATCAGCCGGCCGATCGAGTCCGCGACGTCCGCGCGATCGCCGGTCACCATCACGGTGCGCTCGATGCCGGCCCGGCGCAGCAGGCGGAAGGTGCGCGGCGCGTCCGGGCGGATCCGGTCGCGCAGCAGCAGGACGGCCGCGACCCGCCCGTCCACCCCGACGAACACGGTGATCGCGCCGTGCGCGGCGGCCCGGCGGCGTACCCGCTCCAACCAGGCCGGGTCGGCTTCACCGGCCCAGCTCGCCTTCCCGACGCTCACCCGACGGCCGCCCACAACGCCGCGCACGCCCTGCCCGGCGGTCTCGGCGACGTCCGACGGCGCGTCGAGCGGCAGCCCGCGTTCACGAGCGCCCCGCACGATCGCCGAGGCCAGCACGTGCGGCGACACCTGGTCGAGCGAGGCCGCCAGGGCCAGCGGATCACCGGCGGGCGCCGGACGGGCGGGGACGACCTCGGCGAGCGCGGGATGCCCGGTGGTGACGGTGCCGGTCTTGTCGAACAGCAGCACCCGCGCCCCGGCGAGCCGCTCCAGCGCGCTCCCGCCCTTCACCACCACGCCCCGCCGCGCGCAGCGCGACAGGCCGGACACGAACGCGATCGGCGCGGCCAGGATCAGCGGGCAGGGCGTCGCCACGACCAGCACCGCCACGGCCCGCACCGGATCCCCGGCGGCCAGCCACGCCGCCCCGGCCACTGCCAGCGTCACCGGGATGAACAGGGCCGAGTACCGGTCGGCGAGCCGCACGAACGGCGCGCTCTCCGCCGCGGCCTCCTCGGTCAGCCGGACGATCCCCGCGTAGGTGCTGGAGGCCGCGTCGTTCGTCGCGCGGAGCTCGAAGGGCCGCCCCGAATTGACGGCGCCGCTGCGCACCTCGCCGCCCGCCGGATGCTCCACCGGCAGCGCCTCGCCGGTGAGCGTGGACTCGTCCAGGACGGCCGTCCCGCCCTCCACGAGCCCGTCAACCGGCACCACCTCGCCCGCGCGGACCAGCAGCCGGTCGCCGGGACGCACCTCGGCGACGTCGATCGTGTCCAGGCCGCCGCCGTCCGTCCGGCGGTGCGCGACGCGGGGCGCGAGCGACAGCAGCGCACCCAGGTCGCGGCGGGCCCGCCGCCCCGCGCGGTCCTCCAGCAGCCGCCCGCCGGTCAGCATCACCGCGATCACCGCACCGGCGAGGGCCTCGCCGACCGCGATCGTCCCCGCCAGCGCGAGGACCGCGATCACATCGCTGCCGAACCTGCGGTGCAGCAGCCCGGCCACCACCCACCAGACCGCCGGGACGAGTGCCAGCACCGTCACCAGCAGCCAGATCAGGTCGCCGGCGGGAGCCCCGGCCGTCCAGCGGACGGCGGCGCCCGCCACCAGCCCGCCACCGGCCAGCGCGAAGAGCACCTCGGGGCCGTGCCGCGCGAGCCCAGTCCGCATGTCCACCTCGATGTCCACCTCGCCGTTCCGTCGAAGCCCAGAACCTTCATGCTTCCCACCCAGGGCCGCGGCTCCCAGGGACGGGCGACTCTTCGGGACAGGGACCTTCGCCCCTGGGGCGGCGCGCGACGGGAGAAGAGCCTGGAAACAGGGAAGGACAACCGAAGGAGAACACGATGTCCGAGCCGATCGTCGTCGGCATCGACGGCTCCGAGGAGTCGGACCGCGCCGTGCGCTGGGCCGCGGCCGAAGCCGTCCTGCGCGAACGCGCCCTGCACATCGTCCACGCCCTGGAGAGCTGGCCCTACAAGGCGCCGCTGTTCAAGCCGGCCCAGAGCACCGAACGGATGACCCGCGCCGGGCACCGGCTGCTGACCGCGACCCGCGAGCGCATCCAGGAACAGTGGCCCGCCCTGGAGGTCACGACCGCCCTGGTCGCCGAGGAGATCCCGCAGGCCCTGCACGCCCAGTCGGACAAGGCGTTCGAACTGGTGCTCGGCAGCCGGGGCCGCGGCGGGTTCGCCAGCATGCTCCTCGGCTCCACGAGCCTGCGCATGGCCGCGCGCCCCACCGTCCCGGTCGTGATCGTGCACGGGGACGCCGCCGACCGCGGCGAGGTCGTCGTCGGCATCGACCTGCTGCGGGACGTCGGCGCCGTCCTCGACTACGCCTTCGAGACCGCCGCGCTGCGGGACGCCCGGCTGCGCGTCGTGCACGCCTGGCAGACGTTCGGCACCCTCATCGAGGCCGGGTACGCCGTCGACGGCGAGCAGATCGAACGGGACCTGCGCGCCGAGGTCGTCCAGACCTGCGCGCCGCTGCGCGCCAAGTATCCGCGCGTGGACGTCGTGGACGAGATCATCCTGGAGCACCCGGTGACCGCGCTGTCCAACGCGTCCCGCAACGCGCGCCTTCTCGTCGTCGGCGCCCACCAGCGCCGCTGGACCGCGCCCCGGCTCGGTTCGATCGCCCACGGCGTCATCCACCACGCCCGCTGCCCGGTCGCCGTCATCCCCTCGGCCTGACCCGGCGACAGAGGGGCGACGCAAATGCCATTACCGAAACAAATGGAGACCATGACCTTCTCAATCGCATGGTCGCGCACCCGTGCGGGAGTAGTGGCTCAACGGGTGCAGCGCCCATGCGGGCGGGTATAGGGCGTCGATATGAACGCAGGTGCGGGTTCTGAACGAGAGCGGATCATTCAGGTCGCGACCCGGCTGTTCGCCGACCTCGGATTCGACGGCACCACCGGCGGCATGATCGCTGAGGCCGCCGGCGTGGACACCGCCGCACTGCTGCAACAAACCGGTGGCACGCTGGAGCTTTATCACGAGGTGATGCGGCGCGCGCACCTCATCGAGCGGGAGATGCTGGAGGACGCGGTCGAGTCCATGCGCCTGACCGTGGAGGGACTCCGTGATTTCGCCGACACCTACCTGGACTTTCATCTGTCCAACCCTCACGTGGCCCGGCTGTGGCTGCACCGGTGGGTGGGGGACGCGGCCGGCAGCGCGGACTTGGAGTCCGAATACGAGCGGCCGCTGACCGACCTGGTCGGCAACGCCCTGCGGCCACTGGCGTCCCGGGGCGTCGACGTCGATTACATGCTGTGGACCTTGGTGTGGGCGATGACCGGGTTCGTCACCTACGGCGTGCCCAACCACGGCGATAAGCCCACGCCGTGGCGCGGCACCACCTCGCTGCCGCACGGCCACCGCGACACCCTTGACGCGAAGGAGATCACGCGGTTCCGCTCACACCTGCACTTGTTGATCGACCGCGTCCTGCAGGCACCGGCCTCGGACCGTCTGCCCTCCTTGTAGCCGTCATGCCTGCGGCTTCCCGGGGCAGGACGAGCAATGAAAAGGCGCACCCGCACGAGCGGGGCCCAGGCCGTCTCAACGGCCGAAGCTCGAACGGGCTGAATTCGATCAATGCAATGGAGGGGACAATGCAGATCAGTAATGTTTACCGTCCGATGGTCTTCGGCTGCCCGGCGGATGAGCGGCTGGTCGACGTGGCGCGATGGATGAGGGACAACGAGATCGGGGCCCTGGCCGTGCTCGACGGCGAGCAGGTGCTCGGGATCATCACCGAGCGCGACCTCGTCGAGGCGCTGGCGACCTCGCCCGAACCGGCCTCGCAGTTGGCCGCGGCATACGCGTCCAAGCAGATCCAGACCGCCGGGCTGGAGGAGGACGCGCGCGAGGTGGCCCGCCGGATGCTGGACGCGGGAGTCCGCCACCTGCCGGTCCAGGACCAGGGCCGCGTGGTCGGCATGGTGTCGATGCGCGATCTGCTCGCCCTGGAGACCTGGACGACCTGACATCCCCCGTGCCGCACGTGCCGCAGGCTGCCGTCCTCAGCGGCTCAGGGACTCCAGCGCCGCGGTGAGCCTCCCGGCGGCGGCCTCGGCGACCGGTTCGAGGCCGGGCTCTTCGCTCACCGTGACCATGACCTGGGGGTCCAGCGCTTCGACGAGGGTGTCGCCGTCTTCGGACCGGACGACGACATTGCAGGGCAGCAGCAGGCCGATCCGCCGGTCGGCCTCCAGCGCCCGGTGGGCGAGCGGCGGGTTGCAGGCGCCGAGGATCAGGTAGTCCTCCATCGTCTCGCCGAGCTTGTCCTGCAGCGTGGCGCGCACGTCGATCTCGGTGAGCACGCCGAACCCCTGCTCGCTCAGCGCCGCCCTGACCCGCTCGACGGCCTCGGCGAACGGCTGGTGCAGTCTGATGCTCATGCCGTAATCCATGAGATCGTCCTTTCGTCATCGACGGCCTGTGCAGGTGCCGGGTGATCGTCCTCCCCGAGCGGCTTCCTGCCGGCCGCGTTCCCTGTAGCAGGAAGCGCCGGTACGCGCGCCTCGTGGTACCCCTGCCCGTATGTGAACGCCTGGAATCGACGACGGCCAGTGGTTGTTCTCATACCCGTAGGGGTATTTCAAACCGTAAGAGGGGGCTGTGATGGCCACGATCGAACTGACGCGCGAGAACTTCGAGGACGTGCTCGCCGGCGACGACATGGTCCTCATCGACTTCTGGGCCGGCTGGTGCGGGCCCTGCCGCTTCTTCGCACCCGTCTACGAGCGGGTCTCCGACGAGCACGCCGACATCGTGTTCGGCAAGGTCGACACCGAAGCCCAGCAGGAGCTGGCCGCCGCCTTCCAGATCTCCTCGATCCCGACCCTGATGATCATCCGCGACAGGGTCGTGCTGTACGCCCAGCCCGGCGCGCTGCGCGAGCCGGACCTGGAGAAGCTGATCGAGGAGGCCCGGGCCGTGGACATGGACGAGGTGCGCCGCCACGCGGCCGAGCACCAGCACAAGCACAGCGCCTGAGAAGGGAGGCGGCGACGATGGAACTGGACAAGGAGTCCTTGGCCGGGGTCGCCGTGCGGCTCCGGCGCGCCCAGGGGCAGATCGGCGGCGTCATCAAGATGATCGAGGAAGGCCGCGACTGCGCCGACCTGATCAACCAGCTCGCCGCCGCCTCACGGGCGCTCGACCGCGCGGGGTTCAAGATCATCGCAACCGGCCTCGAACAGTGCGCGGCACGCGAGGAGGACGCGGGATCGCAGCAGGCCGAGCTCGACCGGGCCCAGTTGGAGAGACTGTTCCTGACGCTCGCCTGACGCTCGCCTGACGCGGCCGAGCCCTCGGTCCGCGTCCAAGGCCGGTCGAGGAGGAAGCCATGGACAGCGCCGAGTGGGATCGCCGGTACGCCGGCAGTGAACTGGTCTGGTCGGCCGGGCCGAACCGGTGGGTGGAGGAGGTCGCGGCGGATCTGCCGCCGGGCCGTGCCCTCGACCTGGCCGCGGGCGAGGGGCGCAACGCGCTGTGGCTCGCCGAGCGCGGCTGGACGGTCACCGCGGTCGACTTCTCCGCCGCCGGGCTCGCCCGTGCCCGCTCGCTCGCCGAGCGGAGGCTCGGCGAGCACGCGGGCCGGGTCCAGCTGGTCGAAGCCGACCTGCGGGAGTACACCCCGGCCCGCCACGGCGCCGACCTTGTGATCGTCGCTTACCTCCAGGTGGACGAGCGGCTGCGCCGCGACGCCCTCCGCGCGGCGGCCGACGCGGTCGCGCCCGGTGGGCGGCTGCTCGTCGTGGCCCACGACAGCGACAATCTCGCGCACGGTTTCGGCGGACCCCCGAACCCCGCCGTCCTGTACACCGCGCAGGACGCGGCATCGGACATCGAGGGACGTGGTCTCCAGGTCCTGCGGGCGGAGCCGAGAACGCGGGAAGTCTCCACCGATGCCGGCCCGCGCACGGCCATCGATGCGTTCTTGCTCGCCCGTCGCTGACCTGCCTGCCTCGTCCCGCTGGGCCGGCCCCAACTGGCCGCGCTGACCTCCCGGTCGGAATCCATGGGCGATCTGTCGCTGTGTGGGCTTCCCGGACATAGAGGACGGCTCCCACATGGCTGTGCACGTGGGAGCCGTAGTGGGCGTCCTGCCGGGTGGGCCCGGCAGGACGCGCGGGTATCGGTCAGGCCGGGGCGTGGGCGGCGGCCCAGGCGCCGTAGCCGCCGAGCAGGTCGGCGACCCGGGTGCGGCCGGACCGGCGCAGCAGGCTCGCGGCGGCCGAGGAGCGGGCGCCGCCCGCGCAGTGGACGACGATCCGCCGGTCGGCGGGAATCGCGTCCAAGCGGCCGGGCAGCTCGGCCAGCGGGATGTTGACCGCGCCTTCGATCCTGCCGTCCGCGAGTTCGCCGGCGTTGCGGACGTCGATGAGCAGCGGCGGCTCGGCGCCCCCGAGTTCGTCGCGCAGCTGGGCGAAGGTGACCCGCTCGGCCTGGGCGATGCTCCCCTCGGGCGCCCGTGTGAAGGCGTCCTCGGGGTCTGCCAGGTAACCCGCCGCCGTGTCCAGGCCGATGCGGGCGAGACGGGTGATGATCTCCTCCGCCCGGTCTTCGGGGGCGATCACGACGATCTCCCGCCCGGGTTCGATGAGCATGCCGGCCTGCTCGGCGAACCGGCCGTCGGCGGGGACGTTGATCGAGCCGACGAGGTGGCCGGCGGCGAACTCCTGCGGGTCGCGTGCGTCGACGACGGCCGCGCCGGCGTCGCGGCGCGCCAGGACGTCGCCGAGCGGCAGTTCCCGCAGGTGCTCCTCGACCTTCAGCAGCTCCCGCTCCTTGCGGTTGAGGATCGCGTCGTAGCCGAAGTAGTTCGGGGCGGGGGGCTGGCCCTCGGTGACGATGTCGACGAACTCCCGCTCGCCCATGGGCACGCAGGCGTAGTTGCCGAGCCGCTGCGCGCCGATGGTGGACTGGAGTTCGCTCGACAGGTTCTTGCCGCAGGCCGAACCGGCACCGTGCGCGGGGAAGAGCCTGGTCTGGTCGGGCAGCGCCATCAGCTTGTGCTGGACGGTGTCGTAGAGCATCCTGCCGAGCTCGTCGGCGGAGACGCCGATGGAGGCCAGCAGGTCGGGGCGGCCGACGTCGCCGATGAACAGGGCGTCGCCGGTCAGGACGCCGTAGGGCGTGCGGTCGCCGGAGTGCTCGAAGACCAGGACGCTGATCGACTCGGGGGTGTGCCCCGGGGTCTCCAGGATCTCCAGGGTCACCTCGCCGAGGCTGATGCGCTCGCGGTCGTGCAGCTTGCGGATCGGGAACTCCGCCTCGGCGCGCGCGCCGTAGCCGATCCACGCCCCGGTGCGGGCCGCCAGTTCGAGGTGGCCGGAGATGAAGTCCGCGTGGAAGTGGGTGTTGATCACGCCCTCGATGTGAAGGCCGTTCGCCGCGGCGTCGTCGAGGTACTCGGACACGTCCCGGCGCGGGTCGACGACGACGGCGCGTCCGGTCCGCTTGTCGCCGATCAGGTAGGACGCCTGGGACAGGCACTCCAGGTAGTGCTGGGCGAAGTACATCGGCGTCTCCATCGCTTGGGTTTCCTTCCGCGGATCGGGGGTCGGGAGGGCGGCGGTCCCGCGCCGGGACCGCCGGACGGTCAAGGTGATCGCCCCGGCGAGGGCGACGAGGGCGACGGCCGCCAGGAAGATCGGCCGGGCCTGTGCAGGGAGTTCCTGCGCGACGACGAAGACGGACATCACCAGGACGAACCAGCCGAAGGCCTTGCGCAGCCGCTCGGGATCGACCTTTCCGGCGAGCCGGGAGCCGAGCAGTCCTCCGACGGCCGCCAGCGCGGTGACCGAGAGGGCGAGCGTCCAGTCGATGTGCACGCTCTGCAGGTAGCCGGCGAGTCCCGCGAAGGACTTCATCGCGATGACCAGCAGGGAGGTGCCGACGGCGATCGGCATCGGCAGCCCGCCGAGCAGGGCGAGGGCGGGCACCACCAGGAAGCCGCCGCCCGCGCCGACCAGCCCGGTGACCAGGCCGACGGCCGCGCCCTCCACGAGGATCTTGGCGAGCGGCATGTTCCCGGCGCGGTGGCCGGGTTCGGGCTCCTTCCGGCCGCGGAGCATCGCCCCGGCCGTGACGGTCATCATGATCCCGAAGGCGATCAGCAGCACGTTCGCGGGGATGAACGCGGCGAGCCTGCCTCCCGCATAGGCGCCGGCCATGCCCGCGGAGCCGAACAGCAGGCCGGTGCGCCACCGGATCCGCCCGGCCCGCGCATGCGGGACGGCCCCCACCACGCTCGTCACGCCCACGACGAACAGCGACATGGCGATCGCCTGCTTGGCGTCCACCCCGGCCAGGTAGATCAGCACCGGGGTGGTGAGGATCGAACCGCCCCCGCCGAACACCCCCAGCGTGACCCCGATCAGCACTGCCGCGGCGAGTGTGAGCGCGAGGGTCATGCCGGTCGCCCCTCCTTCGCCAACTGCGCGCTGATCGTGCCGACGTCACAGCTCGCGCCGCGGTTGAAGGGGAGCTTCGCCAGCAGCATCCCCATGGCGCAGGTGTTGGTGAGCGCCGCGAACGTCAGGCCGCCGCCGATGAAGGCCGCCACCCACTTCAGGCCGGGCACGGCCACGCTGCCCACCACGGCCGCCAGCACGATCGTCCCGGCGACGAACCGGACCTGGCGCTCCAGGTCCCAGCGGTTGCGCCCGTCCCTGTTGAGGGGTGCCCCGGCCGCCTCCCAGGCCGTGATCCCGCCTTCCAGCACGCGGGTGTTGCGCAGGCCCGCCTCGGCCAGCGCCTGCTCGCCCTGCCCGGCGCGGACGCCGGAGCGGCAGATCAGCACGACGTCCTCGTCCAGGTGGCGACACAGTTCGTCGCGGTGCTCCCGGAGCATGTCGAGCGGCACGTTGTAGGAGCCGGGGATGTGCGCCGTGGCGAATTCACCCGGCGTGCGCACGTCGAGCAGGCGGGGCGGCGTGGGGCCGTCCAGCCGGGCGCGCAGGCTCGCGGCGTCCAGTCGCGTGGGCATGTCGTTCATCGGGCCTCTTTCAACTCGAACCAGGACGCGGCCAACAAGCCACGCCAGATACCCCCTGGGGTATCCGCGAGCCCAAGGTAACCGACGGACGGACGATTCGCCAAATACCCCCGGGGGTGTCCCTAGGTGTGCGTAGACCACGACAAAGACGGCGACCTGCATGGCAGGCCGCCTTCACCTCCGCACGGCAGCACCTAGCTCCGCGCAGGTCGGTGCCCGTAGCGGCGGGTGGTGGATATAGGACGTGGCTGGTCAGGCTGAAGGAAGCCCAACACGCGCTGGGATCGCCAGTCGGGCGTGGGAAAACACGCGCACCGAGCAGCGTGGACGGCGGGGGTCGCCCACGCACGGGCACGGGAATCTCGGCGGCATCGACGCCGCCGACCGGACGTTAGGCCGGGGGCGGGTTTTCGGAGGTTCGGTGGTCTCGTGGCGGGGCGCAGGAGCCGCGTTGGATGAGTTGGGCGCCGACGCGGTAGGTGCGGCCGTTCCTGGTGGAGGGGAGCTTGTCGCGGTGGCGCTCCAGTTGCTGGAGGAGCAGGTCCATGGCGAGTTCGCCCAGCTCCCGGGCCCCGTTGTCGACGACGGTGACGGGAGGGTGCCACCAGCGCAGCCAGCTGATGTCCTCGTAGCAGATGAGGGACAGGTCGTCGGGGACGCCGACGCCGGCGGCGACGAGGGCCGGCAGGACCCCGAAGACGGCTTCGTGGTTGGCCGCGAGCAGCGCGGTCATCTCCGGGACGCGGCGCAGCAGCCGGCCGGTCGCGTCGGAGCCGAAGGCCGGCTCGAACGGGCCGCGCTCGATCAGCCGCTCGTCCACGGGCAGCCCGCGCTCGCGCAGGGCCTGCTCGTAGCCCGCGAACCGTTCCTGGCCGGAGTTCGTGTCCGAGGGGCCGCCGATGTAGCCGATGTGGCGGTGGCCGAGGTCGAGCAGGTGCCGGGTCGCTTCATGCGCTCCGTCGCGGTCGGCGGCCAGCACGGTCGGGGCGGCGCTCTCGGCGGCGCCGCGGATGAGGTTGACGACGGCGGTGCCGCTCGCCAGTAAGGCGTTGGAGGCGGCGGCGTTCGACCCCGTGCCGATCAGGATGAGGCCGTCCACGCCGTGCTCGCCGAGCGTCTTGAGGATGGTCTCCTCGCGGCGCGGGTCCGCGTCGGTGATGTAGAGCATCATCTGGTAGTCCTCGGCGGCGGCGCGGCGCTGGACGACCTCGGCGATGGTGTGGAACGAGGCGTTCACCAGGTTGCCGACGACGAGCCCGATCAGGCGCGACTGCCGGGACCGCAGCGAGCTGGCGGCACGGTTCGGCCGGTAGCCCAGCCGCCGGGCGGCGTCCTCGACCAGGGCCCGGGTCTCGGCGGCGATCAAGGACGAGCCGCTCAGCGCCCGGGAGGCGGTGCTGCGGGACACGCCGGCGGCGGCGGCCACGTCCTTCAGGGTGACGCTCATCGTGCTCCGGTTCTGCAATCGATCCCACTGGCGGAGTCATCATGCCACAGGACGATGTCCCGGGGCACCGGGCCGAAAAGGTTCAGACGCACTCTTGACATCCGTGATCTGGCTCCCGCAACCTTGTGCAACCGATCCCAGTGGGATGAGCTCTACAGACTCGGGGAAAGATCTTGGATCGCGACGACGTCTCATGGCACGGCTACTGGCCCGCGGCGCCCACGCCCTTCACCGCGGAAGGCGCCCTGGACGAGGACGCCTGGCGTGCGCTGCTGCGGCTGTACGTGCGGCAGGGCGTCCACGGCGTGCTGGTCAACGGCAGCACCGGCGAGTGGTTCAGCCAGAGCCCGGCCGAGCGCCGGCGGGTGGCCGAGATCGCCGTCGCCGAGGTGGCCGGCCGGGTTCCGGTGGTCGTCGGCGTCACCGCGTACACCCCGGCCGAGGCGATCGGGCTGGCCCGGCACGCCGCCGACACGGGGGCCGACGGCGTGCTCGCGACTCCGCCGCCGTACGTCCACCCCGGGGCCGAGGAGATCCTCGGATTCTTCGCCGAGGTCAGCGGCGCCACCGACCTGCCGTTCATGGTCTACAACTGGCCGCGCGGCGTCACCGTCGACATCGGCGACCACCCGGACCTCGTCCGGCGGCTGGCGGACCTTCCCCGGGTCGCCGCGATCAAGGACAGCACCGGCGACTGGCTGCGGATGCTCGCGACGGTCGAGGCGGTCGCCGACCAGGTCCGCGTCTTCGGCAGCTTCCTGCACCGGCGCGGCCTGGCCGTCCTGCTGGAGCTCGGCGGAGACGGCAACATCGACGGCGGGGGGCTCGGTGCGCCGTTCGCCGTCCCGTACTACGAGGCCGTCGCGCAACGTGACGGCGCCGCGGCGCGCACGTGGGTGGACCGGTACGCCGGGTTGTCGGGACGGCTCATCCGCCCCGACTACAGCGGCGTGTACGGCTCGCCCATCTCGCAGCTCAAGGGCGCCATGGCGCTGCTCGGGCAGCCGGGCGGGCACGTCCGTCCTCCGCTGCGGCCGGTGACGGGCGACGCGCTCGACGCGATCGGTGCGGTCCTGGAGGAGTCCGGGCTGGTCAAGGCCCTCGCCGAGGAGCCGGACGAGGCCGGAGCGCGGCCGTGAGCACCGGAACCAGGATCACGATCGACGGCGAACCCGTGGACGCCGCGGTGGGAACCTCGCTGACGGCGGTGTTCGTCGCCGCCCGCCGCTGGCGGCTGCGGGACAACCCGGTCAGCGGTGAGCCGCGCGGACCGTTCTGCGGCATGGGCGTCTGCTTCGAGTGCGAGGTCACCGTCGACGGGCGGCCCGGCGTGCGGGCGTGCCTGACCCGGGTGCGGCCCGGCATGGCGGTCGAGACGGGACCGCGCCGATGACCGTGTCGTGTGACGTGCTGATCGTGGGCGGCGGCCCGGCCGGGCTGTCCGCGGCGGCCCGGCTGGCCGCCGCCGGGCTCACCGTGACGCTGGTCGACGAGCAGCCCGAACTCGGTGGGCAGTACTACCGCCGCCCGTCGCCCGCCGTACTGCGCGAGCACGGTGACCACCGTCCGGAGGGCGGCCGGCTGATCGCACGCGTGCGGGACCTCGGCGTCGACTGCCTGACGGGCCACCTGGTCTGGGGAATGGACGACGACGGCCGCACGCTCCTCGCCACCGGCGCGGACGGGACCCCGGTCCGGCTCCGCGGGCGCTACGTGATCGCGGCCACCGGCGCCTACGAGCGGACCCATCCGTTCCCGGGCTGGCAGCTCCCGGGCGTCACCACGCCCGGCTTCGCCCAGCATCTGGCCGCGGCCGACGGCACCCCGGTCGGTGACCGGGTGCTGGTGGCCGGGTCGGGCCCGTTCCTGCTGCCCGTCGCCTGCTCGTTGCTGGACGCCGGCGCCCACGTGGTCGGCATCGCCGAGGCAGGGCATCCCTACAGGCCCGATGTCCGTGCGGTCTCGACGCTGCGCCACCCCGCCCGGCTCCGTGAGCTCGCGGGATACGCGGCCCGCCTGGCCCGTGCGCGGGTTCCGCTCTGGCAAGGGCGCGTGGTGACCAAGGCCGCCGGCCGGGACCGCGTCACGTCGGTCGCGCTCGCCGCCACCGGTGACCCGGCGCGCCCGCTGCGGACGCTGGACGTCGACGCCCTCTGCGTCGGCTACGGATTCCGGCCGCAGACCGACCTGGCCCGCCTGTTCGGCTGCGAGATCAGCTCCGACCCTGTGACCGGCGACGCCGAACCCGTCACCGACGTCTTCGGACGGACGAACCGCCGAGACGTGTACGTGGTCGGTGAGGCCGCCGGCATCGGCGGCGTCCACCAGGCGCGCACGCGCGGGTCGATGGCCGCCGCGCACATCCTCATCCGGGAGAAGAACCCGGCCGCGCCGGGCCCCCGGGAGATCGCCCGGCTCGCCGCCAAGGGGCGCGCGCTCACCCGGTTCACCGCGCTCAGCGACGCCCTGTACCCGAGTCCGGCCCGGCTGCAGGAAGCTTTGGCAGCCACCCTCGAAGACGACACCATCGTGTGCCGCTGCGAGGCGGTCACCGCAGGCGCCGTGCGCTCTGCCGCCGTGGAGAGAGCCGGCGGGGACCTCAACGCCACCAAGTCCTGGTCGCGCGCCGGGATGGGGCCGTGCCAGGGCCGCTTCTGCGGATTCGCCGTCGCCGGGCTCGTCCGCGACGCCTCGTCCGCCGGCGGGGCACCGTGCGGCGTCCCGGTCTTCCCGGCGCGCCAGCCCGTCCGGCCCGTGCCCGTCGAGACGCTGCTCGAGCTCGGCGACCAAGCTGACCGGGCCGACCGGGCGGGGGAGGGCGCCGGATGAGCGCGCTGACCGCCGACGTGGTCGTGATCGGTGCCGGGGTGCTCGGCGGCGCGGCCGCCTTCCACCTCGCCCGGGGCGGGCACCGGGTGATCGTCCTCGAGCGGGGCGCGCCGGGCCGGGAGGGATCGGGCACAACAGCGGGTAACCTGCACGTTCAGGCCGTCCACACCCGGCGGCCCGGGCAGGAGGTCCCGCTCGACAGCGCCCGGTTCCTGCCTCTGCAGCGCGCCGCGAGCGACCGGTGGAACTCGGTCGAGGCGGAGCTGGAGACCTCGGTGGAACTGCGCCGCAGCGGCGGGTTCACCATCGCCGAGACGCCCGAGCAGCGTGCCGAGCTGATCGCCAAGCGCGCCTGGGAGGAGCGGGCCGGAATCGAGACCGAGGTCCTGGACGGCGACGGCGCCCGTGCCGCGCTGCCGCATCTCGGACCCACCGTCACCGCCGCCACGTGGTGCCCGCTGGACGGATACGCCAACCCGCTGCTGACCACCCCCGCCTACCTGGCGGCGGCGGTGCGGCACGGGGCCCGGCTGCACCCGTTCTGCCCGGTCCGGGCCGTGGAACGTTCCGGATCGGGCTGGCGGGTCACCGCCGGAGACCTCACCGTCGAGGCCCCGCACGTGGTGGACGTCGCCGGGCCCTGGCTCGGGGAGATCGCCGCGCTCGCCGGGATCGGGCTCCGGATGACGCCGGTCGCCATCCAGATGCACGTGACCGTGCGGCTGCCGGAGACGCTGCGGCACCTCGTCCAGCACATCGGCGAGGGCCTGTCGGTCAAGCAGGTCACGGCGGGGAACCTGCTGATCGGCGGCGGCTGGCCCGCGCTGCGGCTGGACCCGGACGGCCGCAGCCCGGTCAGCCTGTCCAGTGTCCTGGGCAATGTCGCCCAGGCCGCCCGCGTCCTGCCGTTCGTGCGGGACCTCCGGCTGCTGCGGGCCTGGGCGGGCCCGCTGGCCGCCACACCCGACGAGATGCCGGTGATCGGGGAGGTGCCGGGCGCCCCCGGCTTCCTGGTCGCCGGAGGCACCTACGCCTTCACGTTCGCCCCGCTGTGGGGCGAGACCCTGCGCTGCCTGGTCGAGGGGAAGCCGGCTCCGGTCGACGTCCGCGACCTCGGGCCGGACCGGCTCCTGGAGCCCGCCGCGCCCGCCGCACCGATCGAGCAGGCCCGATGAGAGAGGAGACAGCGGTGCCGACAACGACCACCGCACGGCGGCCGATTCCGCGGGAGGGGACCCTCTGGCTGACCGGCGGGCATGTCGTCGACGTGCTCGGCGGGACGATCCGCCGCGACGCCAACGTCGCGGTCGCGGCGGGCCGGATCCAGAAGATCACCACCGAGGCGCCGGAGCCGGGCGCCGAGCGCATCGACCTCGGCGGCCGCTACCTGCTGCCCGGCCTGATCTCGGTGCACACGCACCTGTCGGTCGTGTACCCGTTCTCCGCCACCGACGAGGCCGAGAACCCGGGCCTGACCGCGCTGCGGGCGCTGTCGCGGGCCCAGGACGCGCTGCACGCCGGCGTCACGACGATCCGCTGCGTCCACGAGCAGAACCGCGCCGACCTGCTCATCCGCACCAGCGTCGAGCAGGGGTGGGTGGACGCGCCCCGCATCATCGGCGCCGGCCGCGCCGTCTCGACCACGGGCGGCCACGGCCACGGCTCGGCCTGCTCGTACGCCGACGGCCACGACGGCTTCCTGGCGGCCGCGCGCACCGAGCTGGCCGCCGGCGCGGACCTGATCAAGGTGTTCATCACCGGCGGCATCGCGCACGAGGGCGAGTCGTTCACCGGCGCCCAGATGACGCTCGACGAGATGCGCGCGGTGGTGCGGGCGGCGGAGGAGCACGGCACCTACGTCACCGCGCACGCCGGCTCCGGGTCGGCGATCCGCGAGGCGCTCGCGGCCGGTGTCCGCGGCTACGAGCACGCCTACGAGCTGGACGACGCCACCGCGAAGGAGATGGCCGAGCGGCGCGTCTTCCTCACCCCCACCCTGTGCGTCACCCGCTGCCCCGACTGGATGGCCGAGCACTCGTTCAGCGAGTGGCAGATCCAGCGGGCCCTGGAGGTCGGGCCGGGCCACCTCGCCAGCATCCGCCGGGCGGTCGCGGCGGGCATCGCCGACCCGCGGGACCCGGACGCACCCGGGATCACCATGCTCGCCGGCACGGACTACCCGCCGGGCGAGCCCATCGAGGACACCGTCGTCGCCGTCCGCGAGATGGAGTTCCTCACCGAGGCGGGGCTGAGCCCCGCGCAGGCGCTGCGCGGCGGCACCAGCGACGCGGCCCGGCTCGTCGGCCTCCAGGGGAAGGCCGGGGCGGTCGAGGAGGGGCTGCTCGCCGACCTGATCGTCACTGACCGCGATCCGCTGTCGGACCTGTCCGCGCTGCGCCGCATCCCCTTCGTCATGCAGGGCGGACGCGTCGTCCGCGACGACCTTCCCACCGCGCCGGCCGACCGGGCCGCCGCCGACACCCCCGGAGGCACCCTGTGACGTCCTCGCACCGCACCCGCCTCGCGGTCGACATCGGCGGCACGTTCGTCGACGCCATCGCCTACGACGAGGTGACCGGTGAGCTGCGGCTGCACAAGGCCCCGACCACCCCGGACGCGCCGGCGCAGGGCGTCCTCGACGCCGTCGGCGGGCTCGCCGGCCGGCTGGACGACGTCGAGGCGTTCGTGCACGGCACGACCCTCGGGCTCAACGCGATCCTGCAGCGCCGCGGCGCCGACGTCGGGATCATCACCAACGCCGGGTTCCGCGACCTGCTGGAGATCGCGCGGGCCAACGTGCCGGGCCAGTACATGTACGACTTCGCCTACGCCCCGCCGCCGCCGCTCGTGCCGCGCCGGCACCGGACGGGCGTGCCCGGCCGGATCGACGCGCAGGGCGCCGAGGTGGAGCCGCTCGACGAGGACGCCGTCCGCGAGGCGGGCCGCGTCCTGGTCGAGGAGCACGGGCTGCGCTCCATCGCGATCTGCTTCCTGCACTCCTACGCCGAGCCGGCGCACGAGCGGCGCGCGGCGCAGATCCTGCGCGAGAGCCACCCGGACGTGTCGATCTCGGTGTCCACCGACATCAGCCGCGAGTACCGGGAGTATGAGCGGACCAGCACCGCGACCCTGGACGCCTACATCCGGCCCGTCCTCAGCGACTATATCGGCGCGCTGGAGGAGCGCCTCGGCGACGCCGGGCTGACCCGCCCGCTGCACATCATGCGCTCGGGCGGCGGCGCGATGACCGCCGAGCTGGCCCGCAGCGCCCCGCTGATGACGGTGCTGTCGGGTCCGGCCGGCGGCGTGGTCGGCGCCTCGTTCCTGGCCCGCGAGCTGGGCCGGGACAAGCTGATCTCGTTCGACGTCGGCGGCACCAGCGTGGACTGCTGCGTGATCGAGGACGGCTCTCCCGGCGAGGTGCACGAGGCCGCGATCGACGGCTTCCCGCTGCTCATCCCGATCTTCGACATCCGGACGGTCGGGGCGGGCGGCGGGTCCATCGCCTGGATGGACCACGGCCTGCTCAAGGTCGGCCCGCAGAGCGCCGGCGCCGTCCCGGGCCCGGTCGCCTACGGGGCGGGCGGCACCGAGCCGACCGTGACCGACGTTGCGCTGGTGCTCGGCTACCTCGACCCGGCGGCGTTCCTCGGCGGCGACATGAGCATCGACGCGGACGCGGCGCGCGCCGCCGTGGCCGACAAGCTCGCCGGCCCGCTCGGCGTGGACGTGACCCAGGCCGCCGCGAGCGTCCTGCGGGTGCTGCTCGCCCGGACGGTCGGCGCGCTCCGCGAGATCACGGTCGAGCGGGCGCTGGACCCGCGCGAGTTCGCGCTGCTGGCGTTCGGCGGCGCGGGCCCGCTGCTCGGCCCGATGCTGGCCCGCGAGATGGGCATCACCGAGACCATCGTCCCGCAGGTCCCGGCGGCGTTCTCGGCGTTCGGGATGCTGATGTCCGACCTGGAGTACGAGTTCGCCACCACCGTGCTCAAGCCGCTCAGCGACGACACCCTCGCCGAACTGGAACCGGCCTTCACCGATCTGGAGAACCAGGGCGAGGAGGTGCTGTCGCTCCAGGGCGTCAAGCCGGAGGACCGCACCCTGGTCCGCCGCCTGGACGTCCGCTACCACGGCCAGGAGCACACGCTCGGCATAGACCTGCGGCCCGGTGACGACGCCGCCGCGATCCTCGAGCGGTTCCACGAGCTGCACCGCGCCCGGTACGGGCACGCGATGCCCGACGGCGGCCAGATCCTCACCCTGCGGGTGCGGGCCGTCGGCGTCCTGCCGAAGCCCGGGCTCCGCACGCTGCCCGGCGGCGGCACCGGCGACCCCGAGCCGGTCGACAGCCGCCCCGCCTTCGACGTCGCCACCGGCGAGACCGTGCCGTTCCCGGTGTACGAGCGGACGTCCCTCGCACCCGGGCACGCCGTGCCCGGCCCCGCGATCGTCGAGGAGGGCACCTCCACCACGGTGATCTTCAGTGACCAGCGGCTCACCGTGGACGTCCACGGCCACCTGCTGGTGAGCAGCCCGGAGACGGCCCAGTGAGCCAGACAGGAGATGGTCCGATGAGCACGACGACGCCCGGCGGCCCCGAGGGCGCGCGCGGAGCGGCCCCGCTCGACGGGGCGACCGTCGAGGTGATCCGCAACTACCTGGTCTCCGTCGGGGAGCAGATGCGCCGCACGCTGGTGCGGGCCGCGTTCAACCCGGTGATCTACGAGGTCCTCGACTTCGGCATCTCGATCTACGACGGCGACCTGGAGCTGATGGCCGAGGCCGCCGGGATCACCTCGTTCCTCGGCGCGAACGACCACGCGATCGTCAAGGGCGTCGAGTACGTGGGCCGGGAGAACCTCGCGCCCGGCGACGTCTACCTGCTCAACTACCCGTACTGGAGCGGCGCGCACTCCTACGACGCGATGCTGTTCTCCCCGGTGTTCCGGGACGGGCGCGCCGAGCCGTCCGCCTACCTGGCCGTCCGCGCCCACTGGATGGACCTCGGCGCGAAGGCCCCCGGCTACGTCCTCGACTCCACCGACATGCACCAGGAAGGGCTGATCTTCCCGGGCACGCGGATCGTGCACCAGGGCGAGGTCGTCCGCGACATCGTCGAGCTGATCCGCTTCAACTCGCGGCTTCCGGACCTGACCATCGGCGACTTCCACGCCCAGCTCGCGGCGCTGCGCACCGGGGAGAACCGGCTCGCGCAGGTGTGGGACAAGTTCGGCGGCGAGGTCGTGGACCAGGCCGTCAAGCAGATCATCGAGCACGGCGAGCGGGTCGCCCGCAAGGCCGTCGCGGCACTGCCGGACGGCACCTGGACCGCGTCCGACTACTGCGACGACGACGGCATCACCGACGACCTGATCCGCATGGAGGTCAAGGTCACCGTCGACGGCGACCGGATGGAGGTCGACTTCAACGGCTCCGACGGCGCCGTCCTCGGCCCGGTGAACCTCCCGATCGGCGCCACCGAGAGCCTGGCCAAGTCGACCTTCAAGGAGCTGACCACGCCGGACGAGCCGTCCAACGCCGGCCACTACCGGGCCCTGACGATCAAGGCGGACCCGGGCAACTTCTTCCACGCCGTCTACCCGTCCGCGACGTTCACCCAGTGGAGCGGCATCGTCGCCTTCGAGCTGATCCACAAGGCGCTCGCGGACGTCCTCGACTCCATCCCGGCCTCGTCGGGCGGCGACGAGCCGGGCTTCATGGCCCTCGGGCACGACCCGCGGACCGGCGAGGACTTCGTCATCAGCAACAACGAGGGCATCGGGTGGGGCGCGCGCCGCGACCGCGACGGCGCGAACGCGCAGCAGCACCCGTCGCAGAGCGTCGTCCGCAACACCCCGATCGAGGTGCTGGAGCACAAGTCGACGATCTTCCATGAGCGGCTGGAGCTGATCCCCGACTCCGGGGGCGCCGGCCGGTACCGGGGCGGCGTCGGCGTCCTGCGGGAGGTCCGCTACCTCGCCGAGGGCGAGGTGCTGTCGATGAAGAAGAAGAGCAAGACGCGGCCGTGGGCGCTGAACGGCGGCCTCGAACCCGAGCCCAGCGGCATGACGCTGTGGCCCGGCACCGACCGCGAGAAGCGCGTCGGGATGTACCGCGCCACGATGCGGGCCGACGACCGCTTCGTCAACCGCACGGCCGGCGGAGGCGGCTACGGCGACCCGCTCGACCGCGACGCCGCGGCCGTCGTCGCCGACGTCCTGGACGGCTACGTCACCGCCGAGGCCGCCGAGCGCGAGTACGGCCTGATCGTCGCCCCCGACGGCTCCCACCACGAGACCCCGGCCCGCGCCGAACGGCGCCGGACGCAGCCCCCCGCCGATCGGCACGACACCTGAACCCGTCCGACCGGACACGTCCACGAAGGGGAGACGACCCGTGCTCCACACATCTCTTGCGGCCGGCGAGCCGACACCGAGGACCAGGTGGTTCCCCGGCGGGCTCCGCGCCCGGGGGCGCGCCGCCGGGCTGCGGCTGACGGCCGTGCTCGCGGCCGGGGCCCTCGCCGCGGCCGCGTGCGGCGGTGCCGGCGGCGGCTCCACCGCCCGCACCCAGACCCTGATCATCGCCGAGAACGAGCCGCCCGCGACGTTCGACCCGGCCCAGGCCGACAACTCGACGGTCGACGAGGTGGCCCGGCCCGCCTACGACACCCTCGTCAAGTACGACGCGGACAACAAGATCGTCCCTAGCGTCGCGACTGAATGGAAGGTCTCCGAGGACGGCCGCTCCATCGACATGACCCTGCGCGGCGACGTCACCTTCCACGACGGCGCCAAGCTCACCGCCACCGACGTCCAGTACAGCCTCGACCGGATCAAGAAGCTGAAGGTCGGGGTGGCGTCGCTGCTGACCCCGTACGACTCCACCGAGGTCGTCGACGACACCCATCTGACGATCAAGCTGACCCGCGCCTACGCGCCGATGATCCCGGCGCTGACCCGCGTCTACCTGCTCAACTCCAAACTGGTCGAGTCGCACAAGGGCGACGACGAGGGCCAGAAGTGGCTCGCCACCGCCGACGCCGGCTCCGGCCCCTACAGGCTGACCGGCTACACCGCCAACCAGGAGGCGAAGTTCACCCAGTACGACAAGTACTGGGGCGGCTTCTCCGGCCAGGCCAAGGACGTGGTCTTCCGGTACCTGCCGCAGGCCGCGACGCAGAAGAGTTCACTGCTGGCCGGTGACATCGACATCGCCATGGACATCGACCCCAACGACTGGAAGTCGTTCGAGGGCAACGGCGGCTACAAGGTCGACAAGGCCGACACCAACGTCCAGCTCTACGTGTTCTTCAAGATGAAGGACTCGCCGGTGTCGAACAAGGCGCTGCGCGAGGCGATCGCCTCCTCCTACCAGTACGACCAGCACCTCACCTCGATCCTCAAGGGCGCGGGCAAGAAGGCGACGGGCGTGCTGCCGTCCACCATGGCCTGCTTCGACTCCGCCGTCCCGCAGCCGACGCACGACGTCGCAAAGGCCCAGGAGTCGCTGAAGTCCGCGGGGCTCTCCAACGTCACCCTCACGATGACCTACCTCAAGGCGACGGCCGAGATGGAGCAGGCCGCGACGCTGCTCCAGTCCGACCTGGCCAAGATCGGCGTCAAGCTGAAGCTCGAAGCGATCACCTACCCCGAGCACGTGCAGCGGCTGAAGAGCAACAAGACCACGCCCGACCTGGCCATGATCTACGCCTTCCCGCCCAACCC
>NZ_VCKZ01000327.1 GCF_005889745.1 Actinomadura geliboluensis
CCGCTGACCCGCGCCCCGCCCCACTTCCCTGACCTGCGAGAACGGGTCGTCGCTCGGTACGGCCGGAGTCTGCGGCCGAAGGAAGTCACGCGGGTAGTGGTCTTCGTCACGTCGCCGCGACCCGGCGCCTTTACGCAGTAAGGTGGCATCGGTTCAGGTCAGGCAGCGCGAAATCGTGTGAACCTGCCCATTCCGGGCACCAGACCGTTCTGGATCGTTCCTCCGCGATCCCCGGGGACGGGCCGTCGTCCCGCGGTCCTGGGAACAATGACCCGGCCGTGCGACGTTCCGTTAAGTGCGTGCGCCACCAGCGAACACACAATCCGCGCCGCACTCACACCGAAGGGAGGGGGGTGTCTCCATGCCGCGAAGCGCCGTCGAGACCCCGCTCACGGAGTCGGCGGGCCCCGCGCTCAACGAGCTCCTCAAGCGGGGCCGCGCCCAAGGGCGCCTCTCGCTCGACGAGGTTCGGGGGGCCTTCGAGGCCGCCGGGATCAGCCCGGCCCAGGGCCGCTCCATCCTGCGCGAGCTGGCCGAATCCGGGATCAGCCTGGCCGGCGAGGCCGACACCGTGCGTAAGCTCGCCGCGGCCGCCGACCACGACGGCGGGGAGACCGCCCAGGCGCCCGCCGGGCCCGCGAAGAAGCGCACCTCCCGCAAGACCGCCAAGGCCGCCGGGCCGGCGCGCCAGAGCGCCAAGGCAGGCGCCGCCGCAGCGGACACCGCGGACGCCCCCGCCGACGGGGGGTTCGAGGTGACCACCGCCGAGGCCGACGCCGACACCGGGGCCGACCTGGACGACCAGTCGACCACCATGGGCGACTCCGTCCACACCTACCTCAAGGCCATCGGGCGCCGCCAGCTGCTCACCGCCGAGCAGGAGGTCGACCTCGCCAAGCGCATCGAGGCCGGGCTCTACGCCGAGCACAAGCTGGAGACCGAGGACCTCTCCCCCGGCGTACGCGCCGACCTGGAATGGGTCGCCGCCGACGGCCGCCGCGCCAAGGCCCACATGCTGGAGGCCAACCTCCGGCTCGTGGTGTCGGTCGCCAAGAAGTACTCCGACCGCGGCCTGTCGCTGCTGGACGTCGTCCAGGAGGGCAACCTCGGCCTGATCCGCGCCGTGGAGAAGTTCGACTACTCCAAGGGGTACAAGTTCTCCACCTACGCGATGTGGTGGATCCGGCAGGCCATCCAGCGCGGCTTCGCCGACTCGGCCCGCACCATCCGGCTGCCCGTGCACGTGCTGGAGATGCTCAGCAAGCTGAGCCGCGTCGAGCGCGACATGCACCAGCGGCTGGGCCGCGAGCCCACGCCGGAGGAGCTCGCCGCCGAGCTGGACAAGAGCCCCGAGCAGGTCCGCGAGCTGCTGCGCACCAGCCGCCAGCCGATCAGCCTGGACTCCACGATCGGCGAGGACGGCGAGACCCGCATCGGCGACCTCATCGAGGACACCGACAGCCCCGAGGCGTCCGAGCTCGTCGACCGGCAGCTCATGGCCGACCAGCTGCGCCGCACCCTCGACATCCTGTCCCCGCGCGAAGCCAAGATCATGGCGATGCGGTTCGGGCTGTACGACGGGACGCCGCGCACCCTGGACGAGATCGGGAAGGCCCTCGGGCTGACCCGCGAGCGGATCCGCCAGTTGGAGAAGGAGTCGCTGTCGAAGCTGCGGCACCCCAGCAACGCCCGCCCGCTGCTGGACTTCGCCGTCTGACCCGTCCTTCCATGGGCGCGTGGGGGCCCGCCGGATCGCACCGTCCGGCGGGCCCCCACGCATGTCCGGCCGGGGTCAGCAGCCCCGGACGGCGAACGCCAGGAACTCGGTGACCTCCCGCTGGTCGAAGTTGTCGTCGGAGGCGGCGACGAGGGTGCACTCCCCCGACTTCAGCCGCGGCCCCCACGCCAGCGCCTCCAGGTTCTGCGTCGGGGACGCGAACGCGCCGAGGTCGGCGACGAACCGCTTGCGCACCGGGCGGAACGGGGCGTCCCCGGCGAGGGAGTCGCGGCGCAGCACGTCGGTCGCGCCCCGCACGTCGAACTCGTACAGCCGGACCTTGTAGCCGACGCCCTCCAGCCAGGACCGCTCCAGCGCCAGGAACCGGTGGCCGCCCACGGCGAGGATCTCCGACACGCCGCTGTCGGTGACGCCGGTGGGCGGGTTCGGCGCGGCCGGGAGCCGGTCGACCGGGTAGGCGTACTGGGCGCGGACGCGCCCGGCGCGGTCCCACAGGGTGAGCCGGGTCAGGGCGCCGTGCCGCACGGTCGGCGGCTCGCCGTCCTCGTAGCGGGGGCCCTCGACCATCGCGGCGATGCCGTGCGGGGTGAACGTCAGCGCCTCGAACCCGAAGTTGCGGCGCGGCCCCCGGTGCTCCTCGGTGAGCCGCAGCGCCGGCGGGACGCGCAGCGCGCCCGCGTGCCGCCCGTCGGTCCGCGCCCAGCTCAGCGACATCTGCGACAGCGGGATGCCCTGGTGGCCCTCGTCGGGCCGGTCGCCCTCGCTGCCCCACAGGACCCGCCGGGTGCGGGGGTCGAAGCGGATCGTCTCGGGGTCGGCCGACCCGGGCTTGCCGAAGCCGGGGTAGGGGTCGCCGCCGGGGCGCCGCAGCGTGACCGCGCCCGTGACCCGCACCCCGGTGAAGTTCCCGGTGGCGAGGTCGATGTCGAGCCGGCCGGTGTAGAAGCGCGCCGGGTCGTAGCGCCACCGGTCGTCGGAGATCAGGTACCAGGTGCCGGTGCGGGGGTCGCGGTCGAGCCCCGAGACGCCGCCGAAGGTGGTGCCGCCGACCTTCATCATGTGCGGGAGGCGCCGCTCCCCCAGGAAGCGCGTGATCCGCAGCTCCGCCGCGCCGGCCCGGGGCGCCGCGCCGCTCGCGGCCTCCGCCCGGGGCCGCCCGTCCGCGAGCGCCGCGCCCGCCACCGCCGCCAGGACGGCGGCCGCCGCTGCGGCTCCCCGCCACATCACCCTGTTCACGTCCACGATCACGCTTACCCTCCGCATCTAAATGAACACGCTTCGTGCGCAAGGGCAAGTATGCTGCAGCGCGGCCTGACGCGGAGGTGACTTCTCAGTCGGCGCGGCGGAACTCCAGGATGGCGACCGCCATCAGGCCGAGGCCCATCCCGAGGACGATGAGGATCTCCAGCCAGACGGGGACCGTCCAGCCGCCCCAGGTGACGCCGGGGTCGAAGGTGCGCAGCAGCCGGTCCGAGACGTCCAGGTGCGCGAACACGACGTGCCGCATCGGGTCGACCGCGTAGGTGAGCGGGTTGAAGCGGGTGAGGACGCTCAGCCAGGTCGGCAGGCCGTTCAGCGGGTACAGCGCGCCCGACAGGAACATCATCGGCATCATCGCCATCTGCATGACGCCGAAGAACGCCTGCATCTGGGTGATCCGCGCCGCCATCATCACGCCGAACCCGGTGAGCGCGAACGCCCCGATGAACATCAGGCCGACCAGCTGCGCCATCAGCACCGGGTCGTAGGGGACGCCGGCCAGCGGCGCGAGCAGCACGATCACCACGCCCTGCAGCGTCGCGACGAGCGCGCCGCCGACGCACTTGCCGATCACGATGGCGCTGCGGCTGACGGGCGCGACCAGCATCTCGCGCAGGAACCCGAACTCGCGGTCCCACACGATCGACCCGGCGGAGAACATCGCGGTGAACATCACCGACATCGCGCACACGCCGGGGTAGATGAAGGTCTTCAGGTCGACGGCGCCGGCCGGGCCGCCGCCGCTGGTCACCAGGTTGGACAGGCCGGTGCCCATGACCAGCAGCCACAGCACCGGCTGGACGAGCCCGGACACCATCCGCAGCTTGTCCCGCCAGAACCGGATCAGCTCCCGGTGCAGGACGATCTTCACGGCGCGCAGGTCCTGCCGCAGGCCGCGCTCGGGCACCCGCACCCGGACGACCTCGGCGGCCGCCGCCGGCTCCGCCGTGCTCCCCATCGTCATCTCCTCGCCGCGCGCATCGCCATCCGCATCCGGTCGCTCCCCGTGGCCTCGGCGTCCCGGATCGTGGACCCGGTGAAGGACATGAACACATCGTCCAGCGACGGCCGCGCCACGTTCACCGAGCGGATCGGGACGCCCAGCTCGGCGAACAGCCGGGGCACGAACGCCTCCCCGGCGGCCACCGAGAAGGTCACCGCGCCCTCCGACACGACGGCGGACAGGCCGAACCGCTCCCGGATCGCGGCGATCGCGGCCGCGTCGTCGGCGGTCTGGATGCGGACCCGGTCCTCGCCGACGCCCGCCTTGAGCGCCTCCGGGGTGTCGAGCGCGACGATCCGCCCGGAGTCCATGATCGCGATGCGCTCGCAGAACTCGGCCTCGTCCATGTAGTGCGTCGTCATGAAGATCGTGATCTCCTCGGCCGCCTGCAGCTGCCGGATGTACTCCCAGATCGACGCCCGGGTCTGCGGGTCCAGGCCGACGGTCGGCTCGTCCAGGAACAGCACCCGCGGCGAGTGCAGCAGGCCGCGCGCGATCTCCAGGCGCCGCTTCATGCCGCCGGAGAAGGTCTGCACCAGGTCGCCGCGCCGGTCCCACAGGTTGACCATCTCCAGCACCTGCCGGATGCGGTCGCCGGTCACCGAGCGCGGCACCCCGTACAGTTCGGCGTGGAAGCGCAGGTTCTGCTCCCCCGACAGGTAGCCGTCGAGGGTGGGGTCCTGGAACACCAGGCCGATGTTGCGGCGCACGCTGTCGCGTTCGGCGGCGACGTCGTACCCGGCCACGCGCGCGTGGCCCGCGGTCGGCCGCAGCAGCGTGCAGAGCATGTTGATCGTGGTGGACTTGCCGGCGCCGTTCGGGCCGAGGAAGCCGAAGATCTCCCCCGGCCGCACGGCGAAGTCGATCCCCCGCACGGCCTCCACCTCGCCGAACCTCTTGATCAGGCCGTCGACCTCGACGGCGGGTCCCCCGTCCGGCATGGGGCCTCCCTCCGCATGGAGCACGCACACCCACCTTTTGGGCCCTCCAACGGTAGGAGTAGCCTATCTCTCACGTCAAGAGAGATAGGTCGTCCCAAGCAATTCCGAGGAGCCGGACGTGACGGACCAGTCCGACCCGATGTTCGAGTCGCCCAGCTACCTGATGTTCGAGATGGTGCGGCTCGTCCGGCGCACCGCCGCCCGCATGCTCCCCGGCCAGCCCCGGCTCCCGCACCTGCTCGTCCTGTGGTGCGTGGCGCGCTCCGGGCCGCTGTCGCAGCGGGCCGTCGCCGAGCGGCTGCGGATGGACGCCGGCGACCTGGTCGGCATCGTGGACGCCCTGGAGGAGGCCGGGCACCTGGAGCGCCGCCGCGACCCCGAGGACCGGCGCCGGTACGCGCTGGAGGTCACCGAGGCCGGGCGGCTGTTCCTCGGCGCGGGCCTGGACGCCCGCGTCCGCCTCAACGAGGCCCTGTTCGCGCCGCTGTCACCGCAGGAGCGCGCGCTGTTCAGGGACATGCTGCTGCGGGTCCTCGCCCACCACGACGACCGGTTCGCCGGTCAGGACGCGGACGCCCGCACCGGCGCCGCCGCCCCCGACCGGGCCTCGTCGTAGCGGCGCAGCACCAGCCGCGCCGCGGCCGGGTGCGCGCCGATCGGCGGCGCCGTGACATCGGCGCCGCAGGCCGCGGCCCGGTCGTGGAACCGGCCCGGGGCCAGCAGGTAGGACGCCACGGCGACCCGGCGGGCCCCGCCGCGGCGCAGGTCCGCCACGACCTCGTCCAGCACGGGCCCGCCGGCGGCGACGAACCCGTGCCGGACGGGCCGGCCCAGCCGCCGCGCCAGCAGCCGGGCGGCCTCCCGGGCGTCGGCGATGCCGGCCGGGTCGGCGGATCCCGCCGCGCCGAGGACGACGGCGTCCGGGCGCGGCGGGATCCGGTCCAGGGACCGGCCGCCGGTCAGGCGGTCGGCGAGGGCGTGCGCCAGCAGCGGGTCCGGGCCGAGCGGCCGGGACGCCACCGCGCCGGGCAGCAGCCGCGCCGCGCGCCCCGGGAAGTCGGCCAGCGCGTGGTGGCCGCGCGCCAGCAGCAGCGGCACCACGACCACCCGGCCGCCGCCGAGCGCGGCGGCGGCGTCCTCCAGCGACGGCTCCGCCAGCTCGCCGTAGGCCTCGGCGACCCGCAGGCCCGGCCGCATCGCGCGGACCCGGGCCAGCAGCGCCCGGACCGCGGCGGGCCCGGCCGGGTCCCGGGTGCCGTGCGCGACGGCCAGCAGCGCCGGCTCAGCCACCGGCGCCCGCCGCGAGCCGGCCGGCGGGCCGCGGATCGCACGCCAGCCGGTAGCCGCGCTTGACGACCGTCTCCACGATCCCCGGGCGGCCGAGCCCGCGGCGCAGCCGCGCCACCGCCATCTCGACCGCGTGCTCGTCGGCCTGCGGGCGCGCGTCCCGGCCCCGGGCCGCGCCGTTGCCGGCCGGGCGGCTCGGCAGCGCGCCGCACAGCTCCGCCCGCGACACCACATGGCCGGGGCGCCGCGCCAGCGCCCGCAGGATCGCCATCGGCGCCGGCGCGATCGGCCGCAGCTGCCCGTCCAGCACGACGGCGTGCCCGCGCAGCTCCAGCGACGCGCCGCGCACCGACAGCCGCCGCGACCGGCGCCGCGGCAGGTCGGTGACCAGCGCCCGCACGAGCGCGCCGAGCCGGGCCCGCTCCGGCTGGACGGTCGGCACGCCGCGGTCGGTGAGCGCCCGCGCGGTGACCGGCCCGACGCACGCCGCCACGACGGGGCCGCGCATGGCCTCCAGCAGGGCGTCCTCCAGCCCGTCCTCGGCGGCGACGGCGAGCGTCGCGGCGACCGCGGGCGCGCTGGTGAAGGTGATCGCGTCGACCGTGCCCGCGACGGCCTGCCCGGCGAGCCGGCGCAGCGGCGTCGGGTCGTCGACGCGCGACCACCGGTACACCGGGACCTCGATCACCTCGGCGCCCGCGGCGCGCAGCGCCCCAGTAAGCTCCGGCTGCCGCTCCCCGTACAGCTGCACGGCGACCCGCGCGCCGGCCAGGTCCCGCGCCAGCAGGTGCGCGGCGACCTCCGCGCAGCCCTCCGACGCCGGCGACCACTCCTCCCGCAGCCCCTCCGACCGGATCGCGCCGCGCGCCTTCGGGCCGCGGGCCACGATCCCCGCCCCGGCGAGGCTCGCGACGAGCGCGTCCCGCAGCCCGTGCCCGTCCGCCGCCTCCAGCCACGCCCGGAACCCGATCCCGGTCGTGACGACCAGGTGGTCGAGCGGGCCGGCGGCGACCGCGCGGGTCGCCTCCAGCAGCTCGGCGTCGTCGGCGAGCGGGACGAGCCGGATGGCGGGCGCGGCCACGACCCGGGCCCCGCGCCGCTGCAGCAGCGTCGCGAGCTCCTCGTGCCGGCGGGCCGCGGTCACCCCGACGGCGAACCCGGCCAGCGGGCCGGTGCGGCCGGCCGCGGCCTCACTGGCGGTGCTCATCGGTGAGCGCCACCTCCACCCGGTCCCCGGCGCGCCGCACCGGGAACGCCGGCAGCGCCACCCGCGGATCGTCCAGGCACGCGCCCGTCCGCAGGTCGAACACCTGCTTGTACATGGGGGAGGCGACCGTCGGCGTCCCGTCGCGGGTGCCGAGGATCCCGCGCGACAGCACGTAGGCGCCGCTGAACGGGTCGAGGTTCGACAGCGCGTACAGGGCGCCGTCGTAGACCCGGAAGACCGCCACCTGGACGCCGTCCACCATCGCGCAGACCCCGCGCTCGGGGATCAGGTCGGCGTAGGAGCAGATGTCGAACCAGCGGGCCGTCCCGCGGCCCGCCGGGTCCCTGGTGATCGTCGCTTCGGGTGTCGTGGTCATGGTCGGAATCCTCCGTTCGGGCGGTTTCGCGGCGGGGTCCCCTTTGTCACCGCCGTGTTAAAAGGCGCTCACGCCCGCGGTGACGCGGACGGCGCAGACCTTGAACTCCGGCATCCGCGACACCGGGTCGAGGGCGGGGTTGGTCAGCAGGTTCACCCGCTCCTCCCCCGCCCAGTGGAACGGGACGAAGACGGTGTCGTCGCGGATCGCGTCGGTGAGCCGCGCCCGGACGGTGACGGTGCCGCGGCGGCTCTCCAGCCGGACCTCGGCTCCGTCCTCGACGCCCAGGCGCGCGGCCAGGTCGGGGTGCAGTTCGGCGAACGGGCCCGGCGCGGCCTCGGCCAGGGCCGGGACGCGCCTGGTCTGCGCGCCCGACTGGTACTGGGCGAGGACCCGCCCGGTCGTGAGGTACACGGGGTGCTCGGCGTCGACGTCCTCGGCGGGGCCGTGGTGCTCGACGGGGACGAACCGGGCACGCCCGTCCGGTGTGGGGAAGCGGTCCAGGAAGGGTCGGGGCGTGCCGGGGTGGTCCGGGGCCGGGCAGGGCCAGAACACCCCGCCCTCGGCCTCGATCCGCGCGTAGCTGATGCCGGCGTAGTCGGCGGCGCCGCCCGCGCTGGCGCGGCGCAGCTCGCCGAACACCTCCTCCGGGTCGCCGCTCCACTCCCCCGGCGCCTTCAGCCGCTCCGCGAGCGCCGCGACGATCTCCAGGTCGGTGCGGGCGCCGGCCGGCGGGCGGACGGCGCGGCGGCGGCGCAGCACCCGGCCCTCCAGGTTCGTCATCGTGCCCGACTCCTCGGCCCACTGCGCGGCGGGCAGCACCACGTCGGCGCGCCGCGCCGTCTCCGACGGCACGAAGTCGGCGACCACCAGGAGGTCCAGGGCGTCGAGCCGGTCCTGCACGTGCGCGGCGCGCGGCGCCGACACCACCGGGTTCGATCCGAACAGCAGCAGCGCCCTCGGGCCGCCCGGGGTGCCGAGCGCCGACAGCAGCTCGTACGCCGACCGGCCCGGGCCCGGCAGGTCGGCCGGGTCGATCCCCCAGACCCGGGCGACGTGCGCGCGGGCCGCCGGGTCGTCGATCCTGCGGTAGCCGGGGAGTTGGTCGGCCTTCTGCCCGTGCTCGCGCCCGCCCTGCCCGTTGCCCTGCCCGGTGATGCACCCGTACCCCGAGCCCTCGCGGCCGGGCAGGCCGAGCGCGAGCGCCAGGTTGATGAAGGCGGTGACGATGTCGGTGCCGCGCGCGTGCTGCTCGGCCCCCCGCCCGGTCAGGACGTGCGCGCGGGGCGCGCGGGCCAGCAGCCGGACGGCCTCCCGCATCGCCGGGACGGGGACGCCGGTGATCCGCTCGACGCGGTCCGGCCAGTAGGCGTTGGCGGCGGTCCGGACGGCCTCGAACCCGGTCGTGCGCACGGCGATGTAGCCGTCGTCGGCGAGCCCCTCGGCGAGCGCGAGGTGCAGCAGCCCGCAGGCCAGCGCGGCGTCGGTGCCGGGCACCGGCTGCAGGTGCAGGTCCGCCTGCCGGGCGGTGGCGGTGCGGCGGGGGTCCACGACGATGAGGGCCCCGCCGCCGTCGCGCATCTCGGCCAGGTGCCGCATGAACGGCGGCATCGTCTCGGCGGGGTTCGCGCCCGCGAGCAGGACGGCGCCGGACGCGGCCAGGTCCGTGACCGGGCCCGGCAGGCCGCGGTCCAGCCCGAACGCCCGGCCGGACGCCGCCGCGGCCGACGACATGCAGAACCGGCCGTTGTAGTCGATCTGGGACGTGCCGAGCGCGACGCGGGCGAACTTGCCGAGCTGGTACGCCTTCTCGTTCGTCAGCCCGCCGCCGCCGAAGACCGCGACGGCGTCCGGGCCGTGCAGCGCGCGGAGCCGGGCGGCCTCGCCGGCGACGCGGTCGAGCGCCTCGTCCCAGCCGCAGGGCCGCAGCGGCGCGCCCTTGCCGCGCCGCATCAGCGGCGTGGTCAGCCGGTCGGGGGCGGTGAGCAGCTCCGCGGCCGTCCAGCCCTTCTGGCACAGCCCGCCGCGGTTGGCGGGCACGTCGTCCCGCGGCGCCACCTGGACGCCGCCGCGCCCGGTCCCGCTGAGCGTCATGCCGCACTGCAGGGCGCAGTACGGGCAGTGCGTCGGAGTCGCGTTCATGCTGCCGAGGCTTGGCGGGCGCCGTTTCGCGGCCGAGTCCCCGATGTGACCCCGGTGTTAAATGCCCTTCACACCCGCGCGCGCCGCGTCCGCCGAGGTCAGCGGCGCGGGGTTCGCGGCGCGGACGCGCCTCGCGGACCCTTGACGAACGCGTGTCAAGCGTTGTCGAACCCTGTCATGCCCTATTCGTCGTATTTTGCCGCGTTATCGAACGGATTCGTGGCGGCCCGGTGATCTCGCGGAGGGATGCGGCCCCCGCCGCCGCCC
>NZ_VCKZ01000328.1 GCF_005889745.1 Actinomadura geliboluensis
GCCCCGTCCCGCCCGGCTCCAGCGGCGCCAGCACCTCCCGGACCAGCCCGTTCACATCGAGCCACTCGTCGTAGAAGGCGTCGGGGTCGTCCCGCCCGAACTCGTAGCGCAGCGACGCGGGGCGCAGGAAGCCGCGCGCCGACACCCGGACCACGTCCCGCCCGAGCGCGCGCAGCGGCGCGGCGAGCGCGTCGGCGAGATCCCACGGAGCCGCAGGTGGCGCGCCGTCGACCGCGACCCGGAGCCGTGAACCGCGCCCGGCGGCGGCGATCCGCTCGGAGAGTTCGGTGACCACCCGTGACGGTGAGATCGGTCGCGCGCGCATCACCTCATCGTGCCCGCATCGTGGGACGCGACTGACACACCGGATCTCGGGAAGGTAACCTCGGAACGGGTCCGAGAGGCGCTGCAACGGGCGTCAGCCCGCCACGCTCGGGCCCGGCACACCGACTTCCGCAAGGGCGCCTCCCACATGAGCTGGGAGGTGCTCGAAAACCTATGACCCACACGAATCTGCGCGAGCTTCTGGACGAGCGGATCGCGGTGCTCGACGGCGCCTGGGGCACGATGCTCCAGGGCGCGGGGCTGAAGCCCGAGGACTACCGCGGCGACCGCGTCGGCGGCGACCACGCCAAGGACGTCACCGGCGACCCCGACCTGCTCAACCTGACCAGGCCGGACGTGATCCTGGACGTCCACCGGCAGTACCTCGGCGCCGGCGCCGACATCACCACGACGAACACCTTCACCGCGACCGGCATCGCCCAGGCCGACTACGGCCTGGAGTCGCTGGTGCACGAGATGAACGTGCAGGGCGCCCGGCTCGCCCGGCAGGCGGCCGACGAGTTCGGCGGCCGGTTCGTCGCCGGGTCGGTCGGCCCGCTCAACGTGACCCTGTCGCTGTCGCCCCGCGTCGAGGACCCGGCCTACCGCACCGTCACGTTCGACCAGGTCAAGGAGTCCTACGCGCAGCAGATCGCCGGGCTCGCCGAGGGCGGCGTCGACCTGCTGCTGATCGAGACGATCTTCGACACGCTGAACGCGAAGGCCGCGATCGCCGCGGCCCGCGAGGTCGCCCCCGAGCTGCCGCTGTGGATCTCGGTGACGATCGTCGACCTGAGCGGCCGGACGCTGTCCGGGCAGACCGTCGAGGCGTTCTGGCGGTCGATCGAGCACGCCGACCCGCTCGCCGTCGGGGTGAACTGCTCGCTCGGCGCCGCGGAGATGCGCCCGCACGTGGAGGAGCTGGCGCGGATCGCCGGCACCTACGTCGCCAGCCACCCGAACGCGGGCCTGCCGAACGCGTTCGGCGGCTACGACCAGACGCCCGAGGAGACCGGCGCCCTGCTGCGCGACTTCGCCGAGTCCGGCCTGGTCAACCTGGTCGGCGGCTGCTGCGGGACGGGCCCCGCGCACATCGCGAAGATCGCCGAGGCGGTGCGCGGCCTCGCGCCGCGCGAGGTGGCCAGGCCGGCGAAGGCCAGCCGGTTCAGCGGCCTGGAGCCGTTCGAGATCGGCGCCGACACCGGCTTCATCATGATCGGCGAGCGGACGAACGTCACCGGCTCCAAGCGGTTCCGCAAGCTCATCGAGGCGGGCGACCACCAGGCCGCGGTCGACGTGGCGCTGGAGCAGGTCCGCGGCGGCGCGAACCTCCTCGACGTCAACATGGACGCCGACCTGCTCGACAGCGAGCGGGAGATGACGACGTTCCTCAACCTGATCGCGACCGAGCCCGAGGTGGCCCGCATCCCGATCATGGTCGACAGCTCCCGGTGGACTGTGCTGGAGGCCGGGCTCAAGACCGTCCAGGGCAAGGGCGTCGTCAACTCGATCTCCCTCAAGGAGGGCGAGGAGCCGTTCCTCGCGCAGGCCCGCCGCATCCGCGACTTCGGCGCGGGCGTCGTCGTCATGGCGTTCGACGAGACCGGCCAGGCCGACACCGCCGACCGCAAGGTCGAGATCTGCGCGCGCGCCTACGACCTGCTCACGCAGAAGATCGGGTTCCCCGCCGAGGACATCATCTTCGACCCGAACGTCCTCGCCGTCGCGACCGGCATCGAGGAGCACAACGGCTACGCGAAGGCGTTCATCGACGCGCTGCCCCGCATCAAGGAGCGCTGCCCCGGCGCCCGCACCAGCGGCGGCATCTCGAACCTGTCGTTCTCGTTCCGCGGCAACGAGGTCGTCCGCGAGGCCATGCACTCGGCGTTCCTGCTGCACGCCGTCCGCGCCGGGCTCGACATGGGCATCGTGAACGCCGGGCAGCTCGCCGTCTACGAGGACATCCCCGCCGAGCTGCTCGAACTCGTCGAGGACGTGCTGTTCGACCGCCGTCCCGACGCCACCGACCGGCTCGTGGCGTTCGCCGAGACCGTCAAGGGCAAGGGCACCGTCCGCGAGGTCGACCTGTCCTGGCGGGACGCCCCGGTCGCGCAGCGCCTCTCGCACGCCCTCGTGCACGGCATCGTCGACTTCATCGAGGAGGACACCGAGGAGGCCCGGCAGCAGGCCGCCCGTCCGCTCGACGTCATCGAGGGGCCGCTGATGGACGGCATGAAGATCGTCGGCGACCTGTTCGGGTCCGGGAAGATGTTCCTGCCGCAGGTGGTGAAGAGCGCGCGCGCCATGAAGCGCTCCGTCGCCTACCTGGAGCCCTTCATGGAGAAGGAGAAGGAGGAGGCGCTCGCCGCCGGGCGCGTCCAGCAGGACCGCGGCCAGGGCAAGATCGTCCTCGCGACGGTGAAGGGCGACGTCCACGACATCGGCAAGAACATCGTCGGCGTCGTGCTCGGCTGCAACAACTACGACGTCGTCGACCTCGGCGTGATGGTCCCCGCCGCCAAGATCCTCGACACCGCGATCGCGGAGAACGCCGACGCGGTCGGGCTGTCCGGGCTGATCACCCCGTCGCTGGACGAGATGGTCTCCGTCGCCGCCGAGATGGAGCGGCGCGGCATGCGGCTGCCGCTGCTGATCGGCGGCGCCACCACGTCCCGCCAGCACACCGCCGTGAAGATCGCGCCCGCCTACGCGTCGACGACCGTGCACGTGCTGGACGCCTCCCGCGTCGTCGGCGTCGTCTCCGACCTCCTCGACGAGGACCGCGCCGCCGCGCTCGACGCCGCGAACCGCGAGGAGCAGGCGCGGCTGCGCGAGCAGCACGAGAAGAAGCAGCGCCGGCCCATGCTCACCATCGAGCGGGCCCGGGAGAACCGGGAGAAGGTCGACTTCTCCGACCTGCCGACGCCCGACTTCACCGGCGTCCGGATCGTCCAGCCCGACCTCACCGCGATCCGCGAGATGATCGACTGGCAGTTCTTCTTCCTGGCCTGGGAGCTGAAGGGCAAGTACCCGGCGATCCTCGACCAGCCCGTCGCGCGCGAGCTGTTCGACGAGGGCAACCAGCTGCTCGACCAGATCATCGCGGACGGCGCGTTCGAGGCGTCCGGCGCGTACGGGTTCTGGCCGGCGCACTCCGAGGGCGACGACATCATCCTGGACGGCGGGCCGCGCTTCCCGATGCTGCGGCAGCAGACGTCCAAGCCGGAGGGCCGCCCGAACCGGTGCCTCGCCGACTACATCGCCCCCGCCGGCGACCACCTCGGCGGCTTCGCCGTGACGATCCTCGGCGCCGAGGACCTCGCCGCGAAGTTCGAGGAGCAGAACGACGACTACAAGGCCATCATGGTCAAGGCCCTCGCCGACCGGCTCGCCGAGGCGTTCGCCGAGTACGTCCACCTGGAGGCGCGCCGCGCCTGGTTCGAGCCCGGCGCCGAGCCCGACCTGGCCGACCTGCACGCCGAGCGGTTCCGCGGCATCCGCCCCGCGCTCGGCTACCCGGCGAGCCCCGACCACAGCCTGAAGCAGCAGCTGTTCGACCTGCTGGACGCCGGCCGCCTCGGCATGAAGCTCACCGAGTCGTTCGCGATGGCGCCCGCCGCCAGCGTCAGCGGCCTGATCTTCGCGCATCCGGAGTCCCGGTACTTCACGGTCGGCCGCGTCGGCAAGGACCAGATCGAGGACTACGCCGTCCGCTGCGGCCTCCCGGTCGCCGAGGTCGAGCGCTGGCTCGCCCCGAACCTCGCCTACGACCCGTCCTGACGGGCTTCGCGAACGTCCAGACGGGCTTCGCGAACGTCCAGACGGGCTTCGCGAACGTGCTGACGGGGTTCGCGAACGTGCGAAACGCCTGACGGCCGCCGCGCCGCGGCCGTCAGGCGTGCTCTCGCCCGAGGTCAGGGACGGCCGATGCGGACCTTCCACACCTCGGGGCCCGACTCCTCGTAGTCCCAGGTGAACTCGCCGGGGTGCTCGGCGGCGAACTGGTAGTACAGCGGCTTCGGGTCGTGGTCGTTGACGAGGACGAACGCCGTCCCGGCGGTGAGCCCGCCGAACGCGGCGAAGATCTGCTGGTGGCGCTGCGCGGGGACGAGCGTCCGCACGTCCAGCTCGCCGTCGGCGACCTCGGCGGTCGCGCCCGGCGTGCCCGGGTCGTCGTGGCCGCCGCAGGTGCAGTGGTGGTCGCCGCCGTGGGACCCCTCGTCCTTGCCGAGGATCTCGTGCATGCCGTCGAGCAGCGTGTCGAGCTTCACACCGGCGTCCACGAGCGCGGGCAGGATGAGCTCGTTCTCCTTCTCCAGGTGCGACTGGAACAGGGCGTTGACGGCCGCCGCGGCGCCGACCGCCTCCGCGGGCGTGCGGGCCGCCTCCAGCGCCGCGACCCGGTCCCGCAGGACGGCGTGCTCGCGCAGCATGGCCCGCAGCAGCAGCCGGGCCTCCGGCACCTCCTCCGCCGCCTTGTAGAGCGTCGCCTCCTCGGCCTCGGCGTGCGGGACGATCTCCTCCTTCAGGAACGCGACGAGCGTGTCGCGCCGCTCGTAGGGGGCGACGAGCTGGTCGACGGCGCGGGCGATGGTGAGCGCGTGGTCGGCCAGGGTCCGGCCGAGCCGCTCGTGGTGGTCCAGGATGGCCCGCACCGTCTCCTGCTGCGGGCTCGCGGTCGATGTGGTCATGCGCACTCCTCGATGCCGGCGTATTTTTCACAACGCTGCTTGTATTTATAATAGCTGCCATGGAGAATCAGGGAGCCGGGGTACACGGCCGAAGCCCCCGGGCCGCACCCCGCCTCGCGGCGCGCCGGCTACCGCTGCTCGCCGGCGCGCTGCTCTCCCTCATCGCCGGGCTGTGGGGCGCCCTCACCCTGCTGGACGTCGGCGTCCCGCTGCCGCGCACCGCGTTCGCGCAGCAGCACGGTCCGCTGATGGCCCTCGGCTTCCTCGGCACGCTGATCTCCCTCGAACGCGCCGTCGCCCTCGGCCGCCCCTGGGCCTACGCGTCGCCCGCCCTCGCCGGCCTCGGCGCCCTCACCACCGCCGCCGGGTTCGCCGCCCCCGGACGCGTGCTCCTCACCGCCGCCGGCGGCTGGCTCGTCGCGGTCTACATCGCCGTCCTCGGCCGCCGGACCGACCGTCCTCCAGCCCCCACCCACCACCATTCAAACGAGGAGCTCCGCCCGCTCGCCGTCCAGGCCGCCGGCGCCGTCGCCTGGTACGCCGCCGGGCTGCTGTGGATCGGCGGCCGCGGCGTCGGCGACATCGTCCCGTGGCTCGCCGCGTTCCTCGTCCTCACGATCGCGGGCGAGCGCCTCGAACTCGCCCGCGTCGCGTTCCTCGGCCGCCGCGCCTCCGACGGCCTCGTCGCCACCGCCGCACTGATCGGCGCGGGCGCCGCCGTCTCCGTGTGGTGGGCCGAACCGGGCTGGCGCCTCACCGGCCTCGGCATGGCCGCCCTCGCGGGCTGGCTCGCCGTCCACGACATCGCGCGCCGCACCGTCCGGGGGACCGGCCTGCCCCGCTTCGCCGCCGCCTGCCTCCTCGCCGGGTACGCCTGGCTCGCCGCCGCCGGCACCATCTGGCTCATCGCCGGACGCCCCGGCGGCGGCGCCTACGACGCCGCCCTGCACGCGGTGTTCCTCGGCTTCGTGATGTCGATGGTGTTCGGGCACGCGCCGGTGATCCTGCCCGCCGTGCTGCGGATCCGGCTGCCGTACCACCCCGTCCTGTACGCGCCGCTGGTCCTGCTGCACGCTTCGCTCCTGCTGCGCGTGGGTGGCGACCTGGCGGGCTCTTCCGCGGCGCGGACGGCTGGGGGAGTGCTGGGCGAGGTGTCGCTGCTGCTCTTCGGCGCGTGCGCGGTGGCCGCGTCGCGACTGGTGGGAGGCGCCGCGCCACGGTCGGCGGGAGGGGCCGCGCCGCAGCCCGCGGGAGGGGCCGCGCAGCGGCCGGTCGAAAGGGAACGGTCATGACGTCCATCGGCATCCGCCCCAAGGCGGGCCCGCCGCCCCCGACGCCGCGCCGCCCGCGCGCGGCCTGGCACGCCGCCGCCAACGGGGTCGTGCTCGTCTGGCTGGCGCTGACCGTCGCCGCCGCGCTCGTCCGGCACGAGCTGCCCGCGCCGCGCTGGCTGCTCATCCACCTGTTCCTGCTCGGCGCGGTGACCAACGCCATCGTGACGTGGACGGAGCACTTCGCGTCGGCGCTGCTGCGCGTCCCGGCACCGCCCGACTGGTGGCCGGTGACGCGGCTGGCCGCGCTGAACGCGGGGATCGTCGCGGTGCTGTACGGGGTCGCCGAAGGCTTCCCGTGGGTGGCGGTCGGTGGCGCGGTCGCGGTCGTGGGCGTGGTCGCGGCGCACATCAGCGTGCTGGCCCTGCGCGGCCGAAGCGCCCTGGGCGGACGCTTCGCGCACGTCGTCGGCTGGTACCTGTGGGCCGGTGCGGCCCTGATCGTGGGCGGGACGCTGGGCGGACTGATGGCGTCCGGCCGCGTCCCGTCGCAGTGGCACGCGCCGATGCGGGAGGCGCACGCCCACGTCAACATCCTCGGCTGGGTAGGGCTCGCGGTGCTCGGCACGCTGTTCACGCTGTGGCCGACCGTCCTCCGCACCCGGATGGTGGACGGCACGGGCCGCATCGCACGCTGGTCGCTGCGCGTCGCCGTGCCGGGGCTGGGGATCGCGGTCGGCGGCCTGCTCGCCGAACTGCGCTGGATCGTCGTCGCCGGACTCGTGCTCTACGCGGGTGCTGCGGCGCTGGCCCTCGTCCCGTTCGTCCGGACGCTCCTGCAGCGGCGCCCGCACACGCCCGCGTCCTGGATGCTCGCCGCCGGAACACTGTGGTTCGCCGTGACACTGCTGGCGGACGCGTCCCGGCAGAGCCTCTCGGGGCTGCTCCCACTCGTGCTGGTCGGCTTCGTGGGGCAGACCCTCTTGGGGGCGCTGACCTTCCTGCTCCCGGTCGTCCTGGGCGGCGGACCGGCGGCGCTGAAGGCGAACGCCGGGCTCATCGAGCGCTTCTGGATCGTCCGGGTGGCGGCGATCAACGTCGCGGTGCCGCTGCTCGTCCTCCCGGTACCGGCATGGGCGAACCGGGGCGGGTGGATCGTCGTCCTGGCCGCGCTTGCTGCGTTCGTCCTGCTGGCGGTGGCGACTATTCTCCGCTCGCACCGGCCGTCACCAGTTGTTGCGGGCATCACTGCCGGGATCGTCCTTTCGGCCCTGGCTGTGGGGGTGGCGGCGGGCAGCGGTGATTCCTCTCCCGGGACCGTGGCCGCGTCGGGGACGCGTGTGGTGGACGTGACGTTGGCGAACATGCGGATCCGGCCGGGGACGATCGAGGCCGCGCCGGGGACGCGGTTGGTGTTGCGCGTGACCAACAAGGACGCGATGCGGCATGACCTGCGTTTGGCGTCGGGTCAGGCGACGCCGATGCTGGATCAGGGGGAGTCGGCGACGCTGACGGTGCCGCCGTTGAAGGGGACGGTAGACGGCTGGTGCACCGTTGCGGGCCATCGTGCCGCCGGGATGACGATGCAGATCAAGACGACTGGCGTGCATACAGGGCATGCTCCATCGGCGGCGCCGTCGATGGATCACCAGGCGATGGGCACGGGCCAACTCGATCTGTCGGCCCGTCCGTCGGCGGGCTGGAAGCCGTATGACGCCTCGCTCAAGCCTGCTCCGGGGGCGAGGGAGCATCGGGTGGAGTTGCGTGCCACCGACCGGGAGTTGGAGGTGGCGCCAGGCGTCCGGCAGACGATGTGGACGTTCGGTGGGAGCGTTCCGGGCCCGGTGTTGCGCGGCAGGGTCGGGGACGTGTTCGTGATCACCCTGGTCAATGACACGACCATGGGTCATGGGATCGACTTTCACGCCGGCAGCCTGGCCCCGGACGTACCGATGCGCACCATCCAGCCGGGGGAGCGATTGACGTACCGGTTCACCGCTGAGCATGCCGGGGCGTGGCTGTATCACTGCTCGACGATGCCGATGCTGCAGCACATCGCCAACGGCATGTACGGCGCGGTCATCATCGACCCACCGAACCTGCCCCGCGCCGACCGCGAGTACGTCATCGTCCAAGGCGAGCTGTACCTCGGCCAGCCCGGCTCGGAGGCGCAGGTGGCCAAGATGCGTGACGGCCGCCCGGACGCGTGGATGTTCAACGGCACCGCCGCCGGCTACGACCACGCCCCGCTCACCGCCCGCACCGGTGACCGCGTCCGGGTGTGGGTGGTGGACGCCGGACCCTCCTCCAGCACCGCCTTCCACATCGTCGGCGCGCAGTTCGACACCCTCTACAAGGAGGGCGCCTACCTGCTGCGCAAGAACGACCCCGGCGGCGCGCAGATCCTCGACCTGGCCCCCGGCCAGGGCGGCTTCGTCGAAACCGTCGTCCCCGAAGCGGGCCACTATCCCTTCGTCGACCACGACATGCGACACGGCGAATCCGGCGCCCACGGAATCCTGAAAGTCACTGACTGATGCAATCATCCTGTCCGTGGAGATACAGGCCCTTATAGAGCGACTGGCCGGACCGGACCACAAGTCCGCGAGCGATGCCTTGGTCCAGCTCGGCGCCCCGGCCGTGCGCCCCGTCCTGGACGTCCTCTGCGACGAGGACTCACCGGTCGAGTGGAGCACCAGCGCAACCGTGCTGCGCAACATCGGGCGTCCTTCCCTGGACCCGCTGCTCGAAGCGATAGCGGCGGCCCCCACCACCGAGGTCGCCCGCCGCTGCGGCTGGGCGCTCTGCGGCCTGAAGCTCGACGACCTGTCGGCGCTCGTCCCCGGCCTGCGGCACCCGAGCCCGACCGTCCGCGCGGACGTCGCGTACACGCTGCAGTTGAAGGGCGAGGCTGCTCTTCCTTATGCCCCCGACTTGATCGCCCTCTTGGACGACCCAGACGCCGACGTCCGGCAGCGCATCATCTGGGCCCTCCAGGGGATCGGCCCCGAGGTGCTGCCCCTGCTCAGGGATGTCCGTCGCTCCAGCACCGCAGGCCGCCGCCGCGTGCCCGCCCTACAGGCCATCGCCGCCATTGCCGGACCGTCCGCCATGGAGGACCGCGACCAGGCCCTCATCCGGCGCCTGATTCGCATCAAGCTCGCGAACGAGACACCGGAACCCATGCACCTCTGCGGCGCCTGGTACGCCGTTCCGACGACCGACCAGAAGGCCGTCCTGGAGGCGTTCGGCCTCAGCGACCCCGAACCGGTGACGATGCGGCTCGGCCAGTCGGCATGGACCAACGACACCCACTCGGACGCCGAACACGGCGGCTGCTCCCGCGTGTACGTCTCCCCGGCCTTCGACGGCTGGACGCTGGTCTTCGGCCATCACTCTGAAGACGCCCACCTGATCAGCGGCCTGGGCGACGACGAGGACGAAGACGACGAAGCCTTCCGCGACATCGTCCTCGCCCGCTGCCGGAGCCTGAGCGACCACTTCGGCACCGTCCACTGGTACGGCGTGAGCGGCGGCGACGGATGGACGTCCTGGTGCATCGCCGAGAAGGGCGAGATCGTCCGCTACTACGACTCCGAGGAGCCGGAGGAGCAGTTCGGCTCCCTGGCCGCCGAGGAGGGCCACCACCTCCCGGACCTCGAAGAGTTCGGAGACGACGACCTCCCCGAAGACCTAGAGACCGCCGACGCCACCACGATCGCCGAGCAACTGTCGGTGAACCCGGAGACACTCGGCCCGCACACCCGCGTCGAGGGCCACGGCGTCCTTGCCCTGACCGCCTGCGGCCGCGCCCACGGCCACCCCCAAGGCCTGTCTCTTATACACAGCTCCGAGCCCACGAGACCCTAAGACATCTCGTATGCCGACTTCTGCTTGAAAAAAAACAAGAACACATATGATAACAATGC
>NZ_VCKZ01000329.1 GCF_005889745.1 Actinomadura geliboluensis
CGTCTCGCTCCATGTCGAGATCGCGGTCGTTCCGCAACAGGTGCGCAGTCCCCTCCCGCCCCCGCCGCCCGGCGCCGCCCGCTGCTGGGCGGCGACGGGACGGGGGCCGTCCTCAAGCGCGCCGCCGTCACCGGCGGCGTGGTGGCGGTCGCGATCGCGGTCGCCCTGATCAAGTCCGGCAGCGGCCTGGTCGTCTGGCAGTCGGTGGTGACCGGCCTGCTGATGGGCGGGCTCTACGGGCTCATCGCGATGGGCCTCACGCTGATCTTCGGCGTGCTGGACATCGTCAACTTCGCGCACGGCGCGCTGCTGGCCATCGCGATGTTCATCGCGTTCGGCGTCGTGCAGGGCACCGGCGTCCACCCGTACCTGACGCTGCTCGTGGCGGTGCCCGCGCTGTTCCTGCTCGGCGCCGCCGTGCACCGCGGCCTGCTCGGCGGGACGGGCGGCGCGTCGCTGGAGAACCAGCTCCTCATCACGCTCGGGCTGTCGCTGCTGCTGGAGAACGGCCTGCTGATGTTCTTCGGCGCCGAGCCGAAGACCGTGGCGCTGCCCGGCGACTTCCAGTTCTCCCTGTTCGGCGCGGTCGTGTCGGGCGCCCGGCTGTACGCCTTCCTCGGCGCGATCCTGATCGGCGCGGTGCTGTTCTGGCTGCTGCGCCACACCCGGTTCGGCACGGCGATCCGCGCGGTCGCCGCCAACGGGCAGGGCGCCGAGCTGGTCGGCGTGAACGTCCGGCGCGTCCACACCCTGACGTTCGCGATCGGGACGGCCTGCGCCGGCGCCGCGGCGGTGCTCGCCGCGCCGCTGGTCACGGTCACGCCGACGCTCGGCGAGCAGTTCAACATCACCGCCTTCGTCGTCGTGGTGCTCGGCGGCATGGGCAACGTCGCCGGCGCGCTCGTCGGCGGGCTGCTGATCGGGCTGGTCGAGCAGCTCACCACGATCTACATGGACGGGCAGAGCTCGCTGCTCGGCGTGTTCGCCGTCTTCGTGATCGTGCTGTTCCTCCGCCCGCAGGGGCTCTTCGGGAGGCGGGCATGACGGGCACGGGCATGACGGACACGGGCATCACCCTCACCCGCCGCCCGGACGGGGACGGCGCCCGGCCGGCGAAGGCGCCGCCGCTGCGCCCGCACCACCGGCAGCTCGCCGTGCTCGGGGTGCTGCTGCTGGTCGCGATCCCGCTGCCGCTGGTGCTGCCGCCCGCGCAGGGCGCCGTCGCCGTCCGCATCCTGATCTTCGCGCTGATGGCCATCGGCTGGAACGTGATGAGCGGGTTCGGCGGGATGTTCAGCTTCGGGCACGCCGCGTTCTTCGGCCTCGGCGCCTACACCAGCGCCTACCTGCTCGTCGAGCACGGCGTGTCGCCGTGGATCGGGATGCTCGCCGGGATGGCGGTCGCCGCCGCGGTCGCCGTCGTCATCGGGTACTTCGCGTTCCGCTACAAGCTGCAAGGCGCCTACTTCGCGCTGGCGACGTTCGCGTTCGCCGAGATGCTGCGGCTGATCGTCACGACGAGCGAGTTCACCAACAAGGCGGTCGGGTTCACCGTCCCGCTGATCCAGGGCTCCTCGTTCTGGAAGATCCAGTTCGCCGCGGACTCGCCCGCCTACTTCTGGATCGCGCTCGGCCTCGCCGGGATCGCCGCCGCGGTCAGCATCGTGTTCCTGCATTCGCGGACGGGCCGCTACGTCACCGCGATCCGCGACGACGAGCTGGCGGCGGCGTCCCTCGGCACGCCCGTGCTGCGGTACAAGCTGGTCACGGTCGCGCTGTCGGCGGCGATCACCTCGGTGGCCGGCGCCTTCTACACGCAGTACTACCTGTTCGTGAACCCCGACCTGGCGTTCGGGTCGTCGGTGTCGGTCCAGGCGATCGCGACCGTGGTCATCGGCGGCATCGGCACCATCTGGGGCCCGATCGTCGGCGCGGTCATCCTCGGGGCGCTGTCGGACGTCACCGCGACGCTGCTGCGCACCCCGCCCGACTTCCTGAGCTTCCTGCAGGGCCGCAGCGGCCTCGACGTCGCGGTCTACGCGGTCCTGCTGATCCTCATCGTCCGGCTGCTGCCCAAGGGCATCGTCGGCACGATCGCCGCGAGGTGGCGCCGATGAGCATCCTGAACGTGACCGGAGTGGGCAAGGACTTCCGCGGCCTGCGCGCCCTGTCGGACGTGGAGTTCCAGGTCGAGCAGGGGGAGATCCTCGGCATCATCGGCCCGAACGGCGCCGGGAAGACGACGCTGTTCAACGTCATCTGCGGCGCGCTCGCCCCCGACACCGGGCAGGTCGTGTTCGGCGACCGGGACGTCACCGGCTCCTCGCCGGACCGCATCGCCCGCGCCGGCATGGTCCGCACCTTCCAGCTCATGCGCCCGTTCGGGAGCATGACCGTGCTGGAGAACGTGAGCCTGGCCGCCCAGCACCGGCGGGCGTCGCCGCACCGGCTGCGGAAGCGGTCGCTGGACGTGGTGGAGCGCGTCGGCCTCGGCCAGTGGGCGCACCGCAACGCCACCGAGCTGCCGACGGCCGGGCTGAAGCGGCTCGAACTCGCCCGCGCGCTCGCGATGCGGCCGAAGGTCCTGCTGCTGGACGAGGTCCTCGCCGGGCTCGTCCCGTCGGAGCGCGAGCCGGTCCTGGACCTGCTGTCCGCGCTGCGCGCGGAGGACGGCACGACGCTGCTGTTCATCGAGCACATCATGGCGGCCGTGATGCGGCTGTCGGACCGGGTCCTCGTCATGGACCAGGGCCGGGTGCTCGCGACCGGCTCGGCGGAGGAGGTCACCTCCGACCCCCGCGTGATCGAGGCCTACCTCGGAGAGGAGCCCGGCGATGCTGAGGCTTGACCGGCTCTGCGCCGGCTACGGGCGCATGCAGATCCTGCACGACATCGACCTGACGCTCGGCGAGGGCGAGATCGTCGCGCTCGTCGGCGCGAACGGCGCCGGGAAGACCACGACGCTGCGCGCGGTGTGCGGGCAGCTGCGGCCGACGTCCGGGACGATCACGTTCGCGGGCGAGCCCACCGCCGGGCGCCGCCCCGACCAGCTCGTCCGCGACGGGCTCGTGCACGTCCCCGAGGACCGCGCCCTGTTCGGCACGCTCACCGTCGAGGAGAACCTGCGGATGGGCGCCTGGACCCGCCCGCACGGCGAGGTCGACGCGGCCATGCGCGAGGTGTTCGAGCTGTTCCCCGTCCTCGCCGAGCGGCGCACGCAGGTCGCGCAGACCTTCAGCGGCGGGCAGCAGCAGATGCTCGCGATCGGCCGCGCGCTGATGGCCCGCCCGAAGCTGCTCATGCTGGACGAGCCGTCCACCGGCCTGTCGCCCAAGCTGACGTGGGCGATGCTCGACGCGGTCAAGCGGATCCGCGACACCGGCGTCGCGGTGCTGCTGGTGGAGCAGAACGCCAAGCAGGCCCTCGGCATCGCCGACCGCGCCTACGTGCTGGAGAGCGGCTCGACCGTGCTGCACGGGACGGGCGAGGAGCTGGCCGGGTCGGCCGAGGTCAGGAAGGCGTACCTGGGGCTTTGATGGACGTGAACACGGAGGCCGCGACGGCCCGGCTGGGGGAGTGGGTCGCCGGACTGGACGTCGCGGACGTGCCGGTGCAGGTGCTCGACCGGCTCTCCCTGGTCCTGCTCGACGCGATCGGCGTGACCGCGCTCGGCGCCGGGCTGGCGGAGACGCGGGCGCTGCGGGCGGCGTGGGGCGCCCCCGGCGGGCCCGCGCCGCTGATCGGCGCGGGGCGGTGCGCCTCGGTGGACGCCGCCGCCTGGCTGAACGCCGTGGCGCTGGTCTGCCTGGAGCTGGACGAGGGCAACAAGTACGCCAAGGGCCACCCGGCGGCGCACGGCTTCCCGGCCGTGCTGGCGCTGGCGGCCGAGCGGGACGCCTCCGGCCCCGACACGGCGGCGGCGCTGCTCGCCGCCTATGAGACGGCGTCCCGGTTCGGGCGGGCGGCCCGGCTGCGGCCGGGCGCGCACCCGCACGGGAGCTGGGGCGTCGCGGGCGCCGCCGCCGGCTGCGCGCGGCTGCTCGGCCTCGGCCCGGACGCCGTCGCGGCGGCGATCGACACCGGGGCGGGCCTGCCGGTCGCCGGGCACTTCGCCTCGGCGACGGACGGGAACCCGGTGCGGGACGCCTGGATGGGCGCGTCCAACATGTCGGGGCTGGCCGCGGCGCGGATGGCGGCGGCCGGGCTCGCCCGCAACACCGGCACCGCCGCGCTGTCGCTCGGCACCCTGCTCGGGGAGTTCGACGCGGCGGAACTGACCGGCGGGCTCGGCGAGCGCTGGGACATCACGCGCGGCTACTTCAAGCGGCACGCGTCCTGCTCGTTCACCCATCCGGCCGCCGACGCGGTCCTCGGACTGCGCGGCGGGCTCGACCCGTCCCGGATCGGCGGCGTGCTGGTCGAGACGCACGCGCTCGGCGCCGGGCTGGCGTCGCCGGAGTGGGACAACCGGCTGTCGGCGATGTTCTCCACGCCGTTCGCCGTCGCCGCCGCGCTGCTGCACGGCGAGGTCGCGCCCGGCGCCGACCTCGACGATCCGGAGCTGCGGGCGCTGGCGCGCCGGGTCCGGCTGGCCGAGGCGGGCGACCTGACCGCGCGGCTGCCGGACGAGCGCGCCGCCCGCGTCACCGTCGAGCTGGACGACGGGACCGTCCGGACCCGCGAGGTCCCGAACCCGGTCGGCGACGCCGACCACCGCCCCCTGGACGAGGGGGACGTCCTGGCCATGCTGCGCCGGTGGCTGCCGGGACGCGAGGAACTGATCGACCGGGCGGCGGCGCTCTCCCGCGAGCTGCCGGGCCTGGACCATGCCGGGGAGCGCCTGCGCGGCCTCGCCGGCGACGAGACGAAGGAGCCGAAGTGACGCGCGCCCTGGCCGTGACGCCGATCCATCTGCCGCCGGAGGAGATCCGGCGGCGGCAGGCCCGCTACGACCGGCTGGCCCCGCCGGGCCTGACCGTCGAGCTGCGCGACGTCGGCCCGGCGGCGCCCGGCGCGCTGGACGACGAGGCGGCGATCCGCGCCTCCGAGCGGGAGGTCGCCGCCGCGCTGGCGCGGGCCGGGGACGGCTGGGACCTCGCCTTCCCCGACTGCGTGCTCGACCCGGCCGTCCCGGACGGCCCGTCCGGCCCGGGCGCCGGCCCTGACCGGGGCGTACGGCCGATCGGCCTGCTGAAGCTGAGTAGTATGCACCTTTCTGCGATGAATGTTCGGTTTGGTGCGGTGGTGCGGAACGAGGCGATCGGCGCGGAGCTGGGCCGCCGCCTCAAGGGCTACGGCCTGGACGAGTACGTCGCCGGGATCGCGGTGCTGGAGCTGCCCTTCGACGCCGTCGCCGACGCCGCCGCCTGGAACGCCGCCCTCGGCGAGGCCGTGGACGCGCTCGCCGCCGCCGGCGCCGCCGCGGTGCTCAACGGCTGCTCGGCCGTCGACGTCGACGAGGACCGGTTCGCGGCCCGCGTCGTCGACCCGACGGCCCTCGCCCTGACGCTCATGACCGCGGGGGGATCCGCATGACCGACGGACCCGACCTCGTCATCGCGGGCGCCGGCGGCGGCCTCGCCGGCGCGCTGCGCGCCGCCGAACTCGGCCTCAGCGTGGTCGTCGTGGAGGCGAGCGAGCACTTCCGGCGCGGCAACAACACCTCGATGTCGACCGCGATGTTCCCCGGTGCCGGCTCCCGCTGGCAGGCGGCCGAGGGCGTCCACGACTCCCCGGACCGGTTCGTCGCCGACATCATGGCCAAGACCAAGGGCAGCGCCGACGCCCGGCTCGCCCGCACCCTGGCCGAGGTCAGCGGCCCGCTCGTGGAGTGGCTCGCCGACTCGGTGGAGCTGCCGCTGTCCCTGGTCACCGACTTCAACTACCCCGGGCACTCCGTGACGCGCTGCCACTCCGTCCCGGGGCGGCACGGGTCGAGCGTGATCGACCACCTCGCCCGCCGCGTCCGCGAGCACCCGGACATCGACCTGCTCGTCCCGGCCAAGCTCGCCGGCGTGGCGACCGGCCCGGACGGGGCGGTCCGCGCCGCCGTCGTCCAGTACCCGGACGGCACGACCGAGGAGATCCCCACCGGCGCGGTGCTGCTCGCCACCAACGGCTTCGGCGCCGACCGCGGCCTCGTCGAACGGCACCTCCCCGAGATCGCCGGCGCCCTCTACCAGGGCAGCGACCAGTCGCTCGGCGACGCGCTGCGCATCGGCGGCGGCCTCGGCGCCGCCACCGGGTTCCTGGACGCCTACCAGGGGCACGGCGCCATCGCCGCCGGCGCCGGCACCCTCGTCGGCTGGGCCACGATCATCCACGGCGCGGTCATGGTGGACCTCGGCGGCCGCCGCTTCGGCGACGAGACCCGCGGCTACTCCGAGTACGCCGCCGAGCTCGCCGCCCGGCCCGGCGCCACCGGCTGGATCGTGCTGGACGAGACGGTCCACGAGCAGTGCCAGGGGTTCAAGGACTACCGCGACACCGTCGAATCGGGCGTCCTCGTCCGGGCCGCCGACGCCGAGGCCCTCGCCAAGGCGACCGGCCTGCCGCCGGACGCCCTCGCCGACGAGCTGGCCGCCAGCGCCGCCGCGGCCCGCGGCGAGCGCCCCGACGAGCACGGCCGCACCCACTGGGAGCGGCCCCTCGCCGCGCCCTACGCCGCCGTCCGCGTCGTCCCCGCCCTGTTCCACACCCAGGGCGGCCTGATCGTCAACGAGGACGCCGCCGTCGTCGACCCCGACGACCGGCCGATCCCCGGCCTGTACGCGGCGGGCGGCGCCGCCGCCGGGATCTCCGGCCACGGCGCCGACGGCTACCTGCCCGGCAACGGCCTGCTGCCCGCCTTCGGGCTCGCCTACCTGGCGGCCGGCGCCGTCGCCCGCGACCGGACCGCCCGCCGCACGACCACCCGCGAGAATTGAGGAGTACACGATGGCCACGACCGAACTGCTGCTGAAGAACGTGCGGGTGGTCCGCCCCGACGCCCCCGACGGCACCGAGCCGGAGCGCGCGGACATCGCCGTCAACGACGGCACGATCGTCCAGGTCGCCCCGGGGCTGCCCGACGACGACGCGGCCACCGTCGTCGACGGGGGCGGGCGCCTGGCGTTCCCCGGCGTCGTGGACGCCCACCAGCACTGGGGCATCTACAACGAGCTGGGCACCGACACCCGCACCGAGAGCCGCGCCAGCGCCCAGGGCGGCGTCACCACGGCGCTGACCTACATGCGCACCGGCCAGTACTACCTGAACAAGGGCGGGCCGTACCGGGAGTTCTTCCCCGAGGTGCTGAGCATCGCGGAGGGCAACGCCTACGTCGACTACGCCTTCCACCTGGCGCCGATGATGGCCGAGCACATCGACGAGATCCCGTACCTCGTCGAGGAGCACGGCGTCACCTCGTTCAAGATCTTCATGTTCTACGGGAGCCACGGGCTGCACGGCCGCTCGTCCAGCCAGAGCGACTTCCTGATGACCCCGCCGGACGAGCGCTACGACATCGCGCACTTCGAGTTCGTCATGCGCGGCGTCCAGCGGGCCCGCGAGCAACTCGCCGACTACGCCCCGCACATCTCGCTGTCGCTGCACTGCGAGACCGCCGAGATCATGACGGCCTACACCAAGATGGTCGAGCAGGAGGGGAAGCTGACCGGCCTGCGCGCCTACAGCGCGTCCCGCCCGCCGCACTCGGAGGGCCTCGCCGTCACCATCGCGTCCTACCTCGCGCACGAGACGGGCCTGCCCAACATCAACCTGCTGCACCTGTCGTCGGACAAGGCGCTGTCGGCCGCCCTCACCATGGCGGGCGCGTTCCCGCACATCGACTTCCGCCGCGAGGTCACCATCGGGCACCTGCTCGCCGACGTCGACACCGCGCACGGCCTCGGCGGCAAGGTCAACCCGCCGCTGCGCGACCGCGCCGACGTCGAGGCGCTGTGGCGGCACGTCCTCGCCGGCGAGGTCGACTGGGTCGTCAGCGACCACGCCTGCTGCCGCGACGAGATGAAGTTCGGCGCCGACCGCGACGACATCTTCCTCGCCAAGTCCGGGTTCGGCGGCGCCGAGTACCTGCTGCCCGGCCTGGTCGGCGAGGGCCTCAAGCGCGGCCTGCCGCTCCAGCAGGTCGCCCGGCTCACGTCCTGGAACCCGGCCCGCCGCTACGGGCTGGTCAACAAGGGCGCCATCGCCGAGGGCTACGACGCCGACATCGCCCTGGTCGACCCCGACGCGAACTGGACGGTCCGCGCCGCCGACTCCGAGTCGACGCAGGAGTACACGCCGTTCGAGGGCTTCGCGATGACCGCGCGGGTCACCGACACCTTCGTGCGCGGCAACCACGTGTACAAGGACGGCGCGGTGACCGGCGACCCCGTCGGACGCTACCTGCGCCGCGGCCGCTGAAGCCTAGGATCTTGGCGTGACCAACCAGACCGCCACCGCGCCGCCGCCGGGGGGAACCGAGGTCGCCGGGCGGGTCGCCGACGTGCTGCTGCTGTTCGCCGGCGGCCCCGAGTACCTCGGCGTCACCGCCATCAGCCGCGAGCTGGGCATCTCCAAGGCCGTCGTGTACCGCATCCTGCAGTCGCTGGTGTCCCGCGAGATGCTGGAGGCGGGCACGGCGGGCTACCGCCTCGGCCCCGCCGCCGTCGCGCTCGGCGTGAGCGCGCTGCGCCGGTTCAACGTCCGCAACGCCGCCGCGCCCGTGCTGCGGCGGCTGCGGGACGCGACCGGCGAGACCACCACGCTGTCCGGTCTCGTCGGGGACGAGCGGGTCTACCTCGACCAGTTCGAGAGCCCGCACGAGGTCAAGATGACGGTCGAGGTCGGCCGCCGGTTCCCGCTGCACGCCGGCTCCTCGGGCCGGGTGATCCTCGCGTTCCTGCCCGCGGAGCGCCGGGAGCTGATCCTCGGCCGGCCGCTGGCGGCGATGACCCACCGGACCGTCACCGACGAGGACCGGCTGCGCGCCGAACTCGCCGAGACGGTCCGGGAGGGCGTCGCCGTCTCCCTCGGCGAGCGGCAGGCCGACGCCGGCTCGGTCGCCGCGCCGCTGTTCGGCCCGGACGGGGAGGTGCACGGCTCCATCAGCGTGTGCGGGCCCCGGCACCGCTTCACCCCCGAGGCCATCGACCGCTACCGGACCCTCGTCGTCGACGCCGCCGAGGAGATCACCCGCACCTGGACGACGCACCGCTAGACGGTGCGGTAGTGCGTGGTCAGGCGCCCCTCGTCGTCCAGGAGGTGGATCGCCAGGCCCGGGGGAGCGGCGAGGTCCACGACCTCGCCGCCGCGCGGCGGGACGACGAGCGTCGACACCGCCCCGGGCGCGACGAGCAGGGGCCGCCCCGCGAAGGTCGTGGCCGCCGCCGTGTGGGCGTGCCCGCACAGCACGGCCGCGACCCGCGGGTGGCGCTCGACGACCCGGGCCAGGCGCTCCGCGCCGAACTGGCGGATCTCGTCCACGTACGGGGCGCCGAGCGGGACGGGCGGGTGGTGGAAGCAGACGAACGCCGGCGCGTCGCCGTTCCCGGCGAGGTTCTCATCGAGCCAGGCGAGCGTCTCGTCGTCCAGGAAGCCGTGGGCCTCACCGGGCACGGTCGAGTCGCACATCAGGAACACGGCGCCCGCGACCTCGTGCGCGCGGTTGACGGGGCCGTCGCCCGGCGGCTCGTCTAGCAGCACCTCCCGGAAGGGGCCGCGCGCGTCGTGGTTGCCGGGGCAGGCCAGCACCTGGTGCCGGGACGCCAGCACCTTGCGGGCCTGCTCGTACTCGGCGGGCTCCCCGTGGTCGGCGATGTCGCCGGTGACGAGGACGGCGTCCAGCGGGAGGCCGTCCAGGTGCTCCATGACCCGCGCCGCGCGCGCGGCCGCGCGGTCGCCGAGATCGAGATGGACGTCGCTGAGCTGGGCGAAAAGGATCATGCCCGCGAATCTAGGCGCCGACCGGACCAGGATTAAGATCCGGTCCCATGCCGGAAGACTGGTCCAGTTCGGTCGATCTCCATCTCGCCGTCGACGCGGCGGGCGGCCGCCGCGCGGGCCTGGAGCGGGCCCTGCGCGCCGCGATCGCGGCGGGCCGCCTCGCGCCGGGCGGCGCGCTGCCCTCCACCCGCGCCCTCGGGTGGAGCCATGCAGTTCCGCGGAGATGTCGCCGAACTGGGTAGTTCTCGCCGGGCGCCGGGTCGCCGGCGGTGCGGCCGCCGGCGAC
>NZ_VCKZ01000330.1 GCF_005889745.1 Actinomadura geliboluensis
GGTCAGGGGTCGGCGCGGGGGTTGTACTCGCCCGCGTACTCCTGGCCGGAGAGCTTGCGGACGGCGTTCATGACCTCGTCGGTGACGACGCGGCGCAGCCGTCCGGGCGGCAGGTCGGCGCCGGCGTAGCGGGAGAAGTCCATCGGCTCGCCGAAGCGGATCCGGGGGCGGGTGCCGAGCCGGGGGCGCCACGAGCCGAGCGGGATGATGTGCTCGGCGCCCTCGATGGCCACCGGGACGACCTGGGCGCCGGTCGCCAGGGCCAGCCACGCCACGCCCGTCCGCCCGCGGTAGAGCCGCCCGTCGGGGGAGCGGCTGCCCTCCGGGAAGATCGCCACGGCGCCCTCGTCCTCCAGCAGGGCGCCGGCGCGTTCCAGCGCGCGGACGGCCTCGCGGGTCGGGCCGCGCCTGATCGGCACGTTCCCGAGGGCGAGCAGGGCCCGCCGCAGCAGGCGCCCGCCCAGCCCGGGCACCTCGAAGTACTCGGCCTTGGCCAGGTAGGCGACGCGGCGGCCGACGACGGGCGACAGCACGAACGTGTCGACGAACGACAGGTGGTTGCAGGCCAGGATGACCCGGCCCTCGGCGGGGATGTTGGCCCGCCCCTCGACGCGCGGCCGGAGCAGCAACCGGAGCAGTGGCCCCGCGGTATGCGACGCCAAACCGTAGAACACGCGGCCTCCTCGCAGCTTCGCCGCACCTGATCAAGGGCGGCGGAGCCGACTCTAGGGCCGTGCGGCGCGGGGCGAATCCGCCATGTGACGGGCGTCATCCGGACGCGGGCTGGAAAATAAACGAACGAGCGATTAGTTTTTGGGCGACAGACCCGTACTCGACAGACCAGGAGGTCTGGTGATGAACGCACGCAAGCCCATCGCCGTGCTTGTCGCGGTGACACTGCTCGGGATGCTGTTCGCGGGGTCCTTCCTCGGCGCCCTGCACAGCCCTAAGCCGCACGAGGTGCCGGTGGCGGTCGTCGGCCCGCAGGCCGTCGCCGCCAAGGTCGGCACCACCCTGGACGCCCGCATGGACGGCGCGTTCGACATCGAGCACTACGCCGACGAGAAGGCCGCCCGGCAGGCGCTGCTGGACCGCGAGGTGGACGGGGTGTTCGTCCCCGGCCAGGGCGGCGCGCGGCTGATCGTCGCCAGCTCGGCCGGGAAGATCGAGACGACGCTGATCACCGAGGTGTTCCAGCAGGTCGGGACCGCGACCGGCCAGCAGGTGCAGGTGCAGGACATCCGGGCGCTGCCCGAGGGCGACAGCAACGGCATCTCCGCGTTCTTCCTCGCGCTCAGCGCCATCATCCCCGGCGTGATCCTCGCCGCGCTGATGGTGTTCGTGGTGCCGCAGGCGGGCGCCGGCCGGCGCATCGGCCTGGTCCTGACCGGGGCGCTGCTCCTCGGCGGCGGCGTCGCCTGGGTCGGGGACGGCCTGACGGGCGCGCTCGTCGGCTCGCCGTGGGCGCTGTGGGGGCTCGTCTCCTTCCTGGTGTTCGCGGTCGCGACGGTCACCGGCGGCCTGCTGCGCGTCGTGGGCCCGCCGGCGGCGGGGCTGGCCGTGCTCCTGTTCATCCCCGTCGGTGCCCCCGCGAGCGGCGGCCCGCTCGGTGCCGAGTTCGTCCCGGCCTGGTACGCGGCCGTCGGCGAGTGGCTGCCGCTCGGGGCGGGGGCCGAGGCCGTCCGCAACACCGTCTACTTCGACGGCAACGCGATCGGGCGGCCGCTGCTGGTGCTGACGCTGTGGGCGGTCGCGGGCATCGCGCTCGTCCTGTCGCCGAAGGTCCTCCAGCACCGGGGCCACGCGGCGGCGGAGGCCGCCGGGGGGCGCGCGGGAACGGAGGCCGCCCACCCCGCCGGCGCCTAGCCGACCGGTGCTTTGATGGGAGCAGGAGGTGCGGTGTGACGAAGACGGGGGACCGGGCGGTCCGGCGGCGGCCGGGCCGCCCGCCCAAGGCGGAGGCGGGCGACACCAAGGCGGCGCTGGTCGACGCCGCGCTGCGGCTCTTCGCGCAGAAGGGCTACGCGGGCACCTCGATCCGCGCGATCGCCCGCGAGGTCGGGCTCAGCGAGAGCGTGCTGTACGCGCACTTCCCCAGCAAGCAGGCCATCTTCGACGCGGCGGTGTCCGGGCTCGGGCCGCAGCGGCTGATGGCCGGACGCGACGGCCTGGATCCGGAGCTGGCCGACCGGGACCCGGCGGAGTACCTGCGCGCCCTGGTGACCAGCGTGCTGGACGCCTGGGACTCGCCGAACGGCCGGCTGTTCATCAGCCTGATGGTCCGCGACGGCCTCGTCCACGAGATGGACCTCGGCGGCACGATCGCCAGGTCGATGGAGGAGGCCGGCGGGCTGTTCGAGCACTGGATCGAAACCGGGCGGATCCCCGCCGGCCTCGGCCGCCCCGCCGACCTCGCCTGGGCGCTGTTCGGGCCCGTCGGGCAGGCCCGGGTGCTGTGGCTGCACGCCGACGCCGACCCCGAGTCGCGGCGGGCGGCGCGGGAGCGGTGCATGCGGCACACCGAGCTGTTCATCCGGGCGGTCTTCCGCGAGCCGCCGGAGCCGAAGGATGTGGTCGACGATGACAGGAGCGGACACTGACCTGACCCGGCCGCCGGTGGGCAGGGCGCCGGGGCCGGTCCGGATCCTGCTCGCCGAGGACGTCGCGCTGCTGCGCGGCGCCCTCGCCGGGCTGCTCGGCCTGGAGCCCGACCTCGACGTGGTCGCGGAGGTCGGCAGCGGCGACGCGATCGTCGCCGCCGCGCTCGCGCACCGCCCGGACGTCGCGGTGCTGGACATCGACCTGCCCGAGGTGGACGGGGTGACCGCGGCGGCGGAGCTGCACGACCGGCTGCCCGAGTGCCGGGTGCTGATCCTGACCGGTCTCGGCCGTCCCGGGCACCTGCGCCGCGCGCTGGACGCCCACGTGCACGGGTTCGTCCTCAAGGACGTCCCGCCCGCCGACCTGGCCGACGCCATCCGCCGGGTGGCGGCGGGCGAGCAGGTGGTGGACCCGCAGCTCGCGCTGGTGGCGCTGCGGCAGCCCGACAGCCCCCTCACCGCCCGGGAGACCGAGGTGCTGCGGCTGGCGGGCGAGGGCGCCGGGGTGGACGACATCGCGCTGGTGCTGACGCTGACGACCGGGACCGTCCGCAACTACCTGGCGAGCTGCATCAGCAAGCTCAACGCGCGCAACCGGATCGACGCCGTGCGCATCGCGGCCGAGTTCGGCTGGGTGTGAGGCCCCGCATATTCGGCTGGGTATGAGGCCGCATATGAGGAACGCATAGTCGGGCCCTGCTGGATCCACATGCGGATCGGTGCCGCACGCACTGGGCCGGGGGCGGGCCCTTTGCGAGCATTTTGGGCATGCAGGGGGAAACGCTGTACGGGCGGTCGGCCGAGCAGGAGGAGATCGGCCGGCTGCTGGAGGGTGCGCGCGCCGGGAGGGGCGGTGGCGCGCTGATCGTGCGCGGTGAGGCCGGGATCGGCAAGTCCGCGCTGCTCGACGACGCGGAGTCGGCCGCCGGAGGGATGCGCGTCCTGCGCTGGACCGGGATCGAGGCCGAGGCCGCCCTCCCGTTCGCGGCGCTGCAGCTGCTCCTCGCCGGCCGCGCGGACCTGGTGGAGCGGCTGCCCGCCGCGCACGCGGCGGCGGTGCGGGCCGCGCTCGGCCCGGTCCCGCCCCGCGCGCGGGCCCGCCTGCTCGTCGGGCCCGCGCTGCTGGCGCTGCTCACCGACCTGGCGGCGGGCGCGCCGCTGCTGTGCCTGGTCGACGACGCGCAGTGGCTCGACCGGGCGTCGGCGGACGCGCTGCTGTTCGCCGCGCGCCGCGCCGCCGGATCCGGCCTCGCGATCGTCATCGCGGTCCGCGACGGGACCGCCGGCGCGTCCCCGCACGCCTGGTCGCGCACCGGCGTGCCCGAGCTGCCGCTGGCGGGCCTCGCCGACGACGCGGCGCAGCGCCTGCTCGCGGAGCGGGCCCCGGAGCTGCCCGCCGCGCGGCGCGCGGACGCGGTCGGCTGGGCGGGCGGCAACCCGCTGGCGCTGCTCGGCTTCCCGGCCGCCGGGTCCGCCCTGTTCACGCGGGTGCCGGGGGAGTTCGCGCGGGCCGTCGAGGGTCTGCCCCGGGCCGCGCGGTTCCTGCTGGCCGTCGCGGCGGCCGACGACACCGGTTTGCCGGGCGTCGTCGCGGCGGCGGCGCGCATCCTGGACGTGCCGTTCGGGGCGCTGGACGCGGCCGAGGAGGCGGGTCTCGTCCGGCTCACCGAGGACGCGGTCCGCTTCCCGCATCCGCTCGCCCGCGCCGCCGCCTACCAGGGCGTGCCGGCCGCGCGGCGCGCGGCGGCGCACCGCGCGCTCGCCGCCGTGGGCCGGGACGAGGCCGTGATCCTGGGCTGGCTGGCCGGTGACGGGGCGATGGCCCGCGACGCGTCGGGCGGGGTGGAAGAGCCGTCCCCCGAGGCGCGGCTGGCGCTGGCTCTGCTCGACGGCGACGTGGTGACCGCGGGGCGGCTCGCCGCCCAGGTGCGGGACGCCGACGACGCGCACCTCCGCCTCCTCGGTGCCGAGGCGGCGCTGCTGACCGGCGACGACGCGGCGGCGGCGGAGCTGTCCGCCGCGCTCGCCGCCCACTGCCGCGCGGACGGGCCGTCCGCTGTGCTGCCGCGCGCGCTCATCGCCGAGGCGCGGGCCCGGCTCGTCCTCGGCGACCACGACGCGGCGCGGGCACTGGCCGGTGAGGCGCAGGAGGCGGCCGAACGCGCCGGGTCGCGCCATCTGATCGCGGCGGCGGCCTCGGTCCGGGCGCGGCAGGCGGCGGTCGAGGGGGACGAGGTGGGCTGCCGCGCGCTGTCGGCCGATGGTGCCGCCGGCGCGTGCGTGGGCGACGCGCTCGGCCTGCTCTCCCTCGGCCTGGGCCGTCCGGGCGACGCGCTGGAGCGCTTCCGCGAGCTGCACCGGGACCCGGCCGCGTCCCCTCCGGCGGCGTTCCTCTCCCTGGCCGACCATGTGGAGGCGGCGGTCGCGGCGGGCCGTCCCGAGGCCGCCGCCGGGCCCATGGAGCGGCTGGAGGCGTTCGCCCGCGACACCGGGCGGCCGTGGGCGGACGGGGCGGCGGCGCGCTGCCGGGCGCTGCTGGCGTCCGACCCCGCCGCTGCGGAGCGGCACTTCACGCTGGCGCTGCGGGCGCACCACGGAGCCGACCGCCCGTTCGAACGCGCCCGCACAGAGCTGCTGTACGGCGAATGGCTGCGCCGGGCGCGGCGCCGCGCGCGGGCCAGGGCGCGGCTGCGCGGCGCGCTGGAGGTCTTCGAGCGGCTCGGCGCGGTCCCGTGGGCGGAGCGGGCGCGCCGGGAACTGCGCGCGGCGGGCGAGGGCACCGCGCCGCCGGACGCCGCCGGGCATCCGTCCGGCAGCCTCACCGCGCAGGAGCTCCAGGTCGTCCGGATGGCGACGACCGGCGCGACGAACCGGCAGATCGCGGCGCGGCTGGGGCTGAGCCACCGGACCGTCGCCTACCACCTCTACAAGGCGTTCCCGAAGCTCGGCGTGGCGTCCCGCGCGGAACTCCACCGCTGCCTGCCCGCCGCCGGGGACCGGGGGAACCGGTCCGCGTAACACAAATGATTGATCTTTAGCGTCATATGGCCATTCATCCGATCATTTCCCTTGATCGGATCGTCCGGGCAACTCATCATCGAAGAGGCGGTGGTGAGGGGGCCCGGTGGTGCGGACGTGGCGTGTCGCACGCGTCCTGAACGGCGGCGGCGATGACGACGGCGAGGACGGCCGCGGGGGCGGCGGTCCCGGCCGGGGCGACCGCACGCCCCTGCTCGTCCGCGCGATCATCGTCCTCTACTTCGGGCTGACGCTGCAGACGCGGCTGCTCAAGCAGGCCGAGACCGGCCCGTCCCGGCTGCTGGTGTCGGCCACGGTCGTGATCGTCCTGGTCTTCGGCGTGCAGCTGCTGTTCGTGCTGTACGGGCCGCGCGCCTTCCGGCCGGGCGCCCGCAAAGCGGTGGTGCTGCTCGCGGCGCAGGCCGCGCTGGCGGTGCTGCCGCTGCTGGTGTTCGGCAACGACTGGTACCCGGTGGCGGGCGGATTCCTCGCCGGGGCGGTGCTGCTGCTGGTGCGCCCGCCGCTGTCGTGGCTGCTCGTGGCGCTCATCGCCGGTGCGGAGGGCCTGCTTAGGCACGCGCAGGGGTGGCCGCCCGACAGCGTCTCGTTCTGCATGATGGCGACTGTCAACGTCGGGGTGTCGATGTACGCGCTCGCCCGGCTGGCGGGCCTGATCCGGGAGCTGCACCTCACCCGCGCGCAGTTCGCGGCGGCGGCCGCGGCGCGGGAGCGGATCGCGGCGTCCGGCAGCCTGCGCGCCGTGCTGGACGCGGCGCTCACCCGCATCGAGGCGGCGAGCCGCCGCGCCCTCGCCCGGGGCGCCGCGCCGTCCCGCGCCGACCTGGACGAGGTGGTCCGCACCGCGCGCCGTGCCCTCGGCGACGTCCGCTCGATCATCGGTGCGCTGCAGGCGGCGCCGCCCCCGGCCGCGCGGCAGGGAGTGGTCACGCAGCCGCGCCTGGCCTGGACGATCCTCGCCATCATCACCGCCGGCTTCGGCGTCCAGCAGGTCATGTACGTGCGGGCCGGCGCGGACGGCGACCCGTGGACGATCGGCGCGGCGGTCGTCGTGGCCGGCGCGGTCGGGGCGCTCCAGCTCCGCCACTCCGGCACGGTGCTGCGCGGGCGGCGGCCGAAGGGCGCGGCCTGGACGTTCGCCGTCCAGTTCGCGCTGGTCTTCGTCCCGTTCGCGGCGCTCGGCTGGGAGTGGGCGACGATGGCGTGCCTGGTGACCGCGTCGGCGCTGCTGGTCGCGCCCGGCCGGGTCGCGTGGTGGCTGTTCGGCGCGACGGTGGCGGCCTGGTACGCGCCCGCCCTGTGGGCGTCGCACGGCACGCTGTTCCACCTCTACACCTGCGCGGTGTCGGTGCAGATCGGCGTGATCGTGTACGCGCTGGACCGGCTGCCGCGCCTCGCCCGGGAGGTCGCCGCCGCGCGCGAGCGGCTGGCCCGGATGGCGGCGCTGCACGAGCGGCTGCGCATCTCCCGGGACGTCCACGACCTGCTCGGGCTCGGGCTGTCCACGATCACGGTCAAGGCGGAGCTGGCCCGCCGCGTCGCGGGCAGCGACCCGGCGCGCGCCCGCGCCGAGCTGGCCGAGCTGATCGTGCTGGCCGACCGGTCCCGGGCGGAGGCGAGCGCCGTCGCGGAGGACGAGCCGGCCCTGGTGCTGCGCGAGGAGGCGGACGCGGCGCGCGTCGCGCTGGCGGCGGTCGGCGCCCGGGTGCGGATGGACCCGGAGCGCTGGCCCACCGCGCCGCCCGCCGTGGACGCCGTGCTGGCCGCCGTGCTGCGGGAGGCGGTCACGAACGTGCTGCGGCACGCGCGGGCCCGGCGCTGCCACATCGCGGTCACCGTCCACAAGGGGACGTTCCGGCTCACGGTCGGCAACGACGGCGCGGGCCGGCCCGGCGACGCGGGCCTGGGGAAGGGGTCCGGCAGGGGCCTGGCGAACCTCACCGCGCGGGCCACCGCCGCCGGCGGCTCGCTGTCCGCCGGGGCGGACGGGTACGGCCGGTTCGCCCTCGTCGCCGAGGTGCCGGCGAGCGCCGCGGGCGCGGCGGCGCGGGACGGCCTGCTCCTGCGGGAGAGCCTGATCGCTTGACGGATTCGCCCCCGTCCCCCGCTCTCTAGCGTTGGCGGCGAACGCCGATCGAGGAGCAAGGGGGCCGCCATGTCCGTTCTCGTCTTCGCCAGCGTGCTGCGGCGCGCGCACCGGGAGGCGGGTCGTCCGCCCGCACCCGCCCGCGTCCGTCCGGAGCTGCGTCCGTGCCCCGGCCCGGCCCCGGATCCGGACTGGCTGGACGACATGCGCCGCCTCATCGCGACCGCGCTCCCCGACGGCCCCGTCACCGTGGGCTGGGTGGCGAACCGGATGGCGGTGAGCTCCCGCACGCTCCAGCGCCGGCTGCACGACGCGGGCACGAGCTGGCGCGACGAGCTGGAGTGCGTGCGCGGCCGGAGCGCCCGGCTCCTGCTGGAGGACGGCGCCCTGACCCGCGAGGCGGTGGCCCGCCGCCTCGGCTACTCCGACGCCCGCTCGCTGCGGCGCGCGCTGCGCCGCTGGGAGTGGCGCGCCGGGTCCGCCGCATGACGCGCTCCGTCCTTATCCGGACACATCCGACCTTTCTAGCGTGGTGACCATGACGCAGGATTTCGACCTCGACCGCTACGTGCGGAACTCGCGGGCGGTGGACCTGTCGGGAGTCGCGTGGGACCAGATCTCCGCCCACCCGGTCTCCGGTGCGGAGGCGCGCTGCCTGACGTTCATGATGGACATCGAGACCCACACCGTGATGTACGCCCGAGACCTCCTCGCCACCCGGGCCGCGTTCGACCCGGAGGTCACGGCGTTCATGAGCTGCTGGATCTATGAGGAGTTCTGGCACGGCGAGGCGTTCTCCCGGTTCCTCGGGGAGGCCGGCTTCACGCTGGCCCCCGACCGGGAGAAGGTCACCGCCGCGTCGCCGTACCCGACCAAGACCGCCCGCAACGAGCGGATCCGGCGGGCGCTCGGCCGCAGCGTCTACACCGGCCACCTCGTCTCGATGCTCGGCTCCGCGCTGACCCGCGACTTCGTCGCGATCCAGATGACGTGGGGCGCGATGAACGAGCTCAGCGCGATCAACAGCTACCAGGCGATGATCGAGCGCAGCGCCAACCCGGTGCTGCGCGACATCCTGCGGCGCGTCATCAAGGACGAGCGCCGCCACTTCGCCTTCTACCGGGCGCAGGCGCGGATGCGGCTGGCGCGGAGCGCCCGCGCGCGGCGGCTGGCGCGCTGGGCCATGCAGCGGCTGTGGGCGCCGGTCGGCACCGGGCTGCGGCCCCAGGAGGAGAGCGACTTCGCCCTGGTGTGGCTGTTCGGCGACGACGCCGGGCTGGACCGGATGCGCCGCATCGACGCGACGATCGCGGAGCTGCCCGGCTTCGCCGGCGCGACGCTGGCGGAGGACGCCCGCCGCCGCTCGCTGGAGCGCATGCCGCCGAGCCGCGTCCCCGAGCTGTCCACCGACGGGGCCCTGGCCCGCGCCGGCGTCCACCGCGAGCGCCGCGAGGCCGCGGCGTGAGCGGGGAGCCCGCCGGGCTCGCGGGACGCACCGTCCTGCTCACCGGAGCGACCGGCTTCATCGGGCAGGCGCTGCTGGAGCGGCTGCTGTCGGGGCACCCGTCCGCGAACGTCGTGGTGCTGGTGCGGGAGCGGCCCGGCGCCACCGCGGACGACCGGCTCGCCGAGCTGATCGCCAAGCCCGTGTTCGGGCCGTGGCGGGAGCGGACCGGCGAGGACCGGGTCCGCGACATCGTCCGCGAGCGGGTTCGGCTCGTGCCCGCCGACCTGTCCGACGCCGCGCCCGACGTGCCGGAGGACGTGGACGTGGTCGTGCACGGCGCGTCCGTCGTGTCGTTCGACCCGCCGATCGACGAGGCGTTCCGCACCAACGTCGTCGGCAGCGTCAACCTGTACGAGGGCGTGCTGAACGCCGCGCGCCGCACCGGCCGCCGCCCGCACCTGGTGCACGTCTCCACCGCGTACGTCGCGGGCTCCCGCAAGGGCGTCGTCCGCGAGGCCGCCCTGGAGCACGCGATCGACTGGCGCACCGAGCTGGACTGCGCGCTGGAGGCGCGCCGGGCCGCCGAGAGCGACTCGCGCCGCCCCGAGGTGCTCGCCCGGCTCCGCGCCGCCGCGCTCAAGGAGCAGGGCAAGGCGGGCCCGAGCGCGGTCGCCGCCGACACCGAGCGCCGCCGCCGCGACGCGGTCGCGGACCGGCTCGTCGCCTACGGGCGCGAGCGCGCCCGCAGCCTCGGCTGGCCGGACGTCTACACCTTCACCAAGGCGCTCGGGGAGCGGGCGGCGGAGGACACCGCGCGCGAGGCCGGGGTGCCGCTGTCGGTCGTCCGCCCGGCGATCGTGGAGAGCGCGCTGCGCCACCCCTACCCCGGCTGGATCGACGGGTTCAAGATGGCCGACCCGCTGATCCTCGCCTACGGGCAGGGGATGCTGCGGGCGCTGGCCGGGATCCCGGACGGCATCGTCGACATCATCCCGGTCGACCTGGTGGTGAACGCGCTGCTCGCCGCCGCCGTCGCCCCGCC
>NZ_VCKZ01000770.1 GCF_005889745.1 Actinomadura geliboluensis
GCCCCTACACCGGGCCACAGCAGCTCCCCGTCCCGGCGCAGAGCACCCCGACCCTCGCGGACGCCGTGAAGTCCGCTCACCAGGAGGGCCAGGACTTCGGCGAGTCCGTCGCCCGCGACGCGCCCGCGCTGTGGCTGGAGGCCGTCCTCGCCCGCAAGCCGCGCATGCCGTCCGATCTGGAGGCGCGGCTGCTGCAGGGCTCCTCGCTGCCGATCGACTTCCTGCTCCACGACGAGGTGCGGCACGCGCTGCGCCGCGGATTCTGGGACGCGCTCGAACGTTCCCGCAGGTGAGCTGACAGGTACGCGGCGGTATTCGGCGATCATCGTCGATTCGCCCGCTTCGGCCGCGCGCCGCCGGGTAGCGTTGAAGCGTGACGCATGTGACGGAAGACGATCTCGACGACCTGGAGTTCGACACCCTGCGCACCGGCGATCACATCTCGGCGGCCCGCCGGCTGTCCGAGCTGGCCGAGTCGGTCTCCGGTGGGGTGTCACGCGCCAACGTCCTGCTGCGCGCCGGCGAGCAGTGGCAGCACGCCGGCGACCACGCGAAGGCCGCCGAGCTGTACCGCAGGGCCATGGACGACGGCGGCGAGACCTACGGCGACCCGCGCGCCTACCTCGCCGACGCGCTCTTCGAGCTGGGCCACGCCGACGAGGCCCGCACCCTCCTCGACCAGATCCGCGCCGACAGCCCCCGCGACCCCGAGGTGTACCGCGCCGTCGCCGAGGTGCTGTACGCCCAGGGCGACGCGACCGGCGCCCACGAGTGGGCCACCAGCGGCGCCGACGTCATCCTCGCCATCCGCGACCGCGCCGTCGGCACCGGCATGGGCGGCGGCCCCGACGAGGCCCCCGCCCCCGACGCCGACACCCTCACCC
>NZ_VCKZ01000331.1 GCF_005889745.1 Actinomadura geliboluensis
GAGCATGCCTCGTCTCCTCCGGTTGAAGGTTCAAACATGAACTAGCAGAACGCTAGCAGGATGATTCAAATTCAGACCATTTAGAAACTTCAAGAGGGTTTTCATGCCAACTAGAATCACCGCATGAACGAAGTGGGGGACGCCGCCCTGGAACCACGTGAGCTGCGCGCCTGGATGGCCTTCCTCGCGGCCGGCCACCTGGTGGACCACGAGGTCGAGCGGCAGCTCAAACGGGACGGCGGGCTGTCCCACGCCGAGTTCGAGGTGCTGGTCAGGCTGCGGTCCGCCCCCGACCGCCGGCTGCGCATGTCGGACCTCGCCCGGGAGGTGATGGTCTCCAAGAGCCGGCTCACCTACCAGGTCACCCAGCTCGAACGGGCCGGGCTCGTGAAACGCGCGGGCTGCGCGACGGACCGCCGGTCGGTGTGGGCGGAGCTGACCGACGACGGCGCCGCCGCGCTCGACCGCGTCCGCCCCGGGCACCGCCGCGTCGTCCGCGAGACGCTCATCGACGTGCTGACGCCGGAGGAGATCGACCTGCTCGGCGAGGCGCTCGGCCGCGTGGCCGACCGCCTCCGCGCGCGCTAGGCCAGCCCGGCATGCGCGATTTCGGGGGCATCGTCGAGCGCTCGCCCGCGCGGGTCGTCCGTCCGGGGTCGGCGCGGGAGGTCCTGGAGGCCGTCCGCGAGGCCGCCGCCGGCGGGCTGGACGCGGTCCCGCGCGGCCTCGGGCACTCCACGTTCGGCCAGTCCCTGACCACGGGCGTCTCCCTCGACATGCGCGGGCTGGCGGGCGTCCACGCGATCGGCGAGCGGCAGGCCGCCGTCGGCGCCGGGACGAGCTGGCGCGAGGTCCTCGCCGCGACGCTGCCGCGCGGGCTGACCCCGCCCGTCCTGACCGACCACCTGGACGTGACGGTCGGCGGGACGGTCTCCGCGGGCGGCGTCGGCGGGACGTCCCACCGGCACGGCACGCAGGCCGACAACGTGCTCGCCCTGGAGGTCGTCGCCGGCGGGCGGGTCGTCACCTGCTCCCCCGCCGAGCGGCCGGAGCTGTTCGACGCCGTCCGGGGCGGCCTCGGCGGGCACGGCGTCATCACCGCGGCGACGCTGCGGCTCGTCCCCGCCCCGGAGCGCGTGCTGTCCTGCACGATCCCCTGCCGGAGCGCCGGCGACCTGCTGCGGGTCCAGCGCGAGGTGCGGGCCGAGCACATCTCGGGCCAGGCCAAGCCGTCCGGCGGCGGCTGGCGGTTCGAGGCCAAGGCCGTCCTGTACGGGGACGGCGGCGAGCCGCCGCCCGGCACCGCGGAGACCGAGCGCCTCGGCTACCTCGACTTCGCCGACCGGATGCGGCCCGACGTCGAGGAGCTGGTCGCGCTCGGCGAGTGGGCGCGCCCGCACCCGTGGGCCATGGTGTTCCTGCCCGAGCACCGCGCCGCCGCGGTGATCGAGTCAACGCTCGCCGAGATGACGACGGCCGACCTGGGCCTCAGCGGCGTCGTCCTGGTCAAGGCGCTCCGCACCGGGACGGTGCTGTTCAGCGTCCTGCGCACCGCCTCGCCGGGCTGCGCGCCCGTCGCGGGAATGCTCGCCGCCAACCGGCGGCTCCTCGACCGGGCGCTGGCCGTCGGCGGCGCCCGCTACGCGGTCGACTCGACCGGGTAGGCGGCCTGGTGGGCGGCCGCGTCGCTCACAGGGCCAGCGCGAGGAGCTCGGCGGACGGGAGGCCCGTGAGCGCCTTGCCTGGCAGCATGACCTTCGACTTGCGCAGGCCGCTGCCGATGACGACGCGCGGGGCGGCGGCGACAGCCTCGTCCACCAGGACCGGCCAGCCCTCGGGGAGGCCGACCGGGGTGATCCCGCCGTACTCCATGGCGGTGAGCGAGGTCGCGTCGGCCATCGGCGCGAACGAGACCTTGCGGGCGCCGAGGTGCTTGCGGACGACGCCGTTCACGTCGGCGCGGCCGGTGGCGAGGACCATGCAGGCGGCGTAGGAGACCTCGCCGCCGCGCTTGGCGGCGACGACCACGCAGTTGGCGCTGGCGTCGAGGGGGACGGCGTAGCGCTCGCAGAACGCGGCCGTGTCGGCCAGGTCCGGGTCGATCTCCGCGACCTCGGCCTCGGGCACGGCGCCGATCGCGGCGGCGACGGGCGCCGCGAGGAGGTCGTGCCGTTCGTCCGCCGGTTCCCAGTCGAGTGTGCCGAGCATCTGTGCGTCCCTTCCGTGGTCCCGGTCCCCACCCTGCCACGCTCTTGACGCCGGGACGCCCCGCGTGGTCCAGTGGCTGAGCCACTCGACCACTGGAGGTTCCGTGCCGTCCTCGCCGATCCCCCGCGACACCGTCGTGGACTCGCTCGTCGACCGGCTGCGCGACGACGTGCTCAGCGGCCGGTACCCGCCCGGCTCCTACCTGCCGCCCGAGCGGGAGCTGGCCGCCGGGTACGCGGTGACGCGGACGTCGCTGAAGCACGCGATCGTCCGGCTCGCGCAGGCGGGGCTGCTGGAGACGCGGCACGGGGTGGGCACGCGCGTCCGCGACTACGAGCGGCTCGGCGGCCCCGAACTGCTGCCGATGCTGGCCCGCACGGTCGGGCCCGCCTGGATGGCGGAGATCTTCGAGGTGCGGCGCGAGGTCGGCGCGCGGGTGGCGGCGCGGGCGGCCGAGCACGCGACGGCCGCGCAGCGGGCCCTGCTGCGCGACCTGGCCGACGAGGTCCGGAACGCGCCGGACGCGGACGCGGCGCAGCTCGCCGAGTGCGAGATCCACCGCGTCATCGGCGGCGCGACCGGCAACCGGGTGTACGGGTTCATGGTGAACGCGCTGCTGAACGCCTACCTGGCCGTCCGGGAGGGGTTCGCGCACGCGTTCGCCGACCCCGGCGCGGCGGCGGACCGGCTCGCCCCGCTGATCGGCGCGCTGTGCGACGGCGCCCCGGACCGGGCGCGCGCGGCGGCCGACGCCTACTTCGCCGAGACCGAGGCGATCATGACGAAGGGGGCGCGATGAGCGCCAGGCGCACGACGTTCAGCGAGGTCATGGAGGGCGAGCTGCGGCTCGCCGGGGAGGACCGGGCGCGGCCGATGCGGCTGGACCTGGACGCCGACCTGCCCGGCGTCCTGCGCCCCTGGGGCGACGCGGAGGGCGCGATCGCCGGGCGCGTCAGCGTGCCGGGCTGGGCGGACGACCCGTCGGCCTCGGGACGGCTGCGCGTCGCGCCGATCGCCGCCCGCAGGATCCGCTACACGCTCGACTTCACGGCCGCCGACGGCCGCCGCCTGCGCCTGGACGGCTGGAAGTCGGTGTCGCCGCGCCGGCCCGTCCGGTCGATGACGTCGCTGCCGGCCACCGTGACCGACGCGGACGGGACGGCCGTCGGCGAGGCGCGGCTGCGCTTCCATCTGCGCCGCGACCTGGCGGCCTTCCTCACGAGCTTCCGCGCCCCCGCGCGGGCCGCCGACCCGATGCGGTCGCGCTGGCGGGGGCAGGCCGGGCGGCTGGAGGTCTGGTACACGACGCTGACCGACCCGGCGACCGGCACCGGGGTGTGGCTCCACCACGAACTGGTCGCACCGGACGACGGCGGCGGCGCGCACGCCCACGGCTGGGCGGCCGTGTTCCCGCCCGGCGAGCCGCCGGTGTTCGGGCGGTTCGGACCGCACGAGTGGAGCCCCCGCGAGGACGCCGCCTTCGCCGCCGGGCCGGTCGTCCAGACCGGCGACCGGCTCGCCGGCACGGCGGGACCGGTCGGCTGGGAGCTGCGCGAGTCGGGCGGCGGGCCGCCGCTGTTCACGTTCCCGCGCTGGGCGTGGGAGCGGGAGCTGCTGCCGGCGGCGCAGATCGTCCCGAAGCCGGCGGCCGCGTACCGCGGCGCGGTGCGGTTCGGCGACCGGGTGCTGGACCTGGCGGACGCCCCGGGCGCCTCGGCCCGGATCTACGGGCACGGCAACGCGCGCCGCTGGGCGTGGCTGCACGCCGACCTCGGCGGCGGCGACGTGTGCGAGATCGTGGCGGCCGTCTCGACGCGGCCGGGCCTGAACCGGATGGCCCCGCTCCCGCTCGTCCGGCTCCGGGTGGACGGGCGGGACCTGCCGTCCGGCGACCCGCTGCTCGCGGCGCTCCGGCTGCGGGCCGACATCCGCCTCCCGACGTGGACGGTCCGGGGGCGCGTCGGCGACCGGCTGCTGAACGTCGAGGTCACGCAGCGGCCGGAGGAGACCGTCGCGGTCGACTACGCCGACCCGGACGGCGCCCCGGCGGTCTGCCGCAACTCCGAGCGCGCGGACGTGCGGATCGCCCTCGCGCGCCGCGCGGGACGCGGCTGGCGGACCGAGCGCGAATGGCGGCTGGACGGCACCGGCCACGCGGAGGTGGGCCTGCGGTGAGCACCATGGCGGGGACCGTCTCGGTCCTGCTCGGCATCGACGACGACGCGGAGCTGGCGCGCGTCACCGCCGGCGCGGAGGCGATCGCGCGGGCGCTGCCCGGCCCGGCGCGGCTCGGGATCGCCGCCGGGACCGGCGCGCTGGACGCGCTGGCCCGGCTCGCCGTCGGGCGGCCCATCGACCGGCTGGACGCCGGCCGGCGGGACGCGCTGTGCGCGCTGCTGGCGGCCCGCCCGGCCGCCGCCCGGGTCATCGAGGCGGTGAAGGCCCCGCTGCTGCTGGCCGCCGGGACGGGGCTGCTGCCCGGCCCGCCGGAGCCGGGCGGCCTGGTGCGGCCCGACGCGGCGCTGGACTGCACGCCGTCCGCCGGGTGGCCGGCCTGCGCGACCGCCGACGCCGTCGTGGTCGGGTCCGGCGCGGGCGGCGCGATGGCGGCGCGGACCCTCGCCCGGCGCGGCCTGTCGGTGGTCGTGCTGGAGGAGGGGCGGCGCTTCACAGCGGCCGAGTTCCGGGAGCGCCGGCCGCTCGACCGGTTCCTCGACCTGTACCGGGACGGCGGCACGGCGGTCGCGCTCGGCCGCCCGCCGGTGCTGCTGCCCGAGGGCCGCGCGGTCGGCGGGACGACCGTCGTCAACAGCGGCACCTGCTACCGGACGCCCGGCCGGGTCCTGCGCCGCTGGGCGTCCCTCGGCGTCCCGGTGGAGGACTTCGGCGCGCACCTGGACGAGGTCGAGGCCACGCTGCGCGTCGCGCGGCAGCCGGTCGGGCCGCTCGGCCGCAACGGGCTGCTCGCGCTCGCGGGCGCCGAACGGCTCGGCTGGCGGGCCGCGCCGCTGCGCCGCAACGCGCCCGGCTGCATGGGCAGCGCGCAGTGCGCCGTGGGGTGTCCGCACAACGCGAAGTACGGCGTGCACCTGAACGCGCTCCCCCAGGCGTGCGAGGCGGGGGCGCGGATCGTCACCCACGCGCGAGTCGAACGCATCCTGGTCGAACGCGGGACCGCCACCGGTGTGCGCGCGCGCCGTCCAGACGGCACGGCGTTCGAGATCCTGGCGCCCCGCATCGTCGTCGCGGCCGGCGCCACGCAGACGCCCCTGCTGCTGCGGCGCTCCGGCCTCGGCGGGCATCCGGAGCTCGGCCGGGGCATGGCCGTCCACCCCGCGACGAACATGGCGGGACGCTTCGCCGAGCCCGTCGAGTCATGGCGCGGGGTGATGCAGAGCGTCGGCATCGAGGAACTGCACGGCGACGGCGTCCTGATCGAGGCGACGGCCACGCCGCCGGGCATGACGTCGTTCCCGCTGCCCGGGATCGGGCGGCGGCTGCGCGGCGAGCTGGCCGGCGCGCACCGCCTCGCCGTGCTCGGCGCGATGATCGCCGACGCCCCGTCCGGCCGCGTCCTCGGCGCCAGGCGCCGCGCCCTGCTCCGCTACGACCTCGCCCCGCGCGACGCCGGGCGGCTCCGCCGCGCGATGACCGCGATGGGGCGCGTCCTGTTCGCCGCCGGGGCCGAGGAGGTGCTGACCGGGCTGGCGCGGGACCCCGTCGTCCGGGACGAGGACCAGCTGGTCCGGGCCGTCGCGGCGGCGGCGCCGGCCGACCTGCACCTGGCCGGGTTCCACCCGACCGGGACGGCGCGGCTCGGCGCCGCCGCGGCGGCCGCGCCGGTCGACCCGGCCGGGCGGCTGCGGGGCGTGCGCGGGGTGCACGTCGCGGACGCCTCCGTCCTGCCGACGTGCCCCGAGGTGAACCCCCAGCTCACCATCATGGCGATGGCGTCCCGGATCGCCGCCGGCATCGCCTGAGCCCGGCGCGGCCCGCCGGGGTCAGGCGGCGGCGCCCAGGGTGCCGTGCGGGTCGAGGATGTACTTGCGCGCCGCGCCCCGGTCGAACTCGGCGTACCCCTCGGGCGCCTGCTCCAGCGGGATCACCGACGCGTTGACGTTCCGCGCGATCTGCACCCGGTCGTACAGGATCGCCATCATCAGCTGCCGGTTGTAGGACATCACCGGGCACTGGCCGGTGACGAAGTACTCCGACTTCGCCCAGCCGGTCCCGATCCGCAGCCCGAGCTGCCCCACCTTGGCGTTCTCGTCGGCCGCGCCCGGGTCGCCGGTCACGTACAGGCCGGGGATGCCGACCCCGCCGGCGGCGCGGGTGATCTCCATCAGCGTGTTCAGGACCGTCGCGGGCTGCTCCTTCTGCGCCCCCTCGTGGCCCTGGCCGCGCGCCTCGAACCCGACGCAGTCGACGGCCGCGTCCACCTCGGGCACGCCGAGGATCTGCTCGATCTGCGCCCCGACGTCGCCGTGCTGCGACAGGTCGATCGTCTCGCAGCCGAACCCGCGGGCCTGCGCGAGCCGCTGCTCGTTCATGTCGCCGACGATCACGACGGCGGCGCCGAGCAGCAGGCAGGCGGTCGCGCACGCGAGGCCGACCGGCCCCGCGCCCGCCACGTACGCGGTCGAGCCGGTGGTGACGCCGGCGGTGTAGGCGCCGTGGTAGCCGGTCGGGAAGATGTCCGACAGCATCGCGAGGTCGGGCAGCTTCTCCATCACGGTGTCCCGGTCGCCGGGGAACTTGAGCAGGTTGAAGTCCGCGTACGGGACGACCGCGTAGCGGGCCTGCCCGCCGTGCCAGCCGCCCATGTCGACGTAGCCGTAGGCGGCGCCCGGCCGCTCCCGGTTGACGTTCTCGCACACGCCGGTGTGGCGCTCCTTGCAGTTGCGGCAGCGGCCGCACGCGATGTTGAACGGGACGCTGACGAGATCGCCCTCCTTCACGAACTCGACGTCCCGGCCGGTCTCGATCACCTCGCCGGTGATCTCGTGGCCGAGCGTGAGCCCGGCCGGCGCGGTCGTCCGGCCGCGCACCATGTGCTGGTCGGAACCGCAGATGTTGGTGGCCAGGACCTTCAGGATGGCGCCGTGCTGCAGCTTGCGCCCGTTCTGCTCGGCCAGTTCGAGCTTCGGGAAGTCCAGGTCCTCCACCGTGACCTCGCCCGGCGCCTGGTACACGACGCCTCGGTTGGTGTCCGCCACGACCTCTCCCTCGGTTGAGAGCCGGTTCGCAGGCGCCCGGACGGCTGCGGCCCGCGCCCGTGCGTGCTCGCGCGTGCCGCGGGGGCGTCCGCGATCGTACAACCGGAGCCATACCCGGTTTGGGACCGTTAGTCCTATTTCGGACGGTTCAGCTGCCCAGATAGCGGAGGACCGCGAGGACGCGGCGGCTGTAGCCGGCGGCATGCGACAGATCGAGCTTGTCGAAGATCGCGTTGGCGTGCTTCTCGACCGCGCTCTGCGAGATGTGGAGGTTGGCGGCGATCGAGGCGTTCGTATGCCCCTGGGCCATGTTGTCGAGGACGTCCCGCTCCCGGGGCGTGAGGCGGGCCAGCGGATCGGCGTGCGTGCTGTGCGCCAGCAGCCGCCGGACCACCTCGGGGTCGAACGCCGCCCCGCCCGCGCCGACCCGGTCGAGCGCGTCCAGGAACTCGTCCACCTGGGCGACCCGGTCCTTCAGCAGGTAGCCGACGCCGGTGGTGTCGGCCGTGATCAGCTCGGTGGCGTAGCGCTTCTCCACGTACTGCGACAGCACGAGCACCCCGACCCCCGGCCAGCGCCGCCGGATCTCCAGCGCCGCGCGCAGGCCCTCGTCGGTGTGCGTCGGCGGCATCCGCACGTCCACCACCACGACGTCGGGCGGGCCCTGCTCCCCCGCCGCCGCCACCGCCGCGATCAGCGCGTCGCCGTCGCCGACCGCCGCGACCACCTCGTGGCCCTCCTCGGCGAGCAGCCGCACCAGGCCCTCGCGGAGCAGCGTCGAGTCCTCGGCCAGCATCACCCGCACGGCAGCTCCGCGGTGATCACCGTCGGGCCGCCGTGCGGGCTGTGCACGGCGAACGTCCCGTCCAGCGCGGCCACGCGGCGGGCCAGGCCGGCCAGCCCGCCGCCGCCCGGGTCGGCTCCCCCGCACCCGTCGTCTTCGATGCGCACGCCGATCATTGTCCCGGACCCCGCGACGGCGACCCGCACCGCCCGCGCGCCGGAGTGCTTGGCGGCGTTCGTGACCGCCTCGCAGACGACGAAGTACGCGGCGGTCTCCACCGCGTGCGGCGGCCGCCCCGGCACGTCGTAGTCGATCGTCACCGGCACCGCGGACCGCTCGGCCACCGTCTCCAGCGCCGCGCGCAGGCCCTCGCCGTCCAGCGCGGCCGGATACACCCGCCAGGTGACCTCCCGCAGGTCCTCGAGCGCCCGCTGCGACTCCTCGTGCGCCTGCTTCAACAGCTCCACCGCCCGCTCGTGGTCGCCGGCGCGGCGGGCCCGGCCGATCAGCATGCCGAGCGCCACGAGCCGCTGCTGGACGCCGTCGTGCAGGTCGCGCTCTATGCGGCGGCGCTCGTCGTCCACCGCGTCCACCACCTCGGCGCGCGTGACCGACAGCTGCGCGATGCGGCGCTCGTACTCCTCCAGCGGGCTCGGCCCGAGGCAGCGCCGCGCCACGCCCTTCTCCAGCGCCACCACGCCGACCAGGCCGTACACGGCGAGGAAGAGCAGCACCCCGCCCACGATGGCGGTGTAGAGGACGATCCACCAGGCCGGCGGGATGCCGTCCAGGTAGTCGCCGGTGACCCACCAGCTCACCGCCAGCCGGACCCCCAGCATCGCGCCGTAGCCGATCAGCAGCAGGATCGCGGCGCCCAGCAGTCCGACCGGCACCCGCAGCACGAGGTACGCGAGCGCCCGCAGCGGACCGTACTGGACGGCCCGGTCCTCGCCGAGGAAGGCGCGCAGCCGCCGCATCTCCAGCTCGGTCAGCAGCTCGGCGGCGTCCGCGACGGCCGCCGGGACCGCGCGCCGGCCGCGGGAGAAGGCCAGCGAGTACGCCATGAGCAGCGCCGCCCCCGCCAGCAGCACCAGCTCCGCGCCGGCGGTGGCCGCGCCCAGCACGAGCCCCGCCACGGCCCGGACGACCACGGCGGGGCCGCGGCGCACGGCGTCAGAAGGTGATGCGGTCACGTTCGCGTTCTCTTGCCTCCGCCCGGTGCGCCCCCGCCGGCCGGTCCCCGGCACCGGCCCGCCGTGCCTTCACGATACGCACCGCGAGGAACGCCGCGGCCGCCACGCCCGCGACCGCGACCACTGCCTTGGAGTAGACGCCGACGTACTCCTCGACCGTCCGCCAGTTGTCGCCGAGCCCGTACCCGGCCAGCACGAACACGGTGTTCCACAGCAGGCTGCCGAGCGTCGTGTAGGCCAGGAACACCGGCATCCGCATCCGCTCCACCCCCGCCGGGACGGAGATCAGGCTCCGGAAGATCGGGATCATCCGGCCGAAGAACACCGCCTTGCCGCCGTGCCGGAGGAACCACGCCTCCGTCCGGTCGAGGTCCTCGACCTTGACCAGCGGCAGCCGCGCCGCGATCGCGCGGACCCGGTCCCGCCCGATCAGGGCGCCGATCCCGTAGAGCGCGAGGGCGCCGACGACGCTGCCGAGCGTCGTCCACACGATCGCCGCGGTGAGGCTCATCCGGCCCTGCGCGGCCGTGAAGCCCGCGAGCGGGAGGATCACCTCGCTCGGCAGCGGCGGGAACAGGTTCTCCAGCGCGATCGCCAGGCCGGCGCCGGGCGCGCCGAGCCGCTCCATCAGGTCGGTCGCCCACCCGGCGATGCCGCCGGCGGGTTCGCCGGCGGACGCCGCGCTCATCAGTCCGATCATGCCTACGACGCTAGGAACCGGCGCCGCCCGCCGCCATGGAGAGCACCGCCGACCCGCCCGGCCGGATCCCGCACCCCCACCCTGCGGAAAACCACACC
>NZ_VCKZ01000332.1 GCF_005889745.1 Actinomadura geliboluensis
GGGCGGGATGGGCGCGGTGTGGCGCGCTTATGACACCGATTTGGAACGCGAGGTGGCCATCAAGGAACTGCGGGTTCCCGAGCAGGTCAGCGAGCAGGAACGGCGCGTGTGGTACGCGCGGATGGGCCGGGAGGCCCGGGCCGCCGCCCGGCTGAGGCACCCGGGGATCGTCACTGTCTACGACCGGGTGATGGGCGAGGACGGCCGTCCGTGGATCGTGATGGAGCTGATCCGGGGGCAGTCCTTGGATCACCTGCTGGCCGAACGGCAAGTCCTCCCCAAGCAGCAGGTCGCCGTGATCGGGTTGGCGGTGCTGGAGGCGCTGTCGGCCGCGCACGCGCACCGGATCGTGCACCGCGACGTCAAACCGGCCAACGTGCTGCTGGAGGGCGATCGGATCGTCCTCACCGACTTCGGCATCGCCGCGGTGGAGGGCGATGCCACCCTCACCCGTCCTGGCGCCGCGCTGGGCACTCCCACCTATATGTCCCCCGAGCAGGTGGCCGGCCAGACCGTCACTCCCGCCTCGGACCTGTGGTCACTCGCCGCGACCTTGTACGCGGCGGTGGAGGGGCGCCCACCGTTCGCCGCCCCCACGTTCGGGGCACTGTTCGTCGCCATCGCCACCCAGGACCCCGTACCGCCCGAATGCGGCGGGCCACTCGCGCAAGTCCTGAACGGGCTACTGCGCAAGAACCCCGCCGACCGGCTATCCGTCGCACAGGTCCGCGACCTGCTCACCACCGTCACCGAGCCCGGCACCCAGTCCCGCCGATCTGCTGACCAGAAATCCGCGCCCACCCGCAGCTTTACGGACGACGTGACGCTCCTCCGTGGCCCCATATCCTCCCCAGAAGACAAAGGACGGTCCCAGCCAGCCCGTGCTGCCAAGGATCTGCCCGAGCATGCAGAGGTCGCCAAGTACCGGGAGCTGGCCGAGGCCGACCCAGGCCGCTACCGTCCCGACCTCGCCCGATCTCTGAGGCAGCTCGGCAACGCCCTGAAGAAGCTGAACCGCCATGCCGAGGCGGCAACCGTCAGGCAGGAGACGGTCGCCCTCTACCGGCGGTTGGCCGAAGCCAACCCCGGCCGCTACCGCCCCAGCCTCGCCCTGGCGCTGCACAACCTCGGCTTCACCTTGGGGAAACTGGACCGCCATGCCGAGGCAGTGCCCATGCAGCAGCAGGCGATCGCCATCTACCGGGAACTCGCCGAGGCCGAACCCAGCCGCTATCGCCCCGATCTCGCCGTATCGCTGCACGAGCTCGGCAACACGCTGTGGAAACTTCAGCGCTTCACCGAAGAGTTGGCTGTAGAGCAAGAGGCGGTCTCCATCCGCCGACAGCTGGCAGAAGCCAACCCTGAGCCCTACCGCCCCGACCTCGCCCTAACGCTCCACAACCTCGGCCTCACACTGTGGAAACTGGACCGTCTCGCCGAGGAGCTGACTGTAGAGCAGGAGGCAGTCGCCATCCGCCGGGAGTTGGCGGAGGCCGACCCAAGCCGCTACCGCCCCAGCCTTGCCCAGACTCTGCGCAACCTCAGCTTCACTCTGAAGAGGCTGGACCGCCATGCCGAGGCCGCACCCATGCAGCAGCAGGCGGTCGCCCTCTATCGGCAGTTGGCCGAAGCCGACCCAGACCGCTACCTTCCCAACCTCGCTCAATCACTCCACGAGCTAGGCAACACACTGTGGAAACTACAGCGCTACGCCGAAGAGCTGCCCGTGGAACAAGAGGCGGTCGCCATCCGCCGGCAGTTGGCCGAAGCTGACCCAGACCGCTACCGCGCCAACCTTGCCCTATCGCTCCAAAACCTCAGCTTCACCATGGGGAAACTGGACCGCCATGCCGAGGCGGTCCCCGTGAGGCAGGAGGCGATCGCCCTCTACCGGCGGTTGGCGGAGGCCGAACCAGACCGTTACCGCCCTGACCTCGCCGTATCGCTGCACGAGCTCGGCAACACACTGTGGAAACTTCAGCGCTTCACCGAAGAGCTGGCTGTAGAGCAAGAGGCGGTCTCCATTCGCCGACAGCTGGCAGAAGCCAACCCAGAGCGCTACCGCCCCGACCTCGCCCTATCGCTCCACAACCTCGGCCTCACACTGTGGAAACTGGACCGTCTCGCCGAGGAGCTGACTGTAGAGCAGGAGGCGGTCGCCATCCGCCGACGGTTGGCGACCGCCAACCCTGACCGCTACCGCCCCGGCCTCGCCCAATCCCTGAGCAACCTCGGCAACACGCTGAAGAGGCTTAACCGCCATACCGACGCGGAAGCCGTGAAACAGGAGGCAGACGCCATCCGCCAACAGCTAGGCCAAACCTGACCCAACCGCGACCACCCGCTGACATAGCCGCCAAACTCGGGCTTCCGGACGTGGCCGGGGTCCGGTGGGTGCATGCGGGGCAGCTCGCGCGGCTGGTGGAGGTGCCGGGACGGGCGAGCGTCCGGCAAATCTGGGTGCGTCCCAGTGCGGACCTCTACTCACCGGCACATCGCGTCGATCAGGTCCGTGAAGTTCGGGAACTCCGCTCCCGCCGCCGCCACGATCTCCGCCGTGGAACGGCGCCCACCCGGCGCGTGCTGCTCCGCGATCGCGCGAAAGACCTCGTTCGGCTCCGTTCTACGACCTGGATCCGTGATCGCCTCATGCGGCCCCGAGCCGGCCGCGAACAACCAAAGCAGGTCGCCGAGGTCGCGGGCTATCACGCCGCACTCGCCCTCGGAACCGAGGTAGACGACAGGCTGCTCGACGATGGGCGCACCGGGCCGAGCAAGCCAGAAACCGACATAGTCGCCGGTCCCGGTGGCGCCGAAGAAGCGGAACTCGCTGCCATCGACCTCTTCGTTGCCGGTCCACAGGCGAAACCACCACGCGGTATCCGCCGGCGCCTCGAACCGTTCATACGGCTCGAAATCACAGCCGTGAGCCTCGTCGGTTTCTTCGTCCCATTCCCACTCGAAGCCCACCTCGGCCACTTCGGCCAGGGCGATGGGCAGCGTCAGATCTTCGGGGGCCTCCGTCATTTTGAGATGCTAAACCACCTCGTACCTGGCAGTCAGAGCGCTTCAAACCTCTGCCCCCTGCTGTGCAACGAGATCAAGCCCGCCCAGGAGCGTCCTCACATCCCTCCTGACCAGCGTCGGCCCCCTCCCGCACGCCGACACCCGGCACGGTGGGCGAGTCCGCACGGCCGCCGATGCGGTGCCGCTGGTCAGTCGATGCCTTCGACGATGCGGAAGTCGCGCTCGACGCCGTCGGGGAGAGCGACCAGCGCCTTCTGGTACGCCTCGCTCTCGTATGCCGCGACGGCCTGTTCAAAGCTGTCGAACTCGATCAGAACGACGCGTTGCGTGATTCCGGCCTCGTGGGCGACGACTCGACCGCCACGGGACGGGAGGAGGGCCAGGTTGCGCCCGCCCCCAGCCTGGACGGCCGGACCGGCCAGCTTGTCGTAGGCAGCCAGCCTCTCAGGGTCGGAAATGGCGGGGTAGACACTGACCCAGTAGCCCTTAGCCATGGAAACCTCCAGTGTTCGGCCGGACACGTCCGACTTCGAATTGACACTCAGATCGATCGATCCCGGCGACCGGTACTGCGGTCGGCGGAATCGTCATATGCGCAGGTTAGGACTCGATGTGCGGTCGAGGGAAAGACCAGTACGGGATAGACTAAGAACGGATCGTTATCAATCGACGGGGAGGGCACGTGGCGCCGGATACGGTGAGCCTGCGGTACTTCCTGGTGCTGGCGCAAGAGTTGAACTTCACCCGCGCGGCCGCACGGATTGGTATCGCACAACCTGCACTCAGCGCCCGGATGCGCCGATTGGAGGCGGAACTCGGCACGGCCCTGCTGGTCCGCAACACGCGTAGCGTCGTATTGACCGCAGCCGGTGCGGCTTTGGCGGAGTCCGCGCCGCCCGCGCTGGCGGCGCTGGACCGGGCCTGGGACACCGCCCGGAGCGCGGCGGCCGGTGAACTGGGCACGCTGCGCATCGGATACAGCCTCAGCACCGGGGCCGAGACGGCACCGGCCCTGGTGGACAGGCTGATTCGCGGCAACAGCGGACTCGAGGTCGGCGCGGTCCCGATGGCGACACCGGAGATCTCCCCCGCGGTGGCCGACGGCCGCATCGATGCCGGGATCACCCGCGGTGAACAGCCTGGCCGCGGCGTGCGCCGGTTCCTGCTGCGGCGTGAGCGCATCGGGGTTCAACTGGCGCAGCACCATCCGCTGGCCGAACACCCGGAGATCGAGATCGCCGACGCGGCCGCGTATCCCCTGCGACTCGCCGACCGTGCGGCCAACCCCGTGGTCCACGATCAGCTGTCCGCACTGTTCCAAGACACCCGACCACACCCCCGATTCCACACGCCCGCAGTCTCTTTCGACATGTCTCAGCGCGACCTGCTCGACGGGGTCACCCTCGCCCCAGCCGGAGAAGCCGCGGTCACAGCACAACCGGCCGGCCTCACCTGGCGACCGCTGCGGGGGGCGCCCAACCTGACGATCCACCTGGTCCTCCCACGCGAGCAGTCGCCGCTGCACCGCCGCATCCGTACCGTCGCCAAAACCCTGGCGCACGAGCTGAACTGGCTGCCGGACTGACGCTCAGGAGGTCAGGCGAGACGGACGCCTGCGGTGGCGAGGCCGAGGACCTCGCCCCGCCTCGGCTACGACCGCCTCCACGTCCTGATGGATGGACACCCACCTCGGGCGAGCAGAAAGTGCCACTGCAGCTCATCACGGCCAAGACCCGGCACAAGAATCCCCGCAGCGCTATGCGCTACACCCGTCCCGGCAACGAAGCCGTCGCCGAGATCACCGGCATCCTCGCCCCCCGACGCGCCCGTTGATAGACACACAATCCCGCCGGTCACCTGCCCCGTCCGCCGACCTGCCAGACACCCTCCCGGACGCCCGTGGGTCCATCGCCGTCCGGGCTCGTCCAGCCCCGCCGTTAGCACCCGCGTTAGCAACCCTCGTCCGCGCCGTACTCCTCGTCGGCCTGGTCGCCCAAAGGCCGCAGGCGCACGCGCGCCGCATGAAGCCGTTCGCGGTAGTCCGGCATGAAGATCTGGGGCAGACGTGTCTCCAGTTGGCCGAGCACGCTTGACAGTGCCATCCACTCGCCACGGTCCTCAAAAATCGCCTCGACCTCCTTGGCGCTGATGTCGAGGACCAGGCGGTGAGCGAAGTCGTACAGCACGAAAGCCTCGTCCGGTGAGAGCCGGATCAACTCGTCAGGACTGGACACGGGCCACACGCTACGCGGCCACAGCGCGCTGCTGTTAGCAAGCCCGTTAGCAAAACGGCCCCTTCCGGGATGGAAGGAGCCGTTGGGGTGGAGCCGCCTATCGGAATCGAACCGATGACCTATTCATTACGAGTGAATCGCTCTGCCGACTGAGCTAAGGCGGCGTGCCGTGCGGGGCACGGCGGGATGAAGTCTACCGGGTGTCGGGGGGTGGGTGTGCACGGGTTTCAGCCGCAGGTGGTTCCGGACTTGGGCGGGTCGGTGGTGATCAGGTAGTTGTCGGTGGCCTTGGTGATGCACGGGTTGCCCTGGAGGTAGGCGGTGTGGCCGTCGCCGTTGAAGGTGAGGAGGACGCCGCTGGAGAGCTGGCTGGAGAGGTTCTGGGCCCACTTGTAGGGCGTGGCGGGGTCGCGGACGGTTCCGATGACGACGATGGGGGCCGCGCCCTTGGCGGTGATGGGTTTCGGCTGCTGGTTGGTCTGGAAGGGCCAGTAGACGCAGGGGAGGCCGCCCCAGACGACGAAGGGGCCGAAGCGGGGGGCGACCTTCTGGGCCTCGTCGGCGGCCTTCTTGTAGGCGGCGAGGTTGGACGGGTTGGGCTTGTCTATGCAGTTGACGGCCATGTTGGCGTCGGTCTGGTTGCTGTAGGTGCCGTTGGGCTTGCGTTCGACCATCTCGTCCGCGAGGGCCAGGAGGACGGTGCCGTCGCCGCTCAGCGCCTGGACGAGCGCCTGGCGCAGGACGGGCCAGTACTCCTTGACGTAGAGCGCCCTGGCGATGCCCATCACGGCCAGGGACTCGGTGACCTTGCGGGAGTCGCGGGTGTTGCTGAGCGGCTTCTTGTCGGTGGCGGAGAGGAAGGACTCGATCTTCGCGATGACGGCGTCGGGGGTGGTGCCGAGCGGGCAGTTGCCGGACTTGACGCAGTTGTCGGCGAAGGCGCGGAGGGCCGTCTCGAAGCCCTTGGCCTGCTCGATCAGGAGGTCGGTCGAGGAGAGCTGGGGGTCGACGGCGCCGTCCAGGACGAGGGCGCGGACGTTCTTCGGGAACTGCTCGGCGTAGAAGGCTCCCAGGTAGGTGCCGTACGAGGCGCCGTAGTAGGTGAGCTTCTCGTCGCCGAGGGCGGCGCGGAGGACGTCCATGTCGCGGGCTGCGTTGGCGGTGCCGACGTAGGGCAGTTTCGAGGCGTCCTTGGTCCTGCAGCGCTGGGCGAACTCCTCGCTCTGGACGCCGAGGGCGTTCGTCTCCTGCTGGTCGTCCGGGGACGCGTCGGTGGCGAAGAACTTGTCGAGTTCGGGGCCCGTGTTGCAGCGGACGGGGTCGCTGGCGGCGACGCCGCGGGGGTCGAAGCCGACGATGTCGAAGCGGCGGCGCAGGTCGTCCCCGAACGTGCGGGCGGCCTGGCGGACGAAGTCGACCCCGGAACCGCCCGGCCCGCCCGGGTTGGTGAGGAGCGAGCCGATCCGTTTTGATTTGTCCTCGGCCGGGAGCCGGATCACGGAGATGCCGATCTCCGCGCCGGTCGGGTCGGAGTAGTTCAGCGGCACCTGGACGGTCGCGCACTCGAAGCCGTTGTCGCAGGACTTCCAGGACGGTTTCTGGCCGTAGAAGGACTTGAGGTCCGCAGGGACGCTGGCCGGCACCGTCTTCTTCTCGCCGTCGGCGTCGCTGCTGCTACTGCTGCATCCGGTGGCCATCGCCAGTACCAGCACGGTGGCCGCACTGATGAACCTCGCTGCCTGCACCCTGGTCCCCGTCTCGTCATAGCGGCACGTACGCCGCCGCCTACGCTACGTCGGCGCGGCGGCAAAGGGCCACCATAGGGCCGAGACGGGGCCCGCGTGGCGCGGCGCGGGCCCCGTCCGTGCGCCATGCCCCGCGGGGTCGGGCACGGCGCGTCCGGGCGGTCGTTTGGGCCGAGCGGCCGACCGGACGTTTCTAACCCGGGCCTCCGCCGGGCGGTCCCTCTGGGCCGCTGCCGGGTAATCGTCCTCCTCGGCCGTCGCCGGGGGCTCCTCCTCGGCCATCGCCGGGACGTTGCGGGGCCAGGGATGCGCATGCCTGCATGGCCTTCTGTTCCTCGGCCGATCGGGTTGGACGGGTGGACGGTGCGTTGCTTGGGCGGGTGGTCGGTGCCCCGGTCGGGCGGCCTCCTTCTGGGAGGTTGACGCCCTGTTTCTCCAGGCAGGCGCGGAACGAGGCCATCGGGTCGGCGGCGTCGGGCTTGTCCGACTCGCCGCCTCCGCAGGCGGCGGTGAACAGGAGCAAGGCGGCGCCCAGCGCGCCCAGCGCGTAGGTCGGTCTCAATGGGTCTCCTCGGTTCTGGAGTCAGCGGCCCGCGCCCTGGTTCACGGTGGTCGCGGTGAGCGTGCCGTCCGCGGCCTTGGTCCCCCGGACGGTGACGTTCGCGCCCGAGGCGAGGTTCTTCAGGTCGCCGTCCTTGGTGATGCGAACCCTGGTCTCCTCGCTGGTCGCGACCTTCACCGTCTGGCCGGACGTCGTGCGCAGGTAGAGCGTGTCGCCGGTGACCTTCACGACCGTGCCTGTCGTGGTGTCGCCGCTCCCTGCGAAGCCTCCGGGGCCCGGGACGTTGCCGGGCGGCTGTGCCCCGGGCATGCCGCCGTAGCCGCCTTGGGGACGTCCGGCGGTGAAGCCTCCGGCCGGACGCTCGGAGCCGTCCGATGACCACTTCTGCGCCTGGACGCCGCCCAGGAAGCCCGCGACCAGGATGATCCCGGCGGCGAGGTAGAGCGTCGGTCCGGGCAGGGAGCGGCGCTGCGGGCGTGCCGCCAGCGTGGCGTCGAGGTCGTCGGCGAACGGGGAGCTGGACAGCAGTTCCGCGTCCTCCGAGGGTGCGCGCGGGCCGGCAACGCGCTTGCCGGGCGGTTCGGGGCTCACGGTTCTCCTTCGGTCGTCAGTCATGGCGGAGCGCCTCGATGGGACGGAGCCGGGCGGCGCGGGAGGCGGGGTAGCCGCCGAAGAACAGGCCGATCGCGACGGAGACGCCCAGGGCGAGGACGATCGACGACGGCACCAGGACGGGTTCGACGCCCGCGATCGTGAAGCGGCTGCCGACAACGCCGGCGAGGACGCCGAGGAGGCCGCCGAGCAGGCTGAGGACGGTGGCCTCCGCGACGAACTGCCCGAGGATGGCTCCGCGCGGCGCGCCGATGGCCTTGCGGATGCCGATCTCGCGGGTCCGCTCGGTGACGGTGACCAGCATGATGTTGGTGATGCCGATGCCGCCGACGAGCAGGCTGATCGCGGCGACGGCGCCGAGCAGCACGGTGAACGTGCGGCTCGACTCGCTGACCGCCGACTGGACGCTGGCCTGGCTCGACACGGTGAAGTCGGCGGCACCGGAGGCGGTGCCGTGCCGCTGGGCGAGGAGCGTCGTGATCTCGGCCTGGGCCGCGTCGACGGCGTCGCTGCCCGTGGCCTGGACGATGATCTGGTCGAGGCCGCCGTAGCCGGTGAGGGTCTCCTGGACGGCGGGCAGCGGCGCGACGGCGATGCTGTCCGGGTCGGAGAAGGACGACGAGGACGAGCCCGTCGCCTTGAGGACGCCGGCGACCGTGAACCGGATCCCGCCGACGTCGATCTTCTTGCCGAGCGGGTCCACCCGTCCGAACAGGTCGGACGCGACCGTGCTGCCGAGCACGACAGTTTTGCGCGCGGCTGTCACGTCCCCGTCGGTGAACAGGGCACCGGACGCGACGGTCTTGTTCGCGGCGCCGAAGTAGGTCGGGGTGGTGCCGACGAACTGGCCGATGGTCACGCTCGTCCCCTCGTAGCCGGCGGTGACCGACTGGCTGGTCACGACCGGGGACGCGCTCTTCACCGACGTCGCCTTGGCGAGGGCCTTCGCGTCGGCCGTGGTGAGGTCGTGGGCCTGGGTGCGGGGGCCGGTGTCGGTGCCCTGGCCGGGACCGCCGCCGAAACCGCCGAAGCCGCCCGGGCCGCCGAAACCGCCGCCGCGGCCGGTCGTGGACGGGCTGACGGTCAGCGAGTCGGCCCCGAGCCGCTGGATGCTCTTCTTGATCTGCTCGGACGAGCCGTTCCCGACCGCGACGAGCAGGATCACCGCGGCGACGCCGATCAGGATGCCCAGCGTGGTGAGGGAGCTGCGCAGCTTGTTGGCCGACAGTCCGCGCACGGCGAACCGCAGGATGTCGAGGACGCTCAACGCGCGCCTCCCGCAGGCGTCGTCCAGGCGGCGCCGGGCGGCGGCCCGGTGACGGGGGCGCGGCGCGCGTCCTCGACGATCCGGCCGTCCACGAGGCGGACGACGCGTTTGGCGTGCGCGGCGACGTCGTCCTCGTGGGTGATCACGATGATGGTGCGGCCGGCGAGCGCGAGCCGGTCGAAGACGCCGAGGACGTCGGCGGTGGAGGCGCTGTCGAGCGCGCCGGTCGGCTCGTCGGCGAGCAGCAGCGCGGGCGCGGTGACGAGGGCGCGGGCGACGGCCACGCGCTGCTGCTGGCCGCCGGACAGCGCGTTCGGCTCGTGCCGGGTCCGGTCGGCGAGCCCGACCTCGCGGAGCGCGGCGAGGGCGCGCCGCCGCCGGTCGGGGCCCTTGACGCCGCCGTAGGCGAGCGGGAGTTCGACGTTGGCCTGCGCGGTCATCCGCGGGATGAGGTTGAAGGACTGGAAGATGAACCCGATGCGGCGGTTGCGCAGGATCGCGAGGCTCCGCTCGTCCAGCCCGGCGACGTCCCGGCCGTCGAGGAGGTAGCGGCCGCCGCTCGGCGTGTCCAGGCAGCCGATGATGTTCATCAGCGTGGACTTGCCGGAGCCGGACGCGCCCATGACCGCCACGTAGTCGCCGCGTTCCACGGTCAGCGAGACGCCTTGCAGCGCGTGGACGGCCGTTTCGCCCGTCCCGTACACCTTCGTCACGTCGCGGAGGTCGAGCACGGGGGCCGCGGGCGTCATC
>NZ_VCKZ01000771.1 GCF_005889745.1 Actinomadura geliboluensis
GACCGTGTCTCACGTGGATGCGGGAGGCGGTGCGGCATGATTGGGGGTCGTGTCGTCGGATCTTGCGCTCCGGTTGGTGCCGGATGAGTTGTGGATTGTCGAGCCGTTGATCCCGGATTTCACGCCGCGTCGGCAGGGTGGCGGGACGGCGCCGGTGGATGATCGGGCGGCGTTCACCGCGATCGTGTACGTGTTGACGAGCGGGTGTGCGTGGCGGCATCTGCCGGGTGAGTTCGGGGTGAGCGTGCCGACCGCGCATCGCCGGTTCACCGCCTGGACGGCCGCGGGGCTGTGGCCGCGGTTGCACCATGCCGTGCTGGACGAGCTCGGGGCGCGTGGGCAGGTGGACTGGGCGGCGGCGATCGTGGACGCCGCCGCCGTCCGCGCGAAAAGGGGGGCACGCTGACCGGCCCCAATCCGGTCGATCGCGGCAAGAAGGGCAGCAAACTCCACGTGCTATCCGATGCCGCCGGGCTGCCTTTGGTGGTCGCGGTCTCGGCTGCCAACGTGCACGACAGCCAGGCGTTCAAGCCGCTGCTGATGGCGTTACCGGCGATCCGCTCGCGGCGCGGACCGCGCCGTCGGCGGCCGGTCAAGGTCCGTGCCGACAAGGCCTACAACTCCGCTGAGCATCTGACCTGGCTGCGCAGACGCGGGATCGTGCCACGCATTGCCCGGGCCGGCGTCGAGTCCAGCGAACGGCTGGGCCGCCACCGCTGGAAGATCGAACGGACCTTGGCCTGGCTGTTCGGCTACCGGCGCCTGACCGTCCGCTATGAACGCCACGGCCACATGTTTAACGCCTTTCTCGTCCTTGCAGCCGCCATCACTTGCTACAAGAAACTCGCCAAACTCCCCACGTGAGACATGCTC
>NZ_VCKZ01000333.1 GCF_005889745.1 Actinomadura geliboluensis
GCGTGGAGCTGATCGGCGGTGCCTTCGCGTCGGGCGGGGAGCCGGGCGGCGGGTTCGCGGTCGAGGTGTCGCTGCCCGCCTACATCCCCACCAACGACCCGGCGCCCGCGCCCCGCTGAGACTAGGGCTCGCCTTCGAGCAGCCGCAGCTTGAAAACCCGCCTAGACCCCGCCGCGCCGGTCATTCGCGGCGCCCGTAGACCGCAACCGAAGGCGGGCAGAAGAGCAGGAAGATCACAGCGCACCAGATCAGCGTGGTGGTGACGGCGCCGCCGGCGGGGGTTCCGTTGAGCAGGGCCCGGCAGGCGTCCATGGCGGCGGTCACCGGGTTGACGTCCACCCAGGCCCGCAGCCATCCGGGGAGGGTGGCGGTGCGGGCGGCGAGGCTGGTGCCGAGCTGGAGCGGCAGGAAGGTCAGGAAGCTGAAGGCCATGACCGCCTCCGTGCTCCTCACGAGGACGCCGATGAGCACGGTGACCCAGCTGACGCAGAACCCGAACAGGACGGCGAGGCCGACGGCGGCGAGCGCGGACGGGACGCCGCCCCCGGCGCGGAAGCCGAGGACCGTCCCGAGGACGAACAGCAGGACGACCGCGACCAGGCAGCGGACGATGTCGGCGAGCACGGAGCCGAGCAGGGGCGCCAGGCGGCTGATGGGCAGGCTCCGGAAGCGGTCGGTGACGCCGTTCTTGAGGTCGGCGTTGATGCTCGCGCCGGTCGAGATGAGCCCGGTCAGCCCGGCGCCCATGACGAGGATGCCGGGGAACAGGTACTGCAGGTACGCGCCGGTCGACCCGGCCACCTCCCCGCCGAAGAGGTAGAGGAAGAGGACCAGGAACAGCGCGGGCGTGACCACGCCGTTGACAAGGGTGACCGGGTTGCGGGACGTCTTGGCCAGGCTGCGGCCGGCGAGGACGAGGCTGTGCCGGAGCCAGCGCGGCGACCAGGCCGCGCGCGGGGCGGCTGTGGGGGCGGTGGTCATCATCAGGCCCTTTGCTGGGAGCGGACGGTTTCGGCGGGGTCTGCGTCCCGCACGGTGGTCAGGGCGAGGAACGCCTCGTCCAGGCTGGGCAGGCGCAGCGAGAGCTCGCTGACGTCGACGGCCTCCCCGCGCAGCCGCGCGACGATCTCGAAGAAGTCGTCGTCCCCGGACACCGGGACGGAGAGTTCGTGCCGGCCCGCGCGCAGCGCGGGCCGGTCGGCGACGGCGGCGAGGACGGCGGCGGCGCGCTCCGCGTCGCCGGGGTCGGCGACGCGGAGGCTGACGGTGTGGCCGCCCACCCGCTGCTTGAGCTCCTCCGGCGTCCCGGCGGCGATGACCCGCCCGCGGTCGATGACGGCGACCGCGTCGGCGAGGGCGTCCGCCTCCTCCAGGTACTGGGTGGTCAGCAGGATCGTGACCCCGTCGGCGCCGAGTCCCTGGATCATCTGCCACAGCTCGCCGCGCTTGCCGGGGTCGAGGCCGACCGAGGGCTCGTCCAGGAACACCACCTCGGGGCGGCCGACCAGGCTCGCCGCGAGGTCGAGGCGCCGGCGCATGCCGCCGGAGTAGGCGGCGACGCGCCGGTCGGCGGCCTCGGTGAGGCCGAACCGGTCCAGGAGCTCGTCGGCCCGGCGGACGGCGTCGCGGCGGGTCAGGTCGAGGAGCCGGCCGATCATGACGAGGTTCGCCCGGCCGCCGAGCTCCTCGTCGACGCTCGTGTGCTGGCCGGACAGCGCGATGCGCCGGCGCACCCGCCCCGGCTGCCGCGCCACGTCGTACCCGGCGACGCGGGCGGTCCCGCCGTCCGGCCTGAGCAGGGTGGCGAGGACGCGGATCAGCGTCGTCTTCCCTGCGCCATTGGGCCCCAGCAGGCCGAGTATCCGCCCTCGGGGGAGGGCGAGGTCGACGCCGTCGAGTGCGGTGGTGCGACCGAAGCGCTTGGTGAGGCCGGACGCCTCCAGGCCGTGGTCGGTCACGGCGGTCCCTTCGTCTGCGGAGTGGAGTACAGCCAACATTCAGATGTTCACATCATCTGGATGGTGAGAGTATGCTGATCGCCGTGAGGAACGCAAAGGGGGCCCGATGGTCCGGCTGACCCGGGCGCAGCAGCAGGCCCGGACGCGCGCCGCCGTGCTCGCGGCGGCGGTGGCGGAGTTCACCGAGCACGGCTTCGCCGCCGCCAAGGTCGACCGGATCGCCGCCCGCGCCGAGCTGACGCGCGGCGCCGTGTACTCGAACTTTCCGAGCAAGCGGTCGCTGTACCTGGCGGTGCTGCTCGATTCCGTCGAGCGCGAGGCCGCGTCCGGTGCGTCATCGGCGGGCTCGGCCACGCCGCTCGACCTGCCGGACGGCGCGGAAGCCTTCGCGCGCGCCTGGCTCGAACGGCTGCCGCTCGCGGGCGACACGCCCGACGCCGGAAAGGTGCGGTCGCGGTCGCTGACCGGAGTGTTCGAGGACGATCCGGGCCGCGCCGCCATGGCCGGGCTCGCCAGGCTGGACGGTCTGCTGGTGGCGCTCGCCCTGGAGTCGTGCCGGGCGCCGCGTCCCGGCCGGCGGGTGCGGCTGGCGGAACTGGTGCTGACGCTGCTGCACGGGGCGGGGCATCTCGCCGAGACGGCACCCGGCTTCGGCGACCCGTTCGACGTGGCCCGCGCCTGCCGGCAGCTCGCCGACCATGCGGCGGACGACGCCTGGGACCCGCCGCACCTCCCGTACGTCGCTGCGCCGAGCCTGTGCCGCGACCCCTGGACGCCGCCCGGCGAGCTGACGGACGCCCTCACCGGCCAGGCCGTGGGCTTCGGCGACGACGGGGTCATCGTGGTCCTCGGGACGAACCGCCTCGGCGCGGCGGAGGAGGCCGTGCGCGCGGCCCGGCCGGGAGAAGCCGTCACCGTGGCGGTGGTGACGGACGACCCGGCCGAGATCGGGGCGCTCGTCCGGCTGCGGATCACCGACCTCGCCGGGTGCCTGCGGCGGGCCTTCGGGCCGGATGCCGGTCTGCCGCTGCGGCTCGTCCTCGACGACGGGGCCGCACTCGCGACCGCCGTCGGCGCGGGGGTGGCGGCAGACACCGAGTCCGCCGTGCGCGTCCAGGACGGGACGATCACCGCGCGGGCCACCGGGAGGGGCGCCGCGTACGCCGTGGCGACCGCCCCGTCCCTCACCGAGCGGCGCACCGGAACGGACGAGGCATGACGGGGTCCGCCGAATCGGCCGTGCTGCACGTCCTCCGCTGCATCGGACACGCCGAGCTGCCCCGCGTCGCCGACGCCGCCGGCCTTCCCGACCTCGACGCGGAGTCCCACCTGATCGACCTCGCCGCGGCGGGGCTGGTGACGCGCACGTCCGGGGCATGGGGGCTCACCGAGGCCGGCCGCGACGAGGACGCCCGGCGCACCGCCCGCGAACTCGACGCCGGCGGCGCCCGGGACGTGCTGACCGCCGCCTACGAGAAGTTCATGGTCCTGAACCCGGAACTGCTGGACCTGTGCTCGGCCTGGCAACTGCGCACCGTGGACGGCGTGGCGGCGCCGAACGACCACTCCGACCCGTCCTACGACGCCCGCGTCCTGGACAGGTTCGCCGACCTGGACCGGCGCGCCGAGGCCGTCATCGCGGACCTGGCCGCCGCGCTCCCCCGCTTCGGGCGGTACCGGGCCCGGCTCAGCGCCGCGCTCGACCGCGCCCGCGCCGGCGCGCTGGAGCACCTGGCCGACAGCATGACCTCGTACCACACCGTGTGGTTCCAGCTCCACGAGGACCTGCTCGCCACCCTCGGCATCCCCCGCGCGTGGACCGCCGCCCGATGACCTGGATCCACCCGCTCGCCCCCGGGTGCGGGGAGTCGGCGGACGTCCTCGGCGGCAAGGGGCACGGCCTCGTCGTGCTGCGGCGCCTCAGCCTGCCCGTGCCGCCGGGGTTCGTCATCGGCACCCGCGCCTGCCGCGCCTTCCTCCGCGACGGGCGCTTCCCGGACGGTCTGGACGCCGAACTCGCCACCGCCGTCCGTGCGCTGGAGGACGCCACCGGACGGCGCTTCGGGTCCGGCGACGGGCGGCCGCTGGCGGTGGCGGTCCGGTCGGGCGCCGCCGTGTCGATGCCCGGCATGATGGACACCGTGCTCAACCTCGGCCTCACCGCCGAGGCGACCGCCGCGCTGGCCGCCGAGACCGGCGACCCTGATTTCGCACACGAGACACGCCGCCGCTTCCTCGACGGCTTCCCGGCCGCGTCCGTCCCCGACGACGCGATGGGCCAGTTGCACGCTGCGGTGCGGGCGGTGTTCGCGTCCTGGCACAGCCCACGCGCCACCACTTACCGCGAGCTGAACCGCATCCCGCACGACCTCGGGACGGCCGTGATCGTGCAGGCGATGGTGTTCGGCAACCGCGACGAGCACAGCGGGAGCGGCGTCGCCTTCAGCCGCGACCCGAACACCGGTGCCAAGGCCCCATTCGGTGACGTCCTGTTCGGACGGCAGGGGGACGACGTGGTCTCCGGCCGCTCCACCACCCGGCCCCTATCCAACCTCGCCGACCGCGAACCGGCGGTATGGGAGCGGCTCGTCGCCGCCCTGCACCGCCTCGAACGGCATTACCGCGACGCCTGCCACGTCGAGTTCACGTTCGAGGCGGGCGACCTGTGGTTCCTCCAGGTGCGTCCTGGCGGCCTCACCGGCCGCGCCGCCGTCCGCACCGCCGTGGACCTCGCCGACGACCGACTCATCGACCGCCGCACGGCCCTCCGCCGGATCTCCCTCCGACACCTGCAAGACGCCCGTACACCGCGCATCGACACCGGTGACGGGATCGATCTCCTCACCCGCGGCCGAGGCGCATGCCCTGGCGTCGTGTCGGGTCGCATCGCGGTCACCGCCGATCAGGCCGCCCGGATGGCCGCCGACGGGCCGGTGATCCTCGTCCGTCCGGTCACCTCGCCGCTCGACATGCACGGCCTCGCCGCAGCCGCCGGGGTGGCCACGAGCCGCGGCGGGCCCACCAGCCACGCCGCCGTCGTCGCCCGAGCCATGGGCAAGCCCGCGGTCGTGGACGCAGCCGGCCTCACCGTCGACACGGCAGCAGACCACGTCCGCATTGGCGAACGCGTCGTCCCTTCAGGCACGCTCATCACCATCGACGGCACCGGCGGCGAGATCGCCCTCGGGAACCCCCGCATCACCACCGGAACCGCCGACGTCCATCTGCACCGCCTGCTCGCCTGGGCGGACGAGGTCTCCGGCGACCGCTCGCAACGCTCCGACCAGGACCGCCTAAGCGCAGCCCACGCCCGTCTATGAGCCCCGCGTCCTACGGGGTGTTGCGCAGGAAGTCCGTGACGACGCGGTTGAACTCGTCGGCGTGCTCGATCATCGCCCAGTGCCCGCAGCGGTTGATCAGGACGAGACGGCTGTCCGGGATGTTCGCCAGCAGGTACAGGGAGTTCTCGAACGGCACCACGCGATCGTCCCGGCCGTGGATGAGGAGCGTGGGGACCTTGATGCCGGGCAGCAGCTCCGGCTTGACCCACACCGGCAGCGGCGCGCCCTTCGGCAGGCCGTCGACGTAGTTGCGCAGGTGCTCGGGACGGGCGAGCGCCGCGTCCGAGCGGGCCTGGCACAGTTCCGGCGTGGCGAACGCGGCCTTGTCGAAGCACATGATCTCGACGAGCCGGCGCATGTTCTCCGGGGTCGGCTCCCGGTAGGTCTCGATGAGGACCTTCAGCCCCTCCGACGGGCCGCCGCCGGGCGCGAACAGCGCGGGGACCCGTCCCACCGGCGGTCCCATGGTGACCAGGTGGGTGATCCGGTCCGGGTGCTCGGTGGCGAGCCGGAGCGAGGTCTGCCCGCCCATCGAGTTGCCGACGAACGCGGCCTTCGCGATGCCGAGCGCGTCCAGGAACTGGACCGCGGCCTCGACGTGGTCGAGGCGGTCGACGGTCGCCGCGTCCGAGTCGCCCCAGCCGGGCATGTCCACCGCGTACACGTGGAAGTGCTCGGCCAGCGCCTCGATGTTGGCGGAGAAGTTGCTCCAGCCCGTGGCGCCGGGGCCGCTGCCGTGCAGCAGAACGACCGGGTGCCCGGCGCCCGCCTCGTAGTAGCGCAGCTTCCAGTCCTTGGTCTGGACGGTGCGGGCCGTTTCGGCCTGGGTGAGCGGCATCAGTGCGCGTCCTTTCCGGAGAGCAGGCCGGCGACGACCTCCGGCGGGCGGTGGCCCCAGCTGTGCAGCCGGTCCAGCGTCTTGACCTGCCAGGTCTCGTCGTCGACGAGCAGGCCGCCCCAGCCGTACTCCACGCTGAAGCCGGACGGCGTCTGGACGTAGAAGCTGAACATGTGGTCGTTAGGGTGCATGCCCAGCGTCATCTCGAAGGGCTGCCCGGCGTCCATGCAGCGGTCGTAGGCGGTGCCGACGTCGCGGATGTCGGTGACCTCGACCATGAAGTGGTGCGTCCGCTTCGGGTGCGGCATGTCCCCGAACGCCACGGAGTGGTGGCGCGGGTTGCAGCGCAGGAAGATCAGGTCGGCGACGACGCCCGGCGCGAGCTCCTCGACGATGGTGTCGGAGATGCGGAAGCCGAGGAGGCCCTCGTAGAACGCCAGGTAGGTCTCGCGCGCGACGCCCTTGGACAGCAGCACCTGGTGGCCCGCGCCGCCGTCTCCGGTGACGAACTCGCCGAGCAGCACGTCCGAGCGGAACGGAGTGCCGGCGTCGGCGAACCCGGTGACGACCTCGACGCGGTTGCCCATCGGGTCGGCGGTCACCAGGATGCGGTCGACCTTGCGGGACGCGGCGAGCGCGGCACCGCCCTCCTCGACCTCGACTCCCGCGGCCGCGAGCCGGGCGGCGATCGCGTCGAGCGCCGCGTCGCTCTCGACCTCGTAGCCGCTGGCCGCCAGGTCGTCGGCGGGGCCCTGCCGGACGAGCCAGCGGTGGACCTTCTCGTCGGTCCGGAAGGCGACGGCGTCGGCGGTCTTGTCCGCGAGCTGCATGCCCAGCAGCTCGACGGCGAAATGCTCCCAGTCGCCGAGGCTGCTCGCCTCGTAGACGACGTACGCGAGCTCCTTGACTCCCGTCATGAGGATCAGCTCCTTGTTGTCGGCGGTCGGTCGATCAGTCGGCCAGGGCGGGGGCGGCGAGGCCGGAGACGTCGGCGGCGGCGACGAACCTGTCCGGACGCACCGCCACGGCGCGCACGCCGTACCGGGCCAGCCAGGGCAGCAGGACCTCGTAGAGGTCGACCAGCTCGTCCGGCCCCTGCGTGTAGGCGGTCTTGGGACGGATCGCCAGGTAGCGGGCGCCGAGCACGTCCCACTCCGCCTTCTCCTCGGGCGTGAGCAGCGCGGCCGGGTCGGTGTCCGCGCCGAGCAGGACGAAGCCGTCGCCGAGCAGGTCGTCCAGGCGCGCCATCCGCCCGGTGGTGTCGCCGGTGATCGGCTGCGGGATCATGCGGCCGACGATGCTCGCGTCGCCGACCGGGCCGCGGAGCCAGCCCGCGTCGAGGACCGGCGGCGCGATCAGCGGCGGCTCGAACGGGGTGACCGTGTTCTCCGGGACCCGGTTCATCTCCTCGATCTCCGCCGGGGTCGCCTCCTGCTTGATGACCCGGCCGAGCTGGACGGCCAGCCCCGTGTAGAAGGCGGCGTTCGGGCGGCGCTCGGCCTCGTAGGTGTCCAGCCAGCCCTCGCCGAGCTCGCCCTTGAGGACGCGGGCGAGCTTCCAGCCCAGGTTGTGGGCGTCCCGCATGCCGGTCTGCATCCCGGCGCCGGCCCACGGCGGCATGAGGTGGGCGGCGTCCCCGGCGAGGAAGACCCGTCCCGCCCGCCAGGTCTCGGCCATCCGCGTGTGGTGGCGGTAGAAGGCCCACTGGTGGATCGACACGTCCTCGGTGCTGACGCCCATCGCCTTGAGCAGCGGCCAGACGTCGTCCTCGGACGCGAAGTCCGCCTCGGTCTCGTGCGGTTTGAGCGGGATCTCCCAGCGGTGGTTGCCGGCGGAGAGCGCGATGTCGACGACCGGACGCTCTTTGTCCGACCAGAACGTGAGGAAGTCGCGGTCGGGCCACCAGCGCTTGACCCGGCAGTCGATGACGATCCACTGCACGTCGAGGGTGTCGCCGAGCAGCCGGCAGCCGATCATGTCCCGGCACGCGCTGCTGCCGCCGTCGGCGGCGATCGCGTAGCGGGCGCGCACGGTGCGCGTCTCTCCCGTCGCGGCGTCCACGGCCGTCACGGTGACGCCGTCCTCGTCCTGCTCCAGCCCGGTCACCTCGACGCCGTACCGGACGTCGATCAGCTCGCCGTGCTCGTCCGCGCAGGCGCGGAGCTCGGTCTCCATGAGCGGCTGGTAGATGTTGTAGAAGCGCGGCGTCGGGCCCAGCACCGACGGCGGGTGCTCGACCCGCATGATCTCCGTGCCGTCGTAGGTCACCCAGCGCAGCGCCCGCTGCGGCTCGACCACCCGGGTGATCCGCTCGTCGATGCCGAGCCCCTGGAAGATCCGCATCGTCCAGTCGTTGATGGTCACGGCGCGGGCGCGCGGGTAGATGTCGCGGTCCCGCTCCAACGCGATGACGGAGGCTCCGTGCTTCGCCAGGGTGAGCGCGGCGGTCACACCGGTGGGGCCGTATCCGACGATCGCGACATCGGCGTCGAAATGCTGGGTCATGCGGGCTCCGAGAGGCGCGGTTTTGTACCGATCGTTCGGTACGATCGTGACCACCTTCACATGTGGACGGCCGGACGGCCAAACTTTTCCGCAGTGCAGAACAGGACAAACCGGACAGTCGCCGGGCGCATCTATGCTTCAACCCGTGGCGGACGAAAAGAACGGCAACAGTCGTGGCCGCAGGTCCCGGGAGGAGATCCTGGACGCCGCCTCCCGGATCATGGCGGAGCGCGGCTACGCCGCCACCTCGCTCTCGGTGCTGAGCCGGGAGACCGGCCTCCCGAAGAGCGCGGTCTACCACCACTTCCAGTCGAAGGCCGGGCTGCTGTCGGCGGTCATGGCGCGCGGCGCCTACGACTTCTTCTCGGCGATGCGCGAGGCGCAGGCGGGCGGCCCCGAGGGCGGCACCGCCCGCGAGCGGCTGACCTGGTACCTCCTGCGCACCGGCGAGGTCTTCACGGCCCGCGCCGACTTCCTCCGCCTGCACCTGATCCTGATCATGAGCGCGGAGGCCGCCGAGGCCGAGGTAGAGGCCATCATCGAGCAGGTGCGGCGCGACGGCCGCGCCCACATGAACACGATGATCGCCGCGTCCTTCGCCGCCGAGGGCCCCGACATCGCCCAGGCCGTCGCGGACGACCTGGACTACTTCGGCATCGCCGGGTTCGACGGCGCCTTCGTCGCCTCACAAGCCGACCCGGCCCGCGTCCTCCCCGCCCAGATGACCCTCCTAGCCGAGGCCATGGCCGCCCTCGGCGAGGCACGCGTCGCCGCGCTGCGGCTCAGCCGGCCGACATCCCCTGCTCAAGAGCCGACGCCGCACCCTTGAGCGTCGCCACCAGCCGCGGCAGGTCCTCCTTGCCGTAGCGGATGCTCGGCATGGAGACCGAAAGCCCCGCGACGGCCACCCCGTCCGGACCCCGCACCGGCACCCCGACCGCGACGAGCCCGCGCTCCGAACGCCCGTTGTTGAGCGCGAAGCCATTGCGCCGCACCCGCTCCAGCTCCGCCGCGTCGGGCCGGTCGCCGTCCCGCTCCCCGGCGTAGAGGGCCGCCAGCTCGTCCGGCCGCAGCTCGGCCAGCAGCAAGAGGCCGCCGGTGGTTTGATGCGCGGGGAAGACCATGCCCTCCCGCGAGCCGACCCGCAGCGCCTGCGACGACTCGACACTCGCGATGAACCGCGCCGTCCGTCCCGTGCGCACGGTCAGGTTGGCCGACTCGTCGAGCACGTCGACCAGCTTCCGCAGATGCGGCAACCCGGCGGCCCGCAACCGCGACGCGGCCGACGGGGAGTGCGCCGCCAACTCCAGCACAGGCCCGACCCGGTAGGACCGATCCGCGTCCTGCACGGCAAAGTCCCGGTAGACGAGCATCGCCAGCAGCCGATGCGCCGTGGACACGGCGACCCCGAGCCGCCCCGCCACCTCGGTGACGGTCATGGCCCCTTCCAACTGAAGCATCGTCGCGATCCGCAACGCGTTGTCCACACTCGCCACGGCATAAGGAGGCGGGGCGGCTCGGGGTCGCCGTGTCCACGGCGCATCGGC
>NZ_VCKZ01000334.1 GCF_005889745.1 Actinomadura geliboluensis
GGGCGAGGCGGGGCCGGGGACGCCCGTCCCGGAGGTGCTCGCGGCGGACGACCGCATGCTCGTCCTGCCGTGGCTGCCGTCGGCGTCGCCGTCCCGCGAGGCCGCCGAGCGGCTCGGCCGAGAGCTGGCGGCCCTGCACACCGGGAACCGCCCGGACGCCTACGGCGCGCCCTGGGACGGCTTCATCGCCGACCTCCCGCTCGACAACACCCCGGACGGCGACGGCTGGCCGCGCTGGTACGCCGAGCGCCGCCTCGAACCGTTCCTCCGCCTCGGCGCCCGGCACCTGTCGGACGACGACGTCCGGCTGATCGAGCGCGTGATGGCGGAAATCGAGGAGCTGGCCGGGCCGCCGGAGCCGCCGAGCCGGATCCACGGCGACCTGTGGTCCGGGAACGTCCAGTGGACGGACGGCCGCGCGCTGCTCATCGACCCGGCCGCCCACGGCGGGCACCGGGAGACCGACCTCGCGATGATGGCGCTCTTCGGGACGCCGCACCTCGACACGGTCCTGGCCGCCTACGACGAGGCGGCGCCGCTCGCGGACGGCTGGCGCGCCCGCGTCCCGCTGCACCAGCTGCATCCGCTGCTCGTCCATGTGGCGCTGTTCGGCGGCTCGTACCGGGCGTCGCTCGTGGACGCCGCACGCGCGTCTCTCGGCTGAGTAAGAGAGAACTCTCTGTAACCGTGTTGGCCATGCTGGTTACGCTTCGTGATGACGTTGCTCCGGAGAGGTGAGAGGAGGTCCGCCGCGCCCGCGCCGTCGTCCTGTAGTGCCTCACGCTCCGGCACCGCCGCGCGCCCGCCGTTGTGCGTCGATGTGGTAACTCCCGCTTCATGGGTTTTTGTATGCCCGTAGATGAGATAGAAACGACGCGGTAACCCATGCGTGGAGAGGCAGGTGCACGGCGTACCCATGGACGACGGCAGGCGCGACGACTCGGGGATGCGGCTCGGCTCATGGAAGAGCCTGGCTCCGCTCGCCGCGGCCGCGGCCGCGGCGCTGTTCATCGGCGGCGGTGTCGACCTGGTGCACAACCGCCAGGACGCCCCGGACGAGGAGCGCGAGGCCAAGCCCGCCGCCGCCGCGAAGGCCGACCGGAACGACCCCCGCTTCGTCGTCGGCGTCACCGCGGAGGGGACGGCGCTGCTCGTCCGCGACGTGCGCACCGGCGCGAACGTGGGCCTGCCGGTGGCTCCGCCGCCGGGCCGCGTCTTCCACCGCGTCGCCGCCGCGAAGGACGGCTCGTACATCGTCGCGTCCTACGGCGACCGCACCGTCACCTTCCAGCGCCTCCACCTGAACGACGACGGGCACCCGCACGACCTGAAGGACATCCCGAAGGCGACCGTCCCCGGCACCTCCACCGCCTGGTCGGACATCGCCGTCTCCGGCGACCACGTCGCCTACGTCACCTACACGGGCAAGCGGAGCCGCGTGACGGTGCTGTCCCTGAGCAGCGGTACCAGCAAGACCTGGACGACGAAGTCGCCTGGGCGCGTCGACAGCCTCTCCTGGTCCGGCACCGGACTGTCCTTCGTCTGGACGCCCGTCGGCTCTGCCAAAAGCCAGCTCCGCATGCTCGACACCAAGGGCGCCGACGGCAACCTGAAGGTCAGCAAGGCCGTCATGACGCTGCCCAAGGGCAGCTCCAACGCCGTCGTCCACGGCAAGACCATCGTCGCCGGGACGGTCGCGAAGTCGCAGCTGACCGTCCAGTCGTTCACCCTGGCGGGCAAGCCGGTGAAGGTGCTGTGGCGGCAGAAGGTGGCGGGCCCGCTGACCGACATCGACCCGGCCGTCCCCGGCGGGACGATCATGGTCACCGCCGGCGACCTGTACGTGCTGGGCAGCCCCGCCGTCCCCGCGAAGGACCTCGCCGACGCCACCTGGTGAGCCGGCGCCGTCCGCTGAGCCGGCGCCGTCTGGTGACGCACGCGCCCGGACGGCTAACGTGGAGCAACGGAACCGGGCGAACGGAGCGAAACCGTGGGCATGGTGATGGCCGTCAGCTTCACCCGTTACGGCCGCCTGTACTACCTCGACCCGGGCCCGCACACCCCGAAGGTCGGCGACAAGGTGCTCGTCCCGACCGACTCGGGCCCGGAGGTCGCCGAGTGCGTGTGGGCGCCCCAGTGGGTGTCCGACGACATCGACGGCCTGCCCGAGTGCGCGGGCCCCGCCACCGAGGAGCACCTCGCCCGCGACGAGACCAACCGCCGCCGCCGCGCCGAGGGCCGCTCGATCGCCAAGCGCCTCATCCGCAAGCACGAGCTGCCGATGAAGGTCATCGGCGTCGACTTCCTCGACCACGACAACGTCTTCAAGATCTACTCCACCGCGCCGCACCGCGTCGACTTCCGCGCCCTCGTCCGCGACCTGGCCCGCGGCATCAAGGCCCGCGTCGAACTCCGCCAGGTCGGCCCCCGCGACGAGGCCCGCCTCCAGGGCGGCATCGGCCCCTGCGGCCGCGACCTGTGCTGCGCCACCTTCCTCAAGGACTTCGAACCCGTCTCCGTCCGCATGGCGAAGGAGCAGGACCTCCCCGTCAACCCGCTCCGCATAGCCGGCGCCTGCGGCCGCCTCATGTGCTGCCTCAAGTACGAGCACCCGCTCTACATGGAGTTCAAGGAGAAGGCGCCGCGGCTGGGGTCGCGCGTCAGTACTCCCGAGGGCGAGGGGCAGGTCATCGGGTACAACGTTCCCGGTGACCGTGTGACGGTGAAGGTGGGCTCGCGGCGGTGCTCCTGCCCGTCCGCCTCGGTGTGCTCGCCGCGCCAGCAGCACGACGCCATGTACAACCCCGACGAGGGGTCAGGAGCGTAGGGCGATCGCCTTGCGGGCCGTCTTGACGGCCGCGGAGAGGGCCGTGATGTCGTAGGCGCCGGTGTGGCGGCGGCCGTTGACGAAGAACGTCGGGGTGCCGGAGACGCCGCTCAGGTCGGCGGAGTCGACGTCCTCGGCGATGCGGTCGGTGCCCACGTTCGCGCGCAGGTCGGCGCGGAACCGGTCGACGTCGAGGCCCAGTTCGGCGGCGTAGCGGACGAGGTCCTTCGGCTGAAGCGCGTCCTGGCGGTCGAGGAGCAGGTCGTGCATCTCCCAGAACGCGCCCTGCTCGGCCGCCGCCTCCGCAGCCTGCGCCGCGAGCTGCGCCTGCGGGTGGACGTCGGTGAGCGGCAGGTGCCGCCACACGTACCGGACGTCCCCGTAGTCGGCGAGCAGCTCCCGGATGACGTCCTCGGCCTGCCCGCAGTACGGGCATTCGAAGTCGCCGTACTCGACCACGGTGACCGGGGCGCGGGCCGGGCCCCGGATGTGGTCGCGCTCGGAGTCGACGGGCGCGGCCAGGTCGATGATCGTCTCCGCCGTGCCGAGCAGGGCCCGCAGCCGCCAGGCCGGCGGCAGCAGCCATGTCGCGCGGACGACGGCCCAGGTGAGGACCGTGGCGACCAGCGCCGCCGACAGGATGCCGATCTTCGCCTCCTCCAGCCGCGGTCCGGTGAAGGTGAGCGCCGCGATCAGCAGCGCCACGGTGAACCCGACGCCGGCGACGGTGCCGCCGCCAGCGACCGCCGCCCAGCCGACCGGCGGCCGCAGCCGGCCCCGGCTGAGCCGCGTGACCAGCCAGGAGAAGCCGAGGATGCCGACCGGCTTCCCCGCGACGTAGCCGACCAGGACGCCCAGCGTGACCGGGGAGGTGAACGCGCGGCCGAGGAAGTCGCCGCTGATGGAGATCCCCGCGTTGGCCAGCGCGAACAGCGGGACGATCACGTAGCTCGTCCACGGGTGGATCAGCAGTTGCAGGCGGTCGTTCGGCGAGATCGCCGCCGCCACGTTCGTCTGCGCCGACCGCGCGTACTCCGGCGTCGGCTGCTCCCGGAACAGCCGGAAGACCTCCGACGCGCGCTCCAGGTCGCTGCGCGCGGCCGGATGCGCGTACGTCAGCAGGCCCATGGCCAGCCCGATGACCACCGGCTCCACCCCGGACGACTCCAGCGCCGCCCACGCGCCCACGCCCAGCAGCACGTACACGCCGAACTGCCGGACGCCGGCGGCGCGGATCGCGACGATGACCGCGAACACGCCGAGCGCCGCCAGCAGCGCCGGGGCGTGCACGTCCTCGCTGTAGTAGATCCCGATGACCGCGAGCGCGACGACGTCGTCCACCACGGTCGCCGTCAGCAGGTAGGCGCGCAGCCGGGCCGGGAAGCGCCGCCCGACCAGCGCCAGCACGCCGAGCGCGAACGCCGTGTCGGTCGACATCGCGATGCCCCAGCCGTGCGCGGTCGGCTGCCCCGCGTTGAACGCCAGGTAGATCGCGATCGGCGCCATCATGCCGCCGAGCCCGGCGGCCAGCGGCAGCGCGAGCCGCCGCCGGTCGCGCAGCTCGCCGACGTCGAACTCGCGGCGCGCCTCCAGCCCGACGACGAAGAAGAACACCGTCATCAGGCCGCCGTTGACCCAGTCGCGCAGGTCCTGCGAGATGCCGGTGCCGCCGAACGTGACGGACGCCTCCGTGCCCCACAACCGCTCGTAGGATCCGGCGTCCGCGTTCGCCCAGATGAGCGCGGCGAGCGTCGCGGCCAGCAGCACCGTCGCGCCGCCGGTCTCGGTGCGCAGGAACTGCCGCAGCGGGGTGCGCAGGCTGCGCGCCCAGGCGGTCCGCCCGGCGAACGGCCCGGACTCGTCCCGACTTTCGGTCATCCTGGAAGTCTCACCCGCCCCGGTTCCCGTCCGTCCCATGGAACGGTCTGGAGAACCCCCGCAGGGTCGCGGTCATTCCAAGACCGCCCTCCCACCTGGGGTGATCGTGATTCTGATATACGGCCCCCGCGAACCTTGGCACCTTCGTCCCCTTGCCGTGGCGGCCGGTCCTACGCACTATTCCGGGGAGTCGCCATCCTGGGCTCCCACAGGAGGTACGTGATGCGCCGCATCTTCACGCTGGCCGTGGTCGCCGCCGTTCTGGGCGTCCTCGCACCCGCCGCACCCGCCCACGCCGCGCCTGTCGCGCCCGCCGCCGCGCCGAGCGGGGAAGGCGGGCAGGCGGTCTACGGGGCCAACGGCGTCCGCTGCACGCTCGGCTTCAACGTCCGCCAGAACGGCACCTACTACTTCCTCACGGCGGGCGGCTGCGCGCAGGTCGGGCTGATCCTGTACGCCGACCCGGCGCTGACCACGGAACTCGGGACCGTCGTCGCGGTCAGCAATATCGCCGTCGCGCTCGTCCGGTACGTCGAGCCGCAGGTGGAGCGGCCGGGTAGCGTACGCCTCTACCCCGGCTCCCAGGACATCACGTCCGCGGGCAGCCCGGTCGTCGGCCAGCGCGTGTGCCGCAGCGGCCCCACCACCGGCGTCCGGTGCGGCAGCGTGACGGCGATCAACATCACCGTCCGCTTCCCCGAGGGGACGATCACCGGCCTGGCCAGGACGACGCTCTGCACCGAACCGGGCGACACCCCGGGCGCGCCGTACTTCTCGGGCACCACCGCGGTCGGCCTGGGCATCGGCGGCATCGGCGACTGCGCCAGCGGCGGCACGTCCTTCTTCCAGCCGATCAGCCCGATCCTCTCCGCCTACGGCGTCTCCGTGTACTGAAGCCCATGACGCCGGTAAATCGGTTGTGGGGGCCGCTCGGGCCGATCTAGCGTCCGCCCATGGACGGGACTGTGCGGTTGCTAGGGATCGATGAGCTCGGGGCCTGCCAGCGGCTCGCGGCCGATCGCGAGTGGGGGCCGGAGGACCGCAAGTGGCGGTTCCTGTTCTCGGTGGGGGACGTCTACGGGATCGACGACGGCGAGGGAGGGCTCGCCGGGACGGTGGTGTCGACTCCCTACGGCAAGGACGTCGCGGCCATCAGCATGGTGCTGGTCGCCAAGCGTTTCGAGCGGCGCGGCCTGGGCGGGCGGCTGATGCGCCACGCGATGGACAACTCGGGCACGGCGAGCCTGTGCCTGACTGCCACGGAGTACGGGCGTCCTCTATATGAGCGTCTTGGGTTCCGTTCTGTGGGCGTGTGCAAGACGTACAAGGGCGAGTGGGGAGGGACGTCCGGGCAGGGCGTGTCCGTCCCACTGGAGGCGGACGACCTGCCCGATGTGCACCAGCTCGACACTGAGGTGTTCGGTGCCGACCGGTCGCAGTTGGTCGAGGGCCTGCCGGAGTTTTGCGAGACGCTACGGGTCGTCCGGGACGAGACCGGTGTGGTCGGCTACGGCGGCGCGTGGTGGAACGACGACCAGGCCGTCGTCGGCCCCGTCATCGCGCAGGACGCCGAAACCGCGCTCGCGCTGGTGGAGGAGGTCGCTCCCAGGGGCCCGATACGGCTCGACATCGACCACCGGCACCCGGAACTGATCGCGTGGGCGGAGGACCACGGCCTCCGCCCCGCGTTCACCACCACGGTCATGGAGTACGGCGCCCCGATCGCGAACGACCCGTCCCGCCTCCACCTGCCGGTCGCCCAAGCCCTGGGCTGACGCCCGGACTCCGTCCCCGGCCGTGTTCGGACCTGGCCGTGTTCGGACCTGGCCGTGTTCAGACCTTGGCCGGGGCGGGCCGCCCGCCGGGGAGGGCGTAGCGGAAGATCTTCTTCCAGGTGCTCGTGACCTGCTTCGACAGCGAGCCCGTGTGGTACGGCAGGTCGTACTTCTCGCACAGGGCGCGGATGCGCGGGGCGACCTCGGCGTAGCGGTTGCTCGGCATGTCGGGGAACAGGTGGTGCTCGATCTGGTGGCTGAGGTTCCCGGTCATCAGGTGGAACAGCGGCCCGCCGGTGATGTTGGCCGAGCCGCACAGCTGCCGGACGTACCACTCGCCCTTCGTCTCGCCGTCGAGGCGCTCCTCCTCGAAGACGTCGACGTCGCCGGGGAAGTGGCCGCAGAAGATGATCATGTGGGCCCAGACGTTGCGGGCGACGTTGGCGGTGAGGTTCGCGGTCAGCGTGGAGAGGAACTGCGGGCCGCTGAGCAGCGGGAACGCCAGGTAGTCCTTGCCCCACTGGCGGGCGATCTTGCGGCCGATCTGGCGCAGCTTCTCCCGGGTGGCCGCCGGGTCGGCCGTCCCCGCCCGGATCTTGTCGATCTCCAGGTCGTGCACCGCCACCCCGTACTCGAAGAACATCGCGAGCAGCAGGTTGTAGAGGGGCTGCGGGAGGTGCGCCGGGCTCCACCGCTGCTCGGGCGCGACGCGCAGGATGCCGTAGCCGACGTCGTTGTCCTTGCCGAGGACGTTCGTGAACGTGTGGTGGACGAAGTTGTGCGAGTGCTTCCACTGCTCGGCGGGCGAGACGTTGTCCCACTCCCAGCTCGTCGAGTGGATCTTCGGGTCGCGCATCCAGTCCCACTGGCCGTGCATGACGTTGTGCCCGATCTCCATGTTCTCCAGGATCTTCGCGACGGCGAGCGTCGCGGTCCCGGCGACCCAGGCGGGCGGCAGCGAGGACGCCAGCAGCAGCGCCCGCCCGGTGATCTCCAGGCCGCGCTGCCAGCGGATCACCCGGTGGATGTAGGACGCGTCGCGCTCGCCCAGCGCCGCCATGACCTCCTCGCGGAGGGCGTCCAGTTCGGCGGCGATCGTGTCGTAGTCCGCGGTCGTCAGATGGTCGGTCATGGTGGGTCCCCCAGAGCCTCAGAGGTCGATTTCCACGGGGCCGGCGGCGGCCGAGACGCAGGTCTGGACGATCTCGCCCTCCTCGCCGTGCACCCGGCCGGTGCGCAGGTCGCGGACCTTGCCGGAGCGCAGCGCGCCGACGCAGCCGTGGCAGATGCCCATCCGGCAGCCGCTCGGCAGCAGCGCGCCCGCGTCCTCGCCGGCGACCAGGAGCGGCGTGCTCCCGTCGGCGTCCGCCTCGACGCCGCTCCTGGTGAACGTGACGCGCCCGCCCTCACCGCCGCCGTGCAGGACGGTCCGGAAGCGTTCGACGCGGAGCCGGTCGGCGATCCCGGCGGCGTCCCAGTGCGCGGCGAGATCGTCCAGCATCGCGCCGGGCCCGCAGGCCCAGGTGTCGCGTTCCGCCCAGTCGGGGCAGACTTCAGGTAGCTCGGACGGCTTGAGCCTGCCCTCGGCGGACGTGTGCCGCTCGTGCAGGGTCATGCCGGTCATCGCGCGGAGTTCGGCGCCGAAGATGACGTCCCCGGCCGTCCGGTCGGAGTGCAGGACGACGATGTCGGCGCCGTCTCCGGCGTGGGCGCGGAGCATGGCCATGACCGGGGTGATCCCGCTGCCGGCCGTGATGAAGAGCAGCTTGCGGGGGAGCTGCGAGGGCAGCACGAACGCGCCGTCCGCCGGGGCCAGGTGGACGAGCGCGCCGGGCCGGATCTCGTTGACGAGGTGCGCGGAGACGAACCCGTCGCGGGCGGCCTTGACGGTGACGGTGATCCGCCCGTCCGGCCGGGGCGGGGACGACAGCGAGAACGTCCGCCAGTGCCGGACGCCGCCGATGTCCGCGCCGATCCTGACCCACTGGCCCGGCCGGTGCCCCCGCCACGCCCGGCCGGGCCTGATCACGAGCGTCGCGGCGGACGGCGCCTCGTGGCGGACGGCGTCGACGCGTCCGCGCAGGTCGGTGGCCGACCACAGCGGGTTGACCAGGCCGAGGTAGTCCTCGGGCAGGAGCGGGGTCGTGAGGACCCGGGCCGCCTCCGCGACCCGTCGCCGTCTGCCTGTGCCCGCCTTGGTGTTCGGGCGTGACCGCGCCGCACTGATCACCTTGCCTCCCTGCCGACCGGTAACTTACGTTCGCGTAACCTACGGTCGCGTAGGGAGGCGCGACCTTTCAAGGCGTCCAGCGCCAAAGCGACAGGCATCACACCATCGCAGGATGTTCCATTCGTTGATGTAAAGACAGATGACAAAGACGGCGGCGGAGGTTGTCGCCGCCCGCCAACGCCGCGGACCCCCGGCGCCTCTCTCATCCGTTTCTCACTCACGACTCACGAGAGCCACATGCGGGCCCAAGAGCATCACCTCCATGAATCGGCCGTTTCAGCGCCGGACGCTGCTCGTCAACGGCGCGCTCGGCGTGCTGCTCGTCGCGGGCGTCGGCACCGCCTACCTCACGCTCGGCGACGGGGGTGACGGCGCCGCCGCGTCCACCCGGGTCTCGCGCGTTGGGCGGGGGACCGTGGAGTCGTCGGTGTCGGCGTCCGGCTCCGTGGCGAGCGCCCGGAGCCGCGCCCTGTCGTTCGGCGCGTCCGGCACGGTCGCCAAGATCTACGTCAAGGCGGGCGAGAAGGTCTCGGGAGGCGAGGTCCTCGCCCGCCTCGACCAGACCGAGGCGCTGGAGAACGTCAACGCCGCCAAGGCGAACCTGGCCGTCGCCGCCCAGGGCGACACGTCGTCGGAGAAGGGCTACGCCGGCTACGTCCAGGCGAAGAACGCCTACAACTCCGCTTTGCGCGCCTATGAGGGCACTGTCTTGAAGGCCCCGTTCGCCGGGACGGTCACCGCCGTCAACGGGACGGTCGGCGGCAGCTCCAGCGGCTCCGGCTCCGCCTCGGGCACTGGGGCGAGCTCCGGCGGGGGATCTTCGCCGGGGGGTTCGTCCACGTCTTCTTCCTCGTGGTCCTCCTCCTCCGGGTCGGGCTTCATCGAGATCGCCGACACCAAGCACCTGCAGATCGAGGGCAATTTCACCGAGGCGGACACGACCAAGCTGAAGGTCGGCCAGGCCGCGACGATCTCGTTCGACGCGCTGACCGGCACGACCGCCACCGGCAAGATCACCGCGATCGGGGTGTCGCCGACGACCACCGACAACGTGGTGAAGTTCCCCGCCACGATCTCGCTCGGGGACGTCCCGTCCGGGGTCCGGCTCGGCCAGACCGCGACCGTCGAGATCACCGTGGCCAAGGCGGAGGACGTCCTCTACGTCCCGAGCGCGGCGGTCAGGACGGCCGGCGGGCAGAGCATGGTGACCGTCGTCCGCGACGGCGTGCAGAGCACCCTCACGGTCGAGACCGGCGTCAAGGGTGATCAGGGCACCGAGATCAAATCCGGTCTGGAGGAGGGCGACCAGGTCGTCGTCGCGTCCTCCACGAGCGGCTCCGGAACGTCCGGCACCACCGGACGCCAGGGGTTCCCGGGCGGCGGCGGACCCGGAATGGGCGGCGGGGGCGGTCCCGGCG
>NZ_VCKZ01000035.1 GCF_005889745.1 Actinomadura geliboluensis
CGTTGTGGGGGGAATTGCCAGATTTGCTCGAGTTCTTCTTCGGTAAGCGGCTCTGTGCGGATCACCGGGTCCGGTGCGGGGAGGGTGCAGCGGCCGTCCATGTGCATGCTGCCGTAGACGATGTAGGGGCAGCGGCCCGGTGACTGGTAGCCGTGGCCGCGGGGGCTCACCTCGACGACCGCGTCGCACCACTGGCAGCGGCACCACCATTCCCAGTGGACCGACAGGTCGAAGGGTTCGAGGGGGATGAATCCGACGCGCCGGACGGCGGCGGCCACGTCGGCGGGTACCGACGGGTCGGACAGGTAGCGCTGCCCGCGTTCCCATTCCGTCCGGACGGCGGTGGCCGCGGTCATGTAGGGCTCACCGGTGGCGGCCTGGCGGCGGCGGATGCGGCGCTGCAGGTTGCGGGAAGGGCGACGATGGGGGTCGGCGGTCACGACGTCCTCCGGCGGAGTCCTACGCGCACCGCTGGACGGCATGGGCTCGGGTACCACGCGTCGTCCATGGACGCTTCGTCGTCGGCGCACCAGCGGCGTAGGCGCTCAGTGCTCAGACGGGCAGGCGTGGCTTGCCCGCGCAGGAGGATACCGCCCTGTGACCGCATCGCGCTGGAGAGTAACCAAAACCGGTCCCTCGCGCTGGTCGGAGGGACCGGTCCCGGTTCAGAAGCCGATGGCTTCGCGGAGCAGCAGGACGATGCCGCGCCCCGGCTCGGGTTCGGCGTTGAGGATGAGGACGCGGTTGAGGGCGCTGGGCTGCCCGTAGACGCCCATGGCCCGCTGGTTCTCAAGCGGGAGGCAGTGGTCTTCGACACGGCGCAGCGCCGTGTCCAGGTCGGGCACGACCTTCTGCGCTCCCACGATCCAGATCGCGCGCATCGCGGCGCCCGAGTAACCGGCCAGTTGGCTTCCGCTGGCCGAGCCGGCGACGAGGGATCCGGTCTCGGTGACCGCGGCGACGCTGCCCACGATGACGTCGGGGCAGGCGATCATCCGCCACAACTCGTTCAGCTGAGTGGCACGGTCCATGGTCCTGCTGCGCGCCTTGACGGACGCGTACCGCCCGCTGCCGTTGATGTCCTCGTCGATCCCGGACAGGCGCAGGGTCTCGCTGGCCCCGGTGAACACGTCCGCGCCCTCGGGAATCAGCTCCTTGACGCGCTCGCGCGCGGCGGCGGCGTCATCGAGGATCTCGACGGTGAAACCGTGCGCGGTCAGCGCGGCGGCCGCCCGCTCCAAGCGCTGCGCGGGCGCCGGGACGGTGAAGGATGCTTCCGGCGTTGAGGTGGTCATGGTCTTCCTGAGCCTCCGGGTGATGTGCTGGTCTCGGTGGTTCGACAACGCGGCCGTCCGGAATGTGAGGCGGCGGGCCGGCCTCACATTCCGGGGCGCCGTCTTGTCGGACAGGTGAGGACGGAAGCGACCGAGGGAGCCGCCGGCACCATGACCACCCGAGGGCGGGATCCGCTCGATCCGGGTCTGGACGCGATCATGAGAGAGCGGCGCCAGCTGATCAATCTCGCGTACCGGCTGCTCGGATCGGTGGCCGAGGCCGAGGACGCCGTCCAGGAGACCTACGCCCGCTGGTACGCCATGTCGCGGCAGCAGCAGGACGCCATCCAGTCGCCGGGCGCCTGGCTGACGACGGTCGCGAGCCGCATCTGCCTCAACGTGCTCAACTCGGCGCGCGCGCGGCGCGAGACCTACGTGGGCGAGTGGATCCCCGAGCCGCTCCCCGAACGCGCGGAGTGGACCGGCGGCGTCCCCGCCGACCCGGCCGACCGGATCACCCTGGACGAGTCGGTCAACCTGGCCTTCCTGGTCGTGCTCGAATCGATGACCCCGGCGGAGCGCGTCGCGTTCATCCTGCACGACGTCTTCTGCCACTCCTTCGCCGAAGTCGCCGAGATCGTCGGCCGCACCCCGGCGGCCTGCCGCCAGCTGGCCTCGTCGGCGCGCCGCCGCATCCGCACTGCGCAGGCCCCCGCGAGGACGACCGCCCAGCGCGCCGAGGTCGTCAGGGACTTCAAGCGGGCCTGGGAGGCCAAGGACATCGACGCCCTCATCGGCCTGCTCGACCCCGACGCGACGGCGATCGCCGACGGCGGCGGCCAGGCCGTCACCTTCCTGGACCCCATCGAAGGCGGCGAGCCGATAGCGCACGCCTGGGTCGAACTGGCCAACCGGAGGTCCGCCAACATGGCGCTCTTGGAACGCACGGTCAACGGCCAGCCCGGCCTGGTGGCTCAGGAGGACGGCGTCACCGTGACGGTGTTCGCCTTCGACGTCGTCGGCGACCGCATCAAGCACATCTGGGTAATGCGCAACCCCGAAAAGCTCCGCCACTGGACAGTGGGCTGAGGACGGCTTCGTCCCATCGGGCATCGTGCCCAGTGTGAAATCTACGACGCCACAGATAACGATGAGGCGTCCGACCAGCGATCCGGCTGACCGAATGGGCCGCCTAGACCCACGTCGCCGCCCTCAGGGGAATCGGCTCGTAGGAGCGAAGTCGCCAATGGGAACGTCTGTCGGGCGGAGGAGCGGGGCTGTCCGTCCGCCCCAGACCGGAGCATGAACGGTTGTCGGAACAATGGCAACCGCTACGTGGACCACGTCAAGCAGGTAGGCGGGCGGGTGACAAGACCTGAGTTGGGGCGCGGTTCTCTAGTCTCCGGTCAGCACTCCAGAGCCGGTTCCGGATGGCTGGTCTGGCTTTTTGTTGCTGGACGCATGCTGCTGCCCAATAGAAGACCGCCCGCTGTCATCGTGACCCGTTGCCGACATCCAGACAAGTAGATCCAGCCTTTGATGCTTGTTCCCTTCACATCCCAACTGACGGATTCGTATTCATCGGCTTTTACATGGCCGGGATTGTGTGCGATGACGGTGTCATAGGTCAGCCCTGACGCGATGACGCCTAGGTCGGCCCCCGTCGCGGCGAGTCTTTGCCTCAGTGGTGCGGCGTCGAGGAGCCGGGCCGCGTTGATGATCGTCCAGCCAGAGACACCCGGTGGATCGGGCAGCACGGGTCCGACGTCGACCGCGACCCTGAGCTGGATGCGGGTCGCACTGGCAGACCGCTGATTGTGACGCCGCAGACGCATTTCAAGGGAAGCGATGACCGGGTCGACGACCGTAGCGCTGGGGACCTCGGACGGCACGACGATCAATGCGCCATCGCCGCGATCCTCGCTGTAGCATGATTCCCAGGGAATCCGCGCCTCCTCGAACGACTCGCGCAGGGCGGCGAACATGGCACGCCGCATCTCGATCCTGCTCTTCTCGTCGCGGCCGCGGGAGCTGAAGCCAGTGATATCAGTGAACACGATGGTGCAGTGCTGGTGCGCCGGCGCCGGACCGGGGGATGCGCCCGGGGTAAAGGCCATCGACGGGGTCTGCTGCGCGAGAGGCGATGACTGCATGCTCCCTCCAGACAGCAACGAAGGAGTGCGGGCGGACGACTCCCCCATGGAAACCGAACCACTAGCGCTTGGGGTGCCTTCCGCAGGAGTGGTGAGGATGCTCGCCAATGCGCCTGTGTCGTAAAGGCTGCTCAGTCGAGACGCTGTCATGGCTCTGACCAACGACGCCGGATGGGGCGGGGTGTACCGTGCCGCCTCCCCGTCCAAGGCTGCGTCCGTCCATTGTGCATCTTGCTGCTGGAGCGGCTCCTCGGTAAGCCGCTCGTACATCTCGCCTTCCAATACGCCAACCACGCGGGGATGTGCGCTCAAGTAGCCGACGAACTGTTGCGTGGTCAGGCCGAGCACGTGCAGCGGCTCCATAGCGACGATGGTCGCCGACCGCCGCCGCAGTAGCAGGGCGGCGCGCTCGCCGACGATGTCGCCGCAGCCACGGAAGGCGATGATCCGTTCGCGCCCGTCCCGCTCCACGCAGACGCGCACCGATCCGGATTTGATCACGATGGCGTGGTCGGCGACATCGCCTTCCTCCCACAGCACCGTCCCGGCCGGATGCACGGCTTCCTGCGCGATCGCGAGGAAGTCGGCTCTCTCAACGCTAGTGAGGGCACTCCAGAACCCGGGCCGCTGGGAGGAGGAGCCCACTTGGGCTGGAGCCGCGGGACCGGCGGTCGCAGGGGCGCCACGTCGCCTGTCGCTGCGTTGCCTGTCATCGGACTTGAGACGTCGCCATGCCGCCTCCCAGGCGGCGATACGGGGTGGCGCCACATCACATGCTCGTAGGAATGTCTCGAGTGCCCCCTTACTGGGCATCCGCCGCGCGGCGAGAAAGTCGGCGATGGTTGAACGGCGCAGGGGGAACGGGGAATCCTTGGTGACCGCCTCTAGGCGGCGATATGAGGGGCTACCCGCGCCTGCGTGCACCCTTTTGAGTGCGGCGGCGAATGCCGCAGGGGTAGCGACCGATTCCAGATCCGACTCCCACGTCTCAGAGCATGTTCTGCGCGCATCCGCAGCCTGGTCATATGCCCGTTCGCTGCTCTCAGGAACGGCGGGGGCCTTGAAACGTGGGCCGTTCAGCGAGAAGCGCGGACGTCCAGGTCGGTTGTTGAGCTCGTGCGGACGCCCGGATGGATAGGCCAGCCAGCCCGCCAGCCGGCCGCTGACAGTGACTGGGGAGGCATTGGAGAAGTACGGCCCGGCTCGCAACTCGGAATGGATGTGGTCGGATGTGATGACCGCCAAGTCCGCTCGCGGCGCACTGTCGGCACGCGCGATCTCGAGCAGCTGCATCAACTGCATCAGCTGCCGATTGGGGCGTTCGTCCTGACCGGCGCGCCCCGCTCCATGAAGAGCAAGGGTGATTCTCACGTGGTCGGCGGCGGCACGGACACTGTTGAAGCGGCCCACCAGCCCGACGAGGTCCTCTACCAGTTCGTGCAGTTCGGAGCTTTGCCAGATAGGTGCCTGCACCACGACCAGCAAACCGCTCTCACCGGTCTCGTACGTCGTCGGGTTCCAGATGCGCGCTGCGGCTGCCAACGCTTGATGGATCATCGCGTAGAGCACGCTCGCCACATCGGCTTCGCCGTCGGAGGGGTAACGACGCAGGAACCCGTCCCGGCGCTGGGCCTCCTTGTAGTTCAACTCCACTGCCAGCAGCAGTGATCGTTGTCGTTGAAGCACACGCCCGGAAGACGACGCGGCCGGCAGCGTCCGAGGCATCGACCGCGCTCGTTTGCTCCTCACCCCACAATCACCGGGCTCGGCCAGCAGTGCGAGATCAGCCAACAAGTCGCTTCCAGCAGCCTCCGGCATGTTCACCCAGCCCGCTCGGACCGGCAAGGTATGAGCGCTGGAGGTTCGCAACCTGGTCGCGACGGCGGGCAGGATGCTGGCGGCCTCCCATTGAGGGAGAGCCGAGATGGCGAAAACGGCGTATCCGTTGCGTTCAAAGCATCGCGGCTCCTGCAACACCACGCCCGTCGCGAACGCGGCGGACTGCAGTGCGTACATCACCGCCGCCCAGGAGCGTTGCGGAAAAGACTCTCCGTCGTCGAGGGAATCCACACACATGATGAACACCCCGGACGACATCAGCGCCTGGCCGGCTTGCGGATCAGTCGATGCTCCGAGGTTTCGCTCGATCTCGTGGACGTGGTCCCGCACGGGAGAGGAGCCTGGACCGCTTACTCCTCCCCCTTCAAGACCGCTCGACCTTCCGACATAGACCCAGACGGCCGTTGAAAGCTCTCGAATATAGGTCCGGCGGAACATCTTCGGACTCATACCGATGTCATACCGGGACTCTTGGATCCGCCGAAAGATCCAGTCAGGAAGGATCATCGCCAGGCCCGCCGACGGCGACAGGTCCAAGAACCGATCGAATTCCTTCGCCCCGAGGAGGCGCCTGGTGAAGATCGGAGCCGGGCTGTTCGCCTCGAAACCAAGAGCGGCCATGCCCGCATGCAGCGTGACCTTCAACTGGGATGGCCTCTCCTGGCCAGTGTTGTAGGCGGCCAGTTTCTGTTCGAGCAGCTTGACCACATCCCCGACCAGGGAGACATCTGCCAGCGTGATCGGCAAGAGAAAAGCGTCGGCGTCATTGAGCGCCGTCCAATACCAGCGCAAAGGATGCGATGCGGTCATGGCATCGGTGACCAGCTTGAGGAGGTGATAGCGGTCGGCAAGTGGTTCTTCTCGACAAAAGGACACCACGAGCGTGAAGCCGCCGTGCTGCTCACGTGGCTTCATCGCGCCGATCATGGTCTCGATGATGTCATCGCCGTACTCGGCGTTCGGGAACCGCTCTGGTACTGCGAGCATCGCTGACTCAACGGCTCCGGATCCTGCGGGTGGTAGTTCACCGGCATCCGCGGAGGAACCGGCAGATTGCTCCTGCATGATCTGTTCAGCTTCCTCCGGAGCGGTCATAGACCTGATTCGGCGGGCCGCGGGAGTGCCGAGCGAGGAAGTCTCAAGAAGCATGCGGAACTGATCGTCCACCTGCCCCGCCTCATTGGTCTCCGCCGGCCTGTCGTCCGGTCGGGATTCGGGAACATCGGTCGGGGCTTCGAAGTCATCCTGTCCAGCCATCAGCACTGCCCTTCCCCTCCGCCAGGCCGTGGATCCCTTCCACCTGCTTGCTTCTTACGAAGCCTGGCCAACGCTCCCTCAAGCCGCTTCTCCGTTATTCCCGCTCGCTCGGCGGCTTCTTTCATTGTAAATCCTGCAGCGTAATATGCAACAGCATTTTTTATCTGCGGGTCCACGGGTCCCAGCGCCCGAGCAAGCCTGTCCTGGGTCACCGCCTGCAAGGCCGGGTCGACGCTCCGGCCATCCGACAGAGCCTCGATGTGCTCGTCTTCAAGCGACACCATCCGCCGACGATTTTCATTCCACTTGCGATAGATGGCCGGGAACTGGAGGGCACAGGCATTGACGAAGTATGTGGCGAGAGAAGCCCCTTTTTCAGGAGCCCACCTTCGCTGCTCGAAGACGCTCTTCCTGAACACCGGCAACGCATCGGAGATCATGTCCTGGGCGATCTCGTCGCGGTCCATGTCCGACCAATCCAGGAAGGAGATCTCATCGCCGACCGGCCGATGCAGTCTGCTGCACTTGGCGAAGATCCGGCCGTCGCGCAACAACGCCTTGAGCACAGGACGCGCGTACTGCACCAACTGCTGCAGGAGATAAGCCTCGCGAGGGCCGCCAACCCCCTCTTCGATCACCATCGTGACCATCAGGTGGTCGGCCTTCAGCCGTTCGGCCTTGGACATGTGCGCGGGTTGCCCCGATGCCTCCGGTACCAGCTCCGCCTCGGCATCGGCGATCAACTCTTGAGTCAGGTCGAGGTCGATGGCCAACTCAGCCTCGTCTTGAGGCACCTCCACCTCGCGGTCCTGGCCTGTCGCAGAACCCGTCCCGGGCGGGACGTGCGGCCCTGGCGATTCATCCTGCACCGTGGACATGCCACGCCTCCGTCCCGTCGCGGCTCTTGAGGGTTACTACCGTGCACGACGACATAGGACGGCAACGCAGGTTTCCCCTCGCGCCATCACCAGGTTTTTTGGGGCGTCCCTCACGCAACAGCCTTGAGCTGGGAGAACACCACCCAGATCAGTTCACTCGATCAACGCGAGGGGAAACGGGACGGATGGGCCTATGCCTTGGCGTCCACCACTTCAGCCCCTCTCTCAAGGAGAGTGCGACATCATGGCTCAGCGTCCCAACTCCGATCAGGGGCCGGCTCTACTCACCATCCGCAGCGCGCTGATCTTCCTCCTGGCCGCGCTCGTCGCGGTCGCAGTCTGCCTGCTCACCTACGCGACACGCCGCTCCGTCCCCGAGGCCCTCATCGCCGGCGGTGCCGCCGGGGGCGCAGCGATCGGACTGTTCAACTCAGTGATCAGTTCCTGAAGGAGGCGTCGGACGAGTCGGACCTAGACGCCCGGTTCGTCCGGTCGAGCAACTGGTCATCTGCACGTGATGTCGCAAGAAGGGCGGACACATCAGTCCGTCCTTCTTGCGTTGTTCTCCCGGTCCCTCCATGCGAGCCGAGTTGCCGCCCGGCGGCCGCCACCTTGACCAACCCGCCCTAGGCAGGGCAGTACTCAGCGAGACAGCGGGCTGAGGACGGTCGGTTAGTGGGTCTTCTGTACGTGGGTGGTGTCGGCGTCTAGGACGGTGCCGTCGGTACTCATCGGGGTGAGTTCCGGTACTGGGTCGCCGTGCTGGTCTACGAGGGTTGAGTGGGTCTCGCCGGGGGCGAAGGCGTGACGTTCTCCCCACTGCCGCAGGGTGAGGACGACGGGGAAGAGGTCGCGGCCCGCGTCGGTGAGGACGTACTCCTGGCGGCGGCCGGACGGCGCGGTGCGCTGGTCGAGGAGCCCGTGGGCGGTGAGCTTGCGCAGGCGGTCCGTGAGGATGTTGCGGGCGATGCCGGTGCGTCGCTGGAACTCGGTGAACGAGCGTGCGCCGTCCATCGCGTCGCGGACGATGAGCAGGCTCCACCTGTCGCCGACGAGGTCGAGCGTGCGCGCGACAGGGCAGGTGGGGTCCGTCCAGTCGACGTCCTGAGCGCGCGGCATGACCCCTCCCGATCGGTTGCGGATTGAAACCATCATGCCGTACGGTCCGATTGGTTGCAATTTGCTACTAATCGACTTGGAGGGGCGATGGGCGTGTGGCGGCGGTTGCTGCTCGCGGTGGTGTGCGGTGTCGCGGTGGCGAGCATCTACGCCGCGCAGCCGGTTCTGGAGCCGATGGGACGCGATCTCGGTGTGCCGGCACAGCACACCGGGTGGATCGTCGCGGTCGGGCAGGTCGGTTACCTGGCGGGCCTCGTGCTGCTGGTGCCGCTCGGCGATGTGGTCGACAGGCGCCGGCTCATCGCCGTGCACCTGGCGCTCACCGCCCTCGGCATGATCGTCACGGCCTCGGCGCCGGGCGCGTGGGTCGCGTTCGCGGGGCTCGCGGTGGCCGGGGTGTTCGCGGTCGTGGTGCAGACGACGGTGGCCTACGCCGCGTCCGTCTCGCCGCCCGGCGAGCGCGGACGGACCATCGGCGTCGTGACCTCCGGCGTCGTGGTCGGCATCCTGGGCGCGCGGGTCGTCACCGGCATGCTCGCCGAGGTGTGGAGCTGGCGGAGCGTCTATGCCGTGCTCGCGGTGCTGTCGCTCGGGCTCGCGGGCCTGGCCCTTGCCGTTCTACCGGCGGAGGAGCGTCGCGATCGGACGGGTTACGGGCAGGCCGTCGTCTCGCTCGGCGGGCTGTTCGGGCAGCGCGTCTTCCTGACGCGCGGGCTTATCGCGTTCTTCCTGTTCGCCTCGTTCGGAAGCCTGTGGAGCGGACTGTCCCTGCCGCTGGCGGGCAGGCCGTGGCACCTGAGCGAAAGCCAGATCGGCCTATTCGGCGTAGCCGGGCTGGCGGGCGCGCTCGGCGCGGCGCGTGCGGGCAGGTGGGCGGACGCGGGACGGGCAGCACCGGTCACCGTTCTGGCGCTCGTCCTGCTCATCGTCTCGTGGGCGGCGATCGGGCAACTGCCGTGGTCGCTGTGGCTCCTCGCCGCCGGGATCGTGGTCCTCGACTTCGCGGTCCAGGCCGTGCACGTGAGCAACCAGCACGTCCTGACCGCCGCGTATCCGGATCGCACCAGCAGCGCCATCGGCGGCTACATGGTCTTCTACTCGCTCGGCTCCGCCTTGGGCGCGGCCGCGACCACCGCCGTCTTCACCTCCCATGGCTGGACGGACTCCAGCGTTCTCGGGGCCGGTTTCGCGGCGTGCGCACTGGCCGTCTGGACGTCCACCGGGCGTCCACACGTGCCGCGCGTTGCTCGTGAGCGCGTCGAGGTGCGACCGTTGCGGCGAGGGGGTGTGCGATGAAGTCGGGTGGAGCCAGCCGGACGGCGGTCTTCGTGTGCCAGGGGCGCGCTGTGGCGGACGGCAGGCTGGCCGCGGGGCGGTTCAGCGATCCGGTGGCCAGGCGACTGCTGCGGCCGGACGAGCTGGAACCGGTCGAGGCGGCACGGGACGAGGCCGCCGCCGAGCAGGCCCGCGGCCGGGAGCGGTGGGCGGTGGAGTCCGTCCGCGCCTGCGCCGAGGTCGTGGTCCCCCGCACAGTGATGATCGACGACGTGGTGACCCGCGCCGTGACGGACCGGGACGGCATGCAGGTGGTCCTGCTCGGCGCCGGGCTGGACGGCAGGCCGTGGCGCCTGCGGGCCTTGGAGGCCGCGACGGTGTTCTGCGTCGATCACCCCGCCACGCAAGCGGAGGCCCGCGAGCGTGCCGCCGGGCTGACGCCGGTGGCGGGGCGGCTGGTGTTCGCCCCGGTCGACCTGACCACCGAGCCGCTGGACGCCGCCCTCGAGGCCGCCGGGCATGACCGGGCGGCGCCGACCGTCTGGGTCTGGGAGGGAGTCGTGCCCTACCTGCGCGAGCCCGAGGTCGCCGCGACGGCGACCGCGCTCGCGGGACGGTCGGCGCCCGGCAGCGTCCTGCTGGTGCACTACCAGGCGCCTTCGCTGACGGCCGCGCTCGCCCGAGGCGTGCTCGGCCTTGTCGCCCGCGCCGGCCGCGTCGAGTCCGCCACGGCGGACGAGCCGTGGCGCTCGGCCTGGCGGCCCGCCGAGATGGCCGGCCTCCTGGCGGCGCGGGGCTTCGCCGTCGAGCGGGACGCCGACCTGCTGCGACTCGCCCGTGAGATCGGATCGCCCGCCGCGCACGGCCGGTCGCTGCGCAACGGCCGGGTGGCCGTGTCAAGGATGCGGGGGTAGCAGGACGCGGAAGGCCGTGCCGGTGCCCGGGGCCGTGTGAATCTCCACGTGGCCGCCGTGGGCCCGGACCAGGGAGTCGACGATGGCGAGTCCCAGGCCCGCGCCGCCGCCCCGGGTGGCGCGGGCGCGGGCCTCGTCCGCGCGGTAGAAGCGGTCGAAGGCCCGTTCTGCCTGCTCAGGCGTCATGCCGGGGCCCTTGTCGCGGAGTTCGAGGACGGCGAAGCCGTCGCGGGTGCCGACGCCGATGCGGACCGGGGTCCCGGACGGGGTGTGCGCGACCGCGTTGCCGACGAGGTTCGCGACGACCTGGCGGAGCCTGGCCTCGTCGCCGAGGACCGGTGCCGGGGCGGGCGGTCCGCCGCCGGGGCCGGTGAGCGACACCGGGCGGCCCGGGTCGAGGGCGTGCAGGTCGTGGAGCGCGTCGGCGGCGAGCGTGCGCAGGTCCATCGGGGTCGGCTGCAGCGTCTGCGCGGTGGCGGCGGCGCCGTCCTCGTCCAGCCGGGCGAGGAGCAGGAGCTCCTCGACGAGGTCGACCAGGCGGGCGGCCTCGCGCTCGATGCGGCCCATCGAGGCGTCGACGTCGGCGCGCTCCGGCATGCCGCCCATCCGGTACAGCTCGGTGAAGCCCTTGATGCCGGCGAGCGGGGTGCGGAGCTCGTGGCTGACGTCGGCGATGAAGCGCCGCATCCGCCGCGCGGAGTCGGCACGGGCGGCGTCGCCCGCCTCGATCCGGTCGAGCATGCCGTTGAGGGACGCGGCGAGCCGGCCCAGCTCGGTGCGGGGGGCGGCCAGCTCCGGGACGCGGCTGGAGAGGTCGCCGGACGCGATCGCGGCGGCGGTCGTCTCGATCCGGCGCAGCGGCCTCAGCCCGGCCCGCACCGCGAATCCTCCGGCGACGCCCAGCAGCACCAGGACCATCGCGTCGATGATGAGGACCTGGCGGGTGAGCCGTCCCATGTCGGTGTCGACGTCGCCGAGCGAGCCCGCGACCAGGATGCAGCCGCCGGTCGCGGCCGGCACGGCCACGGCCCGCCACTCCCGCCCGCCGTCCCGCGACCCGGTGGTGAAGGGGGCGCCGTCGCGCGCGGCGACGGCCGCGGTGTCGAGGCGGGGCAGGCCGGAAGGGGGGTTCGGAGCGGGCTGGAGGACGCGTTCGACGCGGCCACTGGCGTCCAGGTAGGCGGTGTAGACGGTGTCGGAGCCCTGCTGGGCGCTCCCGTTGCTGGCGGTCGCAGTGGCGATGTCGCGGATCCGTTCGTCCAGCTGGCCGACGAGGGCGCCCTGGAACTGCCGGAGGAGCAGGCCGGTGCTGCCCAGCAGCGCGGCGACCAGCAGGAGGAGTGTGATCGCGAGCAGCCGCCCGCGCAGGGAGAGGCCGCGGGACCGGGCGGTCACTGCGGCGGCCTGCGCAGCACGTAGCCGGTGCCCCGCACCGTGTGGATCAGCTTGGGCTCGACGGTGTCGACCTTGCGCCGCAGGTAGCTGACGTACGAGGCGACGATGCTGTCATCGCCCCCGAAGTCGTAGTGCCAGACGAGGTCCAGCAGCTGCTCCTTCGACAGGACCTGCCCGGCGTGCTCCATCAGGACGTTCAGCAGGTTGAACTCGGTCGGGGAGAGCGCGACCGCCCGGCCCGCGCGGGTCACCTGGCGGCTGGCGGGGTCCAGGGCGAGGTCGCCGACGACCAGCCGCCCGTCCGGCTGCCTGCCGGCGGCCCGGCGCAGGATGGCCCGGATGCGCAGGATCAGCTCCTCCAGGTTGAACGGCTTGGTGACGTAGTCGTCCCCGCCGGCGGTCAGCCCGCTGATCCGGTCCTCGGCGGCGTCGCGCGCGGTGAGGAACAGGACCGGCGGCGGGCCGGACGGCGACGGCGCCGCCTCCCCGCGCAGCCGCCGGACGACCTCGAAGCCGTCGAAGTCCGGCAGCATCACGTCGAGGACGATCAGGTCGGGCCGCCCCCGCCGCACGGCGTCCAGGGCCTCCGAACCGGTCGTGACGGGCGACACGGTGAAGCCGGCCAGCCGCAGGCTCGCGGCGAGCAGTTCGCGCAGCGTCGTGTCGTCCTCCACCACCAGGAGGTGTTCTGTCATGGCCGTCCCGTCCCGTCCCTCACCGACGTCTTCCATCCTCCGCGACGGCCCGGGCTAAGCGTCCCGCTTGCGGAAGGTCAGGAACGCCGCCGTCAGGAGGACCCCCGCGCACCCGGCCATGACCGCCAGGCCGGGCCCCGGATCCAGCAGGGCCGGGTCGCGGTAGGCGGTCGTGACCTGCCCGCCCGCGGAGGGCGGCCAGTACTCCGCCGTCCAGTCCGCGAGCCGGCCGGGGAGCGCGGGGCCGAACGCCGGGACGATCAGCAGCGCCCCGAAGAGCGTCGTCACCGTGGCGGTGGTGCTGCGGATCAGCGTGCCCAGGGCGAGCCCGAGCAGTCCGGCGAGCGCGAGGAAGGCGGCGCCGCCGAGGACGCCGCGCGCCGCGCCGGGGTCCGACAGCGCCAGGTGCGGGGCGCCCGCACCCTTGAGCGCCGACTGGCCGGCGACGAACCCGGTGAGGGTGGTCAGCAGCCCGGCGGCGAACGCGATCACGCCGAGCACGGCGGCCTTGGCCGCGAGGACCCGGGACCGGTGCGGGACGGCGGTCAGCGTGCCGACGACGGTCCGGCTGCCGTACTCGGCGGTGATGACCAGGCCGCCCAGGAGCGCGATGGTGACCTGGGCCAGGATGTAGCCCTTCAGGCTGGTGGCCAGCGGGTCGAAGGCGAGCTTGTCGGCGGCGGTCATCGTGGCGTACTCGTCCCCGGCGGACGACCCGTTGAGCGTGCCGAGGCCCGCGCCGATGACGAGCGTGCCGAGGACGACGTACAGGGTGGACCGCATCGTCCGGATCTTGATCCACTCGGCGCGGAGGGCATGCCGGAACGTCGCCCTGCCCATCAGGCGGCTCCCTTCTCGGACGCGTACTGGACGCTGTCCCGGGTCAGGTCCATGAACGCCTGCTCCAGGGACGCCTGCCGGACGGTCAGCTCGTGCAGTTCGACGCCCGCGGTGGCCGCGAGCGCGCCGACGCCGGCGGAGTCGAGCCCGGTCACGGCCAGGCCGTCCTCGCCGCGGGCCCGGACGGTGGCGCCCGCCGCCGTGAGCCGGCGGCCGAGGACGTCCGCGTGCGGGCTGCGCACGACCACCTCCCGGTCGGAGTGCGCGGCGATGAACGCGGCCATCCCGGTGTCGGCGATCAGCCGTCCCCGGCCGATGACGATCAGGTGGTCGACGGTGAGCTCGATCTCGCTCATCAGGTGGCTGGACATCAGCACGGCCCTCCCCTCGGCGGCCATGCGCCGCATCAGCTCGCGGATCCAGACGATGCCCTCGGGGTCGAGGCCGTTGAGGGGCTCGTCCAGCACGAGCACGGGCGGGTCTCCGAGCAGGGCGGCGGCGATGCCGAGCCGCTGCTTCATCCCGAGCGAGTACGTCCCGGCGGCGCGGCGCGCGACGCTCGTCAGGCCCACCTCGTCCAGGACGGCCTCGACGCGGCGGCGCCCGATGCCGTTGCCGGCCGCGAGCGCGAGCAGGTGGTGGTAGGCGCTGCGGCCGGGCAGGACGGCCCCGGCGTCCAGCAGCGCGCCGACGGCCTTCAGCGGCACGGGGTGGGCGGCGACCGGACGCCCGCCGACGGCGGCCGTGCCCGAGGTGGGGGCGTCCAGGCTCAGGATCATGCGCATGGTCGTCGATTTGCCCGCGCCGTTCGGGCCCAGGAAGCCGGTGACCTCCCCCGGGCGGACGGTGAAGTCCAGCCCGTCGACCGCCAGTACCTCGCCGTAGCGTTTGGTGAGCCCCCGAACTTCGATCATCTGCGTTCCTCCTGGTGGGTTGCCGCGAAGCGGGCGCACCGTCGCGGTGCGGCCGAGACCCAGGCTGGGCGGGGATTCTGGGCCGAGGTGGGGGATCATGTGAGCCCGATGTGAACGGTGGCGCGCAGGGTGCCGGATACGCCCAGGTCAGAGGGCGGAGCCCGGTGCGGGGGCTGCGGCGTGCCGGTGAGACTCACAGAGGACTCACAGAGAACGCGGCGCCCTGGAGCCTTACGGGGTACGGATAGGGTGCGTCCGGAGGACCGAGCCATGACCCTGCCGAGCGATACCGACGATCTGCCCCGCATTCCGCTGAGCCGGAGGCGGGTGCTGCGCGGCGCGGTGCGGCTGGCCGACCGGGACGGCGTCGACTCGCTCACCATGCGCAAGCTCGCGCAGGAGGTCGGGGCGGAGGCGATGTCGCTCTACCACCACGTCGCCAACAAGGAGGCCGTGTTCGACGGCCTGGCGGAGATGGTCCTCGAAGAGGTCATGGAGGCCGTGGGCAAGGTCGAGGCGCCCGACCCGGCCGAGGACTGGCGCGCGGCCCTGCGGGCGCGGGTCCTCGCGGCGCGGGAGGTGCTGCTGCGCCACCGGTGGGCTCCGCAGCTGCTCGCCACCCGCACGAATCCGCTCGTCATCGCGTACTACGACCAGGTCGTCGGCATCCTGCGGGCGGGCGGGTTCTCCTTCGATCTGGCGCACCGCGCGCTGCACGTCCTGGGCAGCCGCGCCCTCGGCTTCACGCAGGAGTTGTTCCAGCCGGACGCCGCCCAGGGCGTGGACGCCGAGGCCGCCATGGCGGAGATGGGCGACCGGTTCCCGAACATCGTCGGGATGCTGGCGGACGCCGTCCACGACGATCCGGACGGCACGCTGGGCTTCTGCGACGACCAGTTCGAGTTCGAGTTCGCGCTGGACCTGATCCTGGACGGGCTGGAGCGGCGCCGCGCCGCCGGTTCGTAACGCCGACCGGCCGACCCCCAGCGGGTGACCCTTTCTTCAGCGGGCCCCTTGACTCTCTTACGGCGTACGTTAGCCTTACATAGTACGACAATCTTACGACGTACGACGAAGACAGGCATGGGACTCCATCACCCCCCGAAGGGAACCCGCCATGAAGGCTTGGAGCTGGCACCGCTACGGTCCGCCGTCCGAAGTCCTGACGCTCGTGGACGCCGACGAGCCCGGCGTCGGCCCGGACGACGTGCTCGTGCGGGTGCGGGCCGCGTCCGCCAACCCCTACGACTGGCGCCACGCGATGGCCGACCCGAAGCTGGCGCGGCTCAGCGCCGGGCTGCGGCGGCCGAAGCCGGGGCTGGTCCTCGGCGCCGACCTCGCCGGCGTCGTCGAGCGCGTCGGCGAAGGGGTGACCCGGTTCCGGCCCGGCGACGCAGTGTTCGGGGAGGTCAAGCTGGGCTCGTTCGCCGAGGCCGCCGCCGTCCCGCAGGACAGGCTGGCCGCCAAGCCCGCGCGCCTCACGTTCGAGCAGGCGGCGTCGGTGTCGATGGCCGCGCACACCGCGCTGCAAGGGCTGCGCGACTACGGCCGGATCGCCGCCGGGCAGCGGGTCCTCGTGAACGGGGCCTCCGGCGGGATCGGCACGTTCGCCGTCCAGCTCGCCAAGGCGCTCGGGGCCGAGGTCACCGGCGTGTGCAGCACCCGGAACGTCGAGCTGGTCCGTTCCCTGGGCGCGGACGACGTCATCGACTACTCCCGTGAAGACTTCACCGAACGGGACGGGCGATACGACCTCGTCATGGACATCGTGGGCAACCGGTCGCTGGCGCGGCTGCGGCGTCCGCTGGTCGCGCGCGGGACGCTCGTGATCGTGGGCGGCATCGCCTCGGCTCGCGGCAGGCTGCTCGGCCCCGCCGCCCTGGGGCTGCGAGGCGTCCTGCTGTCGCCCTTAATCGGCCAGCGCATCGCCAACGTCAGCTGGAAGCCCAACTCGGCCGACCTGGAGTTCCTGGCGGAACTCATGGAGAGCGGGAAGGTCACGCCCGTCATCGATCGGACCTACCCGTTCGCCGAAGTCCCCGAGGCGCTGCGGTACATCGAACGCGGCCACGCTCGGGGAAAGGTCGCCATCTCAGTTGGCGATGGCCAGGGTGAGTGAGGCGGCGGCCAAGGCCAGGTAGGCGCCGGGGAAGGCGATGTTGTAGAAGACCCTCGCCCGGACGTGCGCGGCCACCGCGATGACGAAGAAGGCGACGAGTCCGGCGGCCGCGGCGATCCCGATGACGTGCAGGCCGAGCAGTCCGAGGACGAGCCCGGCGGCGCCGGCGCCCTTGAGCGCCGCGAGGAGCGGGAGCATCGAGCGCGGCACCCCGACCTCCGCCGAGTTCGCCAGGACGAACCGGGCCTTCGCCAGGTCGGCGACGACGATCGCGGCGTTGATCGCGACCGTGATGAGCGTGACGGCGATGTACGTGGTGGACATGGTCAGTCCTCGATGTGGAGCAGCGCCAGCCGCCGGGGGTCGGCGACGACGTCGTAGCGGACGATGAGGCCGTCGGCGATGTGGAACACGAGGGCTGCGCGCGGGCGGCCCGGGCCGACGGCGATGCCGGGCCGTCCGTCGATGCGGACGAGGCGTGCCCGCACGGCGGCGGAGCGCATCGCGCGGGTCTCCTCGACGACGGCCTCGATCCCGTGCACCCGCTGCGGGGCGCCGGGGCGCAGCACCTGCGGGTCGGCCGTCCTGACCACGTCGGGATGCAGGACCTCGACCAGGCCGTCGATGTCGCCCTGCTGGGCCGCCTTCATGAAGGCGGTGACCACGCGCTGGGCCTCGCCCGACTCCGCGTCCGGCCATCCGGTGCGGCGGACGCGGCCCCGGGCGCGGCTGGCCAGCTTCTTCGCCGAGCCCGGTGTCGTGTCCAGGATGTGGGCGATCTCCTCGAAGGGCGCGCCGAACACGTCGTGGAGGATGAGCGCGACGCGCTGCGGAGGCGTCAGCTCCTCCACCACCACCGTGAAGGCCGCGGTGAGCTCGGCGGCGAGCAGCGCGACGTCCTCGGGGTTCTCGCCGGTCGCGGGGGTCGGGAGTTCCTCGGGGCGCCGCGGGGTCTCGTGGGTGCGGCGCAGGACGTCCAGGCAGAGGCGGGTCACCACGGTGGTCAGCCACGCCTGTGTGTTGCGGATGTCGGCCGGGTCGGCGCGGGCGTACCTGGTCCATGACTCCTGGACGACGTCCTGCGCGTCCGCGTCCGACCCGAGGATGCGGAACGCCACCGCCAGCAGATGCGGTCGCTCGCGGTCGAAGGCCGCTGCCTGGTCGGTACTCACGTCCCCTCCTGTCCTTCGTGTTCGTCTACACACCAGACGCACCAGGGCCGCCGAAGGTGACTCACCCCGGGGCTAGGTGCGCAGGGTTCGCGCGACGAGGAGGGCGATGTCGTCCTCGGCCTGCCTGTTCCCGGTCATGAGCCGGATGACGGTGGTGCAGAAGTCGTCCAGGGGCGGCTCAGCCTGGGCCAGTGCCGTGCCCAGGCGCTCGATGCCCGTTTCGATGTCGGCGTCGCGGGTCTCGATCAGGCCGTCGGTGTAGAGGGCGATGAGGCTGCCTTCGGCGAGATCGACGGTGAGCGGCTCGTAGTCGCCGATCCCCAGCCCGATCGGCAGGCCGCCCGGCGGGCGCGGGAAGGCGACCTCGCCGTCCGGATGGACGATCGCGGGCGGCGGATGCCCGGCGGTGGCGATCGTGCAGAACCCGGACGCCGGGTCGTACACGGCGTAGACGCAGGTCGCGCCCGCCGGGTCGAAGGGGGTGCGCTCCTCCTCGGCCTGCCGGACGACCAGCCGGTCCAACTGGAGGAGCACCCGGTGCGGCGGCAGGTCCAGGTAGGCGAGGGTGCGGACGGCGGTGCGCAGGCGGCCCATCGTCGCCGCCGCGTTGATGCCGTGGCCGGTCACGTCCCCGACGACCAGGGCGATCCGGCCGCCGTCCAGCGGGATCGCGTCGTACCAGTCGCCGCCGACGCCGACGTGCGCGTCGGACGGCAGGTAGCGGGAGGCGACGTCGACCGCGCCGCCGCCGGTCAGGTTCCGCGGCAGCAGGTTGCGCTGCAGCGCGAGGGCGGCGGCGTGCTCGCGGGTGTACTGGCGGGCGTTGTCCAGGCTCAGCGCCGCCCGCGCGGCCAGTTCCTCGGCGAGGACCAGGTCGTCGCGGGTGAACGGCGTCCGGTTGTCGGTGCGGACGAACACGGTCACGCCCAGGATGTCGCCGCGCGCCTTCAGCGGGACGACGATCAGCGTGTGCATCCCGGTGGCGGCGATGACCCGGGACCGGTCCGGGTCGACGTCGAGCCAGCCGCCGGGCGAGGTGTCGAGCACCGGCTCGAAATGGGACCGGCCCGTGTCCAGGACGCGGGTGAACGGCGAGGCCGGCGGCACGTACACCGGCTCCCCGATCGGCCACATCGACTCGGGGACGCCGTCGTGGATCGACGCCGCCCCCGCGCGGCGGAACACCGGGACGCTGTTCTCCGACGAGGTCAGATGCTGCAATGGCTCGGCGTCCGGCAGCACGGACTCGGCCAGGTCGACGGTCACGAAGTCGGCGAGGTCCGGCACGGCCAGGTCCGCCATCTCCTGCGCGGTCTGCCGGACGTCGAGGGTCGTGCCGATGCGGGTGCTGGCCTCGCGCAGCACGGCGAGGCGGCGGCGGGCCCGGCTGTGGCTGATGTCCAGCGCGACCGAGCACACGCCGAGCGGCCGGCCGTCCACGCCGTCGAGCCGGAAATGGGAGATCGACAGGGTGACGTCCTCGCGGCCGTCGGGCGACGTCCGGTGCACCTCCTCGTCGAACAGCGGGACGCCGTCGGCGAGCACCCGGCTGATCGCCTCCACCGCCGCCCGCGTGTCGATCCCGGGCGGCGGGTCGGTGAGCCGGCGGCCGACCCGGTAGTGCGGGAACACCGGCTGCAGGCGCTCGGCGGCCGTGTTCATCCAGACGCACCGCAGGTCGCGGTCCCAGACGAGCAGGGCGAGGGGCGAGCGCCGCAGGAGCGGTTCGAGCATCGAGGACATGCGGTCGGACGCGTCCTCGACGGAGCCCATGCAGACCAGCCAGGACGGCCGCTCCCCGGCGCCGTCCAGCCGGAGGACGTCGGCGTGCACGACGAGCGCGCCGCCGTCGCCGCCCTGCACCTCCAGCAGCCCCGACCAGTGCTGTTCCGTCCCGTCCGGCCAGGTGGGCGGCCCGGCGTCCGGGCCGCGCGGCGGGAGCAGGCGCACCGCGCCGCGGCCGAGATCGGTGTCGCCGTGGCCGAGGAGTTCGCGCGCGGCGCGCGTCCAGCCGGTCACGGTCCCGTCCGCGGCGAGCACGGCGACCGCGTCCGGTCGCCCGCGCGGCGGCCCGCCCCCGGCCGTGCTGTCGGATGTCGTCATCGTGGCCCCCGTCCGATGTGAAGACCCGGCACCTATGGGCAATGCCCCGATACGGAGAGTGAGCGACATCTGATCATTAAGGAGTCCCCATGGGGATGGACGTCGGGACACGGCCGCTGGAGCGCGGCCCGGAGGCGCGCGCGGTCGTTCTCACCGTCAACGGCCGGGAGCGGCCCGTGCGGATCGAACCCCGCGTGAGCCTGCTGGACGCGCTGCGCGAGCATCTCGGGCTGACCGGCTCGAAGAAGGGCTGCGACCAGGGCACGTGCGGCGCCTGCACAGTGTGGGTGGACGGCCGCCGCGTGCTGGCCTGCCTCACCCTCGCGATCGCCTGCCAAGGACGCGAGGTCACCACCATCGAGGGCCTGTCGGACGGCGACCGCCTGCACCCGATGCAGGAGGCGTTCATCGCCCGGGACGCGTTCCAGTGCGGCTACTGCACGCCGGGGCAGATCATGTCGGCGGTCGCGCTGCTGGAGGAGGGCCGCGCCGCCGACGACGGCGAGATCGCCGAATGGATGAGCGGCAACCTCTGCCGGTGCACCGCCTACCCGAACATCCGGGCCGCGATCCGCGACGTCCGCGACGCGAAGGGCGGCGCGGGGCGGTGAGGGCGTTCGACTACGCGCGGGCGGACGGCGTGGACACGGCGATCGCGGCGGTCGGCGCCCACCCGGCCGGCGCGTTCCTCGCGGGCGGCACGACCGAGGTCGACCTGGTGCGCCAGAACGTCCTGCGCCCGGACCTGCTCGTCGACATCAACGACCTGCCCCTGGACCGCGTCGAGGACCTCCCCGACGGCGGGCTGCGCATCGGCGCGCTCGCGCGCATGAGCGACGTCGCCCGCGCGGCCGGGGTGGTGGACAGGTTCCCTCTCATCGCGCAGTCGCTGCTGCTGGGCGCGTCGGCGCAGCTGCGGAACATGGCGTCAATGGGCGGCAACCTGTGCCAGCGGGTCCGGTGCGGCTACTACCGCGACGCCGTCTCGCCGTGCAACAAGCGGGAGCCCGGCAGCGGCTGCTCGGCCATCGGCGGCCTCCACCGCGGGCACGCGGTGCTCGGCACCAGCGACAGGTGCATCGCAACCCACCCGTCCGACGTGGCGGTGGCGCTGGTCGCCGTGGACGCGGTCGTCCGCACGCGCGGGCCGGGCGGCGAGCGGGGCATCCCGATCGACGACTTCTTCCTGCTCCCCGGCGACACCCCGCACCGGGAGCGTCCGCTGGAGCACGGGGAGCTGATCACGGCGATCGAGGTGCCGCCGGTCCCGACGGCCCGCCGGTCGGTGTACCTGAAGGTCCGCGACCGCGCGTCCTACGAGTTCGCGCTGGTCTCGGTCGCGGCGGCGGTGGACGTCCGGGACGGCGCCGTCGCCGAGGTGCGGCTGGCGCTCGGCGGTGTCGCGACCAAGCCGTGGCGGGCGCGGGCGGCCGAGCGGAGCCTGCTCGGCGGGCCCGCGACGCCCGGCGCCTTCGCCGAGGCCGCCGCGCGGGAACTGGCGTCGGCCGAGCCCCGGCCGCAGAACGCCTTCAAGGTCGAACTGGCGCGCCGGACGATCGTCCGGGCGCTGACGATGCTCACGAACGGGGATGACCGATGAGCGGATCCATCGGACGGGAGGTCCCGCGGGTCGACGGCCGGGAGAAGGTCACCGGCGCGGCGCGCTACTCCGGGGAGATCGCGCTGCCGGGCCTCGCGCACGGGCGGATCGTCGGCGCGCGGGTGGCGGCCGGGCGCGTCGCCTCGATCGACACGGCGGAGGCGGAGCGCGCCGCCGGGGTCGTCGCCGTGCTGACCAGGCACGACCTGCCCGAGGTCGCCAAGGTGCCGCTGGTGCCGTCCCTGATGGGCGGTCCGGCGCCCGGCGAGACGTTCTTCCCGATGCAGGACGACACGGTCCACTACGCGGGCCAGCCGGTCGCGGTCGTCGTGGCCGACGGGCTGGAGCAGGCGCAGTACGCCGCGTCCCTCGTCCGGGTCGAGTACGCCGAGGCGCCGTCCGTCACCGTCGTCGAGCAGGGCCGCGCGGACGCCTACGAACCCGAGAAGATCTTCGGCGGCTTCATGCCCGCCCAGTTGCGGCGCGGCGACGTCGAGGACGGGCTCGCGGCGGCCGACGCGCGGATCGACACGGTGTTCCGGTTCGCCGCCAACCACCACAACGCGCTGGAGCCCATGACCACCACCGCCGTGTGGGACGGCGACCGGCTGACGCTGTACGACTCGTGCCAGGGCATCAAGGCCGTGCAGCTGACGGTCGCCGCCCTGCTCGGCATGTCCCCGTCGAAGATCCGGGTGCTGACGCGGTTCGTGGGCGGCGCGTTCGGGTCCAAGGCGATGGTCTGGCCGCACGTGACCCTCGCCGCGCTGGCCGCCCGGCACGTCCGCCGGCCGGTCCGGCTCACGGTCACGCGCGAGCAGATGTTCACCTCCTGCGGGCACCGGGAGGAGCAGGAGCAGCACATCGTGCTCGGGGCGCGGCGCGACGGGACGCTCACCGCGATCCGGCACCACAAGATCTCCGTCACCTCGCCGTTCGACGACTGGGCCGAACCCGCGTTCGGCGCGTCGTCCCAGGTGTACGCCAGCCCCGCGTTCGAGGGCGTCCACCGGCTGGTGCGCGGCAACACGATGACGCCGACGTTCACCCGCGGGCCCGGCGAGTCCGCCGGGATGTTCAGCCTCGAATGCGCGATGGACGAACTCTCCCACGAACTCGGGATCGACCCGGTCGAGCTGCGGCTGCGCAACATCAGCGACGTCGACCCCAACACCGGCCACCCGTGGTCCAGCAGCGGGCTGGCCGACTGCCTGCGGCAGGGGGCGGAGCGGTTCGGCTGGGACGGCCGCGACCCGGCGCCCGGCGTCCGCCGCGAGGGCGACTGGCTGATCGGGACCGGCATGGCCACCGCCGCCTACCCGGTGGCGTTCTTCATGCGCACCCAGCGCGCCCGCGCTCGCCTGTACTCCGACGGCACCGCCGTCATATCCACCGCCGCGCAGGAGTTCGGCACCGGGATGACGACCGTCCTCACCCAGGTCGCCGCCGACGGCCTCGGGGTCGGCCTCGCGGACGTGCGGCTGGAGTACGGCGACACCGACATGCCGACCGCCGGGTCACCCGTGGGCTCCAACGGCGCGATGATGGTGAGCGCCGCCGTGCACAACGCCGCCGTCGCCGTCCGCGACCAGATGATCGCCGCGGCCGTCGGCGACCCGGACTCGCCGCTGCACGGCGCCGACCCCGTCACCGTCACCGTCGCGGACGGGCGGATGACCGCCTCCGGCGGCGCCGAGACCTACCGCGACCTGATGGAGCGGCACCTCATGAACGACGCCGAGGCCATCGGCGGTGGGACCCGCCGCCGCTCGACACCCCGTGGGGGCTGCTGACGTTCGGGGCCCAGTTCGCCGAGGTCGCGGTCGACGCCGACCTCGGGCTCGTCCGGGTGCGGCGCATGACCGCCGCGTTCGCACCGGGCCGCGTCCTCAACCCCATGACGGCGCGCAGCCAGCTCATGGGCGGGATGCTCTGGGGGATGAGCCAGGCCCTGCTCGAAGGCACCCGCATGGACACCGGCCTCGGCCGGTGGGCCAACGCGAGCCTCGGCGACTACCTGGTGCCGGTCAACGCCGACGCGCCCGAGGTCGACATCGCGCTGATCGAGGTGGACGATCCGGTCACCGGCCCGCTCGGCGTCAAGGGCGTCGGCGAGATCGGGCAGGTCGGCTCGGGCGCCGCGGTCGCCAACGCCGTCTTCCACGCGACCGGCGTCCGCGTCCGCGACCGCCCGATCACCGCCGAGCACCTCCTCAACGGCCTGGCCGGCGGTCCGCGCCGCTAGGAGCCGTGAGCGGCGCCCGCGTCCACCGGGTCGGGTGCGCCCTCCGGGTCGCCGAGCTGGCGCACCTCCCGGTAGACGCGCCCGCGCAGCCGGGCGAACTCCGGCAGCTCCTTCGTGCTGAGCTGGTCGCGGGGGCGCGGCAGGTCGACGTCGACGATGCCGCGGACCCGGGTGGGACGCGGGGTCAGCGCGATGACCCGGTCGGCCAGGTAGACGGCCTCGTCGATGTCGTGCGTCACGAACACGACGGTGACGCCGTACTCGTGGCGGAGCTTGAGGGTCAGGTCCTCCAGGTCGGCGCGGGTCTGCGCGTCCAGCGAGGCGAACGGCTCGTCCATCAGCAGGATCTGCGGTTCGTACGCGAGGGCGCGCGCGATCGCCACGCGCTGCTGCATGCCGCCCGACAGCTGCCACGGGTACCGGCGGCCGGCGTCGGCGAGGCCGACGGCCGCGAGCGAGTCGCTGATCAGCGCCTGCCGCTTCTTGCGGTCCAGCCGCTTGCGCCGCAGCGGGAAGGCGATGTTCTCCTCGACCGACATCCACGGGAACAGCGACCTGCTGTAGTCCTGGAAGACGATCGCCATGTCCTCGGGGGTCCGGTCGATCGGCCTGCCCTCGACGCGGACCTCGCCGGTCGTGGCGGGCATCAGCCCGGACAGGCAGCGCAGCAGCGTCGTCTTGCCGCAGCCGGACGGGCCGACCACGCACACGAACTCGCTGCGCGCGACGGTGAAGCTGATCTCGTCGATCGCGTGCACCGCCTGGTCGCCGCCGCCGTAGACCTTGCCGAGGCCCTCGACCTCGAGCATCGGCGCTTCGTTGCTCATCAAGACGCTCCTTTTCGTGCCCCGTGGTGCCAGCGCAGCGCGCGGCGCTCGATGACGCCGAAGGCGAGATTGAACAGGTAGCCGAGGACCCCGAGCAGCACCATCCCCGACCACATCTCGGGGATCGCGAAGGTGCGCTGGGCCTCCAGGATGAAGTAGCCGATCCCGCGGGTGCTCGCGACCATCTCGCTGATCACCATCAGGATCAGCGACAGCGACAGCGCGACGCGCGCCCCCGCGAAGATCTGCGGCGCGGCGGCCGGCAGCACCACGCGCACCAGCCGGTCGCGCCGGCCGACGCGGTAGGCCCGCGCGCTGTCCAGCAGGCCGGGGTCCACGCCGCGCACCCCGTCGATGGTGTGCATCAGGATCGGGAACAGGCTGACCATCAGGATGATGAACACCTTCATCGACGTCCCGACGCCCAGCACGACGATGCCGAACGGGATCAGCGCGGGCGGCGGGATCGCCCGGACGAACTCGATGACCGGCGCCAGCGCCGTGCCGAGCTTGCGCACCAGGCCGATGAGGATGCCGAGCGGCACGCCGATGAGGATCGACAGCGCGAAGCCGGAGAACATGTTGGTCAGGCTCGGGACGACGTCCGAGCCGACCCGGTCGAACAGCCACGTCTCGCGGAACACCGAGAGGATCTGGGTCAGCGGCGGGTAGAAGATGTTGGCGCTGCCGGCCGACCACAGCCCCCAGCCGAGCAGGACGAGGACGGGCGCGGCGATCTGCACGCCGAGAAGCACTGCGCGGCGGCTCACTGGACGACCTCCTTGGCGCGCTGCGACGGGTGCCACCGGAGCAGCCGCCTCTCCAGCGCGACGAACACGAGATTGAGCAGCACGCCGAGCAGCCCGGTCGCGATGATCAGCGCGTACATGAGCCGGTACTGGCCGCCCGCCTGCGCGACGGTGATCGACTGGCCCAGCCCGGGCGACCCGATCACCAGCTCGGCGGTGACGCAGAGGATCAGCGTGGTCGTCGACGCCACGCGCAGCCCGGTGGCGATGTAGGGCACCGCGCTGGGCAGCACCACCGACAGCAGCCGGTCGTGCGGGCGCGCCCGGAACGCGCGCGCCGTTTCGAGGGCGACCGGTTCGACGTCGCGCATGCCGTAGATGGTGGCGATGAGGACCGGCCAGGCCGCGGCGAACGCGGCGAGGAAGACCTTGCTCTGCAGGCCGGTGCCGAGCACCAGGACGACGAGCGGGATCAGCGCGACCGACGGGATCGGGCGCAGGAACTCGATGACGGCGTTGGTCGCGGCCCGCAGCAGGCTGTTCGAGCCGATGGCGACGCCCAGCAGCACCGCGACCGCCACGGCGATGCCGAAGCTGATCGCCCAGCCCTGCAGGGTGCGGCCGATCGCGGTCCACAGCTCGGTGCCGCCGGCCAGCCGGGCGAGTTCGCCGAGGTCGCTGGAGATGCGCGGGAACGTCCGTTCCGGCAGCAGCCCGGCGATCGTGGAGAGCTCGAGGACGGCCAGCGTCGCGGCGAGCCCCGCCGCGCCGAGCAGGCCGTCGGCGAGTCTCGGCGAGCGGGCGAGCCGCCGCCTCCTGCCGGGGACGACTGACGTCGACATGGTCGAGGTCCGGGTCAACGGAAGCTCCTTCCGGATACGGCCCCGCCGCGTCCGCAGCGGCGGAACGGCCGACCCTGGCCACACGCGGGGGACGTCGGGGCACGTCGGGACACCGCGAACCGTTCGGGTGGCGGGGTGGCCACCGCGGGGCTTCCTTCAGCCCTATAATGACGGTATTAAGCATGATGATTATCTGTCAAGGCATGGCGGCACCCGCCCCGCCACCTCGCTGACCGGCCGCTATCCGACCGACGATCTGGAGAGCAACCCGATGAGTCGTCCCGACCACACCGACCGCACCGAGTGGCGGCTCTCGCGCGCCGAGGCCATCGCGCGGGAGATCGAGCGCAAGATCATCGACTCCGCGCTGCCCGACGGCAGCAGGCTCGGCACCAAGGAGGACGTCCGCCAGGAGTACGGCGTCGCGGTCGGGACCGTCAACGAGGCCGTCCGGCTGCTGGAGACGCGCGGGGTCGTCTCGGCGAAGCCCGGCCCGGGCGGCGGCCTGTTCACCCTGCGCGCCCCGAGCCACGTGCGCATCAACCACCTGATCCTCGGGCTGCGCGAGAACGGCGACACCAGCGCGAACTGCCTGGCGGTGCGCGACGCGCTGGAGGAGCCCATCCTGATGGACGCCGCCGCCCACCGCACCGACGAGGACCTCGCGGACCTCCGCGAGCTGCTGGACCGCATGGACGAGCAGCGCACCGACGCCGCCGCGTTCCTGCGCGCCAACTGGGCGGTGCACCGGCGGCTGGCCGACATCACCCCCAACCTGGTGCTGCGCGTCATCTACACCACGATGCTCGACATGATCGAGAACGAGATCGAGCACGTCAGCTCCGACGACCTCTTCACCGCCAGCAAGACCTTCCGCACGCACGTCGCGCTCGTCGACGCCGTCGAGTCGCAGGACCCGGCGCGGGTCCGCCGCGCGGTGCGCCGGCACACCCCGCCCAAGACGACCCTCAGCTGACCGGGGGCGGCCGCGCGGGCGCGCCGAGCCGCGCCCCCGGTCCCCCGGCCGCGGCCCGGCGCGAGGCCGCGCCCGGGGGCCGTCCCGGCTAGGCGCGGTGGCGGATCCGGCCGTCGACCGCCGTGGCCAGCACCGGCAGGTCGCGCAACTCGTCGGACGGGCACCGGGTCGGGTCGGCGCCCAGCGCGACCCAGTCGGCGCGCATGCCGGGACGCAGCACGCCCACCGCGTGGTCGTTGAACGCGGCGTAGGCGGCGTCCGCCGTGTACATCCGCAGGGCCGCCGCCACGTCGAGCCGCTCGTCCGGGCCGAGCGGGCCGCCGGACGGCGGATGGTGGCGCGTCACCGCCTGCCAGATCCCGCGCAGCGGCTGGAACGGGGTGACCGGCGAGTCCGAGCCGCCGGCCAGCCGGACGCCCGCGCGGTGCCAGGTGGCCAGCGGGGTGGCGGCCGCCGCGGCCTCGGCGCCGAGCTGGGCGATGAGCCGGTCGGCGAACTGCTCCTGCATCGTCGGCTGCGTCGCGACGACCACGCCGAGCCGGCGGGCGTCGGCCATGTTGCGCTCCGACGGCGTCAGGTACGCGTGGATGGCCTGGCAGCGCAGCGGCTTCACCGGGGCCACCCGGTCGGCGTGGTCGAGCACCTCGAACAGCAGGTCGAGCGCCCCGCCGCCGACGGCGTGCACGCCGAGGGACCAGCCGTGCGCCACCAGCCCGGACGCGAGCGCGCGCATCGAGTCGGGGTCGAGCAGCAGCTGCCCGTGGTCGCCGCACCGTCCCGGCCAGGGCTCGCGGAGGTAGGCCGTCCCCAGCGAGCCGCCGCCGTCCAGGAACACCTTCACCGGGCCCAGGCGCAGCATGTCGTCGCCGAAGCCCGAGCCGACCCCGAGGCCCGACAGCCGCGCCACCTCGTCCTCGACGGAGGCGCCGGCGAGCTGCAGCGGCATCGCGGTCACCCGCAGCGGCAGCTCGCCGTCCGCGCGCATCCCCTGGTAGGTGGCGAGCTCCTCGGGGCGCAGCCCCGGCTCGATCACCGAGGTCAGCCCGGCGGCCAGGGCGCGCTCGGCCGCGGCGGCGACGGCGGCGCGGCGGGCCCGGTCGTCCTGCGGCGGGACGTGCCGCCGGACCAGCTCGATCGCGGGCGGCTCGACCAGCTCGCCGGTGAGGCGTCCGGCGGCGTCCCGGCCGAGGCGGCCGCCGGGCGGGTCGGGCGTGCCGTCGGCGAGGCCGGCCAGGGCCAGCGCGGCCGAGTTCGCCGCGCCCTGGTGGCCGCAGCGCAGGATCAGCACCGGGCGGTCGGGGCAGGCGCGGTCGAGCTCGTCGCGGGTCGGCAGCCGCCGCTCGGCGACGTCCTCGACCTCCCACCCGTCCGCCGAGACGATCCAGGGCGCGGCGGGGTGGGCGTCGGCCCAGGCGCGGGTCGCCCGGAGGATGCCCTCGATGCTGCGCTCGCCCTCCAGGTCGAGCAGGACGTGCGCGAGGCCCGTCCACAGCAGGTGCATGTGCGTGTCGATCAGTCCCGGCAGGACGGTCGCGTCGCCCAGGTCCAGGACGGGCGCGTGCTCGCCGAGCGCCGCGCGCGCCTCGTCGAACGAGCCCGCGGAGACGACGCGCGCGCCGCGGACCGCGAGCGCCTCGCCGCGCGGCCGATCCGCGTCCATGGTGAGCACGCTCCGGGCCCGGACGATGTAGTCACCCTGAAGATTCCTCATAACGATTGTACGTTATCAGGGGGTCCCTCTCGGCGAACACCGTTGACCTTCCCCGCGTATTGATGATAATCGTTCGGGTTTAAGTGGCGGCAGACGCCGCTCCACTCAGAGGAGTGAGCCATGATGAGAACGATCCGACGGCGCCGACTCCGGGTGGTCGTCGCGGCGCTCGCCGTCGGCCTGGCCGCCGGCTGCGGCTCGGGGGGCACCTCGGCCGGCAAGAGCGACGCCGACGGCGTGACCACGGTGAAGGTGGGCCTGATCCCGATCACGGACGTCGCCCCGCTGTACCTCGGCGTCCAGAAGGGCTTCTTCAGCGCGCAGAAGCTCAAGGTCGAGCCGCAACTGGCCGCGGGCGGCGCGGCGATCGTCCCGGCCGTCGTCAGCAACAGCAACCAGTTCGGCTTCTCCAACAACGTGTCGCTCATCATCGCCAAGAGCAAGGGCGTACCGCTGCAGGCCATCACGCCGGGCGTCGGCATCGCCCCCGGCAAGAACGAGGCCTGCCAGGTGCTGGTCCCGGCGAAGAGCCCGATCCGCGACGTCAAGGGCCTGGCCGGCAAGACCGTCGCGGTCAACACGCTCAACAACATCGGCGATGTCACGATCCGCGCCGCGCTGGAGAAGAAGGGCGTCGACCCGAGCTCGGTGAAGTTCACCGAGCTCGGCTTCCCCGACATGGTCACCGCGGTCGAGACGGGCCGCATCGACGCGGCCTGGGAGTGCGAGCCGTTCGTCACCTCGCTGCTGGAGCGCGGTGCCCGCACCATCCTCAACAACTACGCGGAGACCCACCCGAACCTGGCGATCGCCTCGTACTTCACGTCGACGGCCTACGCCAAGAGCAACCCCGACGTGGTGCGGCGGTTCGACGCGGCGGTGCGCCAGTCCCTGGAGTACGCCAACGCCCACCCCGAGGAGGCGCGCAAGATCATCCCGACCTACGCCAAGATCCCCGCGGACCAGGCCGCGCAGATCAAGATGGTCGACTGGCCGGCCGCCTTCCAGCGCGACTCGCTGGAGGAGCTGGTGCGCCTCACCCAGAAGTACAAGCTCATCGAGAAGCCGGTCACCCTGGACGACCTGATCCAGGAACCGAAGTCCTGACCCGAACCGAAGAAGGTGGGCCGGATCCGATCGGATCCGGCCCACCTTTTCGCGTTGCCTACGGCGTTTAGCTCACGGTGCCGGTGGCGGACACGGTGCCGAGCCCCTCGACGTGCACCTCGACGCGGCCCGGGGTGAAGGGCGCCGCGGCGGTGGCGCCGCCGGCGAGGACGACGTCCCCGGCGCGCAGCGCCATGCCCTGGCGGCGGGCGATCTCCAGCAGCGCGGGCAGCGCCCGGTCCGGATGCCCGAGGATCGCCGCGGTGGAGCCCGTCTCGACGACGGCGCCTGCGACGGAGAGCCGGACGGCGAGATCGCCCAGGTCGGCGCCGAGCGGCCGCCAGGGGCCGACGACGAACCCGGCGGACGAGGCGTTGTCGGCGATCACGTCCGGCAGGCTGAACCGGAAGTCGCGGTAGCGCGAATCGATGATCTCCAGCGCGGGCGCGACGGCGTCCACGGGGATCTCCACGTCGTCCGGGGCGACGTCGCGGGCGATCCGGTAGGCGATCTCCGGCTCGACGCGCGGATGGATGAAGCGCCCCAGCGCCACCTCGCCGCCGTCGGCGACGCGCATGGCGTCGGTGAGCCGTCCGACGATCACCTCGGAGACGCCCATCTGCGCCATCTTCGCCTTGCTGGTGAAGCCGAGCTTGAGCCCGGCCGGGCGCTCGCCCCGGCCGAGCCGGCGGGCGATCACCGCGTCCTGCACGGCGTACGCGTCGGCGGGCGTGAGCCCGGCGGGGAGCTGCTCGACCGCGGTCGCGGTGTGCTGCGCGGCGTCCAGCCGCTCCGCCGCCCGGTCGAGGATGTCGGTCCCAGTGGTCATGTATCGGCCCTTTCGGGGGCGCGCCGGTGGATGCGTCCGACCGCCGGGTACCCCACGTAGTTCTCGCAGAAGTCCTTCATCGCCGCCTCGGACGTGCAGACGTGCTTCAGCTCGGCGTGCTGCAGCCGCCACTCCATCGGGCTGCTCGGGTCGTGGTGCAGCAGCGACGTCATGGAGCGGGAGAACTGCTGCGCGCGCCACACGCCGCGGAGCGCGTCGTCGGAGTAGCGGTCGAGCGCCGCGCGGTCGCCGGACTCGTACCAGGTGCACAGCGCGTCGGCGAGCAGCCGGACGTCCGCCGCGGCGAGGTTGAGGCCCTTCGCCGCGGTCGGCGGGACGATGTGCGCGGCGTCCCCCGCCAGGAACAGCCGCCCGTACTGCATCGGCTCCACCACGAAGCTCCGCATCGCGGTGATGCCCTTCTTGGTGACGGCGCCTTCGGCGAGCTCCCAGCCGTCGTCGGTGCCGAGCCGGGTCCGCAGCTCGCTCCAGATCCGCTCCTCGGGCCACGCGGCCAGGTCCTCGTCCGGCTTCACCTGCAGGTAGAAGCGGCTGACCTCGGGCGACCGCATGCTGTGCAGCGCGAAGCCGCGCTCGTGGCAGGCGTAGATGAGCTCGAAGGTGGACGGCGGGACGTCCGCCAGCACGCCGAGCCACGCGAACGGGTACTCGTGCTCGTACTCGGTCAGCACGCCGGCCGGGACCGACGCCCGTGACACCCCGTGGAAGCCGTCGCAGCCCGCGATGAAGTCGCAGGCCAGCACGTGCTCGGAGCCGTCCGCGGCCCGGTAGCGGACCGTCGGCTCGGCGCCGTCGACGTCCTCCAGGCGCACGTCGTCGACGTCGAACTCCAGCGGGAGGCCGGAGGCGACCCGCGCCTCGATCGCGTCGCGGACGATCTCCTGCTGGCTGTACATGACGGCGGTGCAGCCGCCGGTCAGCTCGGCCATCGGGATCTGGTACCGCCGCCGGTCGAAGCGCATCTCGAACCGGTGGTGGACGGCCGCCTCCCGGTGCATGCGCTCCGCCAGACCCAGCTCGTCGAGGAGCAGCGCGGTGCGGTGCTCCAGCATCCCCGCCCGGATCCTGCCCTCCACGTAGGCCCGGGTCCGGTGCTCCAGGATCACCGCGTCGACCCCGGCGAGTTCCAGCATCCGCCCGAGGAGGAGGCCGGCCGGGCCGGCTCCGATGATGGCGACCTGTGTTCGTTCCATGGTGGACTCTCTCTGCGGCCGGTCACCGCCGGTAACCGAGGGGGGTTCAGTAGGGCTGCAGGACTTCGCCGCAGCTCTTGCAGGTGCGGGCCTCCACGTCGTCGAAGAAGCGCTGGTAGGCCTCGCCGACCGGGTCCGTCGAGTAGTCGGCGATGTGGCACGACTCCTCGTGCAGGAACTCCCCGCAGCCCTGGCAGAACCACTGGAACCGGTCCAGTTCGCCGGGGCGGCGGAGCCGCTCGATGACGATGATGAAGGCGTCGGGGTCGAACCGGGGCGAGTGCGGCAGCCGGGACGGGGTGAAGATCGCCGACCCCTCCGGGATCACGTCGATCACCTCGGTGCCGTCGGGCTGCCGGCTGTGCAGCCGCAGCTCGCCCCGGATCGTGTACATGACCTCGTCGCTCGGGTTGAGGTGGAACTCGCTGCGGTACTCGCGCCCGCGCGCCACGAACGCGAGGGACTCGCTCTCCTGCCACAGCACCTCGACGCGCCTGCCGCTCTTGCCGAGGCGCTCGGCGATCGCGTCGAGGTCGACGACCGGCATGCGGTACGGCTGGCTCATGGTCGCTCCCATCCGGGGGTCAGTCCGCCTCGACGACGGCCGCCACGCACTCCACCTCGACGCGCACGCCGGCGCGGTGCGGCGGGGCGTTCACCGTCGTGCGGGCCGGGAAGCTCTCGCAGTCGGCGAAGAACTCCCGGTACGCCTGGTTGAACTCGGGGAACTGCGCGGCGTCGCGCAGGTAGCAGTTGCACTTGAGGATCGAGTCCTTGGTGCCGCCCGCGGCCTCCACGACCGCGAGCAGGTTGGTGAGCGTCTGGCGCACCTGCTCGGCGATGTCGTCGGAGACGATCTCGCGGGTCGCGGGATCCAGCGGCCCCGTCCCGGAGCAGAAGATGAGGCCGCCGTGCACGATCGCCTGCGACAGCGGCGGGACGGTACCGGCGGAGAAGCCGACCTTGGGCGCGTTGGGGGAACTGACCGAGATCTTCGACATGGCACTCCTCGCTCGACTCGTCGTCCGGCCGGCGGAGACGGTCCGGGGGCTACCTCGCCCCTCGCTTCGGCGCGACTCTAACCACCATATTCGTTAGAGTCAATGATCCTTCTTGACCGCACCGCCTCTGACCTGGCCCACCATCCGGATGATTGTCAGCTTCGACATAATCCATCATAATGGTTATCTGAAACTAGGGTCGGAGGAAGGCATGACACCGAGTCACGACCGGGCCGCGTCCGCGCCCCCCGCCGGGGCGGGCGGGCCGGCGACCGTCGACGTCCACGCGCACGCGCTGCCCATGCCGCTGCTCCGGTACCTCGCCGACCGCGGCCTCGCCGACCTGTCCGAGGTCGGCGCGGGCGTGCTCCTGCTGGACCCGGCCGTCTCCGGCGTCCCCAAGGGCGCCCGCATCCCGCTGCCCGCCGACCAGTACGACGTCCCCCGCCGCCTCACCGCGCTGGACGCGGCCGGCATCGACCTGCAGCTGGTCTCGGCGCCGCCGTTCGTGTTCGGGTCGGACTCGGACGACGGCGAGCTCGTCATGGCCGTCACCCGCCGGTCCAACGACGCGCTCGCCGAGTACGCGGCGGCGGGCGGGGGACGGCTCGCGGCGCTCGGCACGGTGCCGGTCGGCCTGCCCGGCGCGGCGGCGGAGGCGGCGCGCTGCCTGGACGAACTCGGCATGGCCGGACTCGCGATGGGCACCTACGGCGCGGGCCGCGAACTCGACGACCCCGTCAACGAGGACGTGTGGGCCCTCATGACCGAGCGCCGGGCCTTCGGCCTGGTGCACCCCAGCCGCGCCTCGGCCCCCGCCCGGCTCCGCGACTTCTACCTGGTGCAGCTGCTCGGCTATCCGGCGGAGACGGCGCTCGCCGCCGCCCGCCTCATCTTCGGCGGCGTGCTGGACCGGCACGACCCGGTGCTGTGCCTCGTGCACGGCGGCGGCTGCCTTCCCGCGCTGGCGCCCCGGCTGGCCCTCGGCTGGGAGCGCAAGAAGGAGGCGCGGACCGTCCCGCGGTCGCCGCGCGAGTATCTGCGCCGGCTGTACTTCGACACCGCCGTCTTCGACGGCACCGCGCTCCGCCGCCTCATCGAGGACGTCGGGCACGAGCGGGTCCTGCTCGGCACGGACCTGCCGTTCGACCTCGCCGACGTGGACGCGGTCGCCGCGATCCGGCGGCTGGCCCTGGACCCGGCGGCCGAGCGCGCCGTCCTCGCCGGCAACGCGGCGCGGCTGATCCCCTCCGTGCGGCCGGACTCCTCCGCGCGGCGGCCCTGACCCAGAAGGAGCAGCACATGCCACTCGTCCAGATCAGCCTCGCCGCCGGGCGCCCGCCCGACCAGATCCGGCGGCTGATCTCCGAGGTGCACGACGCGGTCGTGCGCGCCACCAGTACCGATCCGGCCCGGGTCCGGGTGCTCGTCCAGGAGCTCCCGCAGACGCACTGGGCGGCCGGCGGCTGGTCTTACTCTGGATGGGACAGGGTCTCACCCGGAACGGACTTTCCCGGGCCCATGCGCGCCGTGGGGCGCAGCTGACG
>NZ_VCKZ01000335.1 GCF_005889745.1 Actinomadura geliboluensis
GGGGACGCCTCAGGGGGCACCGCGGCGGTGGCGCCGGCGGACGGAACGTCCGCCGAGGGCGCCTGCTCAACGGATCCGTCCTGCTCAGAGGGCGAGTCCAGAGCTTCTCCGGGGGGTGGGCCGGCCATGTGGGCCTCCGGCTCGTCCGGGGAGCCGACGGGCTCCCCGGCATCGTCACGTTCCATCAAACTTCGAGCAGTTCGGCCTTCTTGTGCTCGAGCAGCTCGTCGATCTGCGCCACGTAGCGATGCGTCGTGTCGTCGAGCTCCTTCTCGGCACGCCGCACCTCGTCCTCACCGGCCTCGCCGTCCTTGGCGAGCTTGTCGAGGGCGTCCTTGGCGCGGCGCCGGATGTTGCGGATGGAGACCCGGCTCTCCTCCGCCTTCGTCCCGGCGACCTTGATGAGGTCCCGGCGGCGCTCCTCCGACAGCTCGGGGAACACGACCCGGATCACGTTGCCGTCGTTCGTCGGGTTGACGCCGAGGTCGCTGTCGCGGATCGCCTTCTCCACCGCCTGCGTGGACGACTTGTCGAACACCTGGACGATGACCATCCGCGGCTCGGGCAGCGTGAACGACGCGAGCTGGTTGATCGGCGTCGGCGTCCCGTAGTACTCGGCGGTGATCTTGTTGAACATCGCGGGGGTGACCCGGCCGGTGCGGATGGCCTGGAAGTCCTCCTTGGCGACCGCGACCGCCTTCTCCATCTTCTCCTCGGCCTCGAGGAGGGTCTCGTCGATCACTGTGACTCCCATGTCATCTGGTCGGCCCTGCTCCTGCGGTTGCACGGTGCGCTGGGCACCGGCGCGGACTGCGGTCAGCCCTGGGCCGGGCTGACCAGCGTGCCGATCTTCTCACCCCGGACGGCCCGGACGATGTTGCCCTGCCCCATGAGATCGAAGACCACGATGGGGAGCGCGTTGTCCATGCAGAGACTGATGGCCGTGGCGTCCATGACCTTCAGGCCCCGCTGTAGAACTTCACCGTAATCCAAACGGTCGAACTTGACCGCGTCTGGATTCTTTCGTGGATCGGCGTCGTACACACCGTCCACCTGCGTCGCCTTCAGCACCGCTTCCGCACCGATCTCCAGCGCGCGCTGGGCGGCGGTGGTGTCGGTGGAGAAGAAGGGCTGTCCGAGGCCCGCGCCGAAGATGACCACGCGGCCCTTCTCCAGGTGCCGTATGGCGCGCCTCGGGATGTAAGGCTCGGCCACCTGGCTCATGGTGATGGCGGTCTGCACCCGCGTGTCCAGCCCGAGCTTCTCCAGGAAGTCCTGCAGGGCGAGGCAGTTGATGACGGTGCCGATCATGCCCATGTAGTCGGCGCGGCCGCGGTCCATGCCGCGTTCGGCCATGACGGCGCCGCGGAACATGTTGCCGCCGCCGCAGACGACCGCCACCTGCACGCCGTCCCGGACGGCCTCGGCGATGGCCTCGGCGACGTGCTGGACGACCGCGGGGTCGATGCCGAGCGGGTCGCGTCCGGCGAACGCCTCGCCCGAGAGCTTCAGCAGGACCCGCTTCCAGCCGGCACGCGGCGCGTGCCCGCCGGGCGCGTGCCCGGCGGACGACGAGGCCGCCGTCGCGCTAGTGGTCGTCTTGTCCGGCACGTCGGCGGCCTCCTCGTTGCGTTGCGATGTCTCGGGTACCCGTCTCCAGAGTGCCCTTACGCCTGCCCGACCTTGAAGCGGGCGAAGCGGACGACCTTCACCCCGGCCTCGTCGAGGACCTTGGCGATCGTCTTCTTGTTGTCCTTCACGAACGCCTGCTCCACGAGGACGAAATCGCGGAAGTAGGCGTTCACCCGGCCCTCGACGATCTTGGGGATGGCCTGCTCGGGCTTGCCCTCGTCGCGGGTGAGCTGCTCGGCGAGCGCCCGCTCCTTCTCGATCGCCTCGGCGGGGATCTCCTCGCGGGTGAGGTACTTCGGCGCCATCGCGGCGATCTGCTGCGCGATGTCCTTGGCGACCTCGGCGTTCTCGCTGTCCAGTTCGACCAGCACACCGGTGGTCGGCGGCAGGGACGGGTCGGACTTGTGCAGGTAGCTGGCCACGTACGCGCCCTGGAAGTGGGCGAAGCGGCGCAGCTCCAGCTTCTCGCCGATCTTGGCGCTGTTCTCCTCGATCAGGGCCTGGACGGTCTTGCCGGGCTCGATCTCGGCGCCGAGCAGCGCGGCGGCGTCGGCGGCGCCGCTGCCGGCGGCGAACTCGACAAGGCGCTGGGCCAGCTCGATGAACTGCGCGTTCTTGGCGACGAAGTCGGTCTCGCAGTTGAGCTCCAGCAGCGAGCCGTCGCCCGAGCCGTTGAAGTGCTCGGCGACGAGGCCGTTGGCGGCGGTGCGCTCGGCGCGCTTGCCGACGTCCTTGGCGCCCTTGAGACGCAGCAGCTCGGTCGCCTTCTCGAAGTCGCCGTCCGCCTCGGTGAGGGCGTTCTTCACGGCCATCATGCCGGAGCCGGTCAGGTCGCGGAGCCGCTTGACGTCAGCGGCGGTGAAGTTGGCCATCGCTCTCTTCGCTTCTCTCGTCGTTGGTCGTGGGACCCGCGACGGTCCCGGCGGCCCCGCGCGGGGGCCGCCGGGACCGCGGGATCAAGCCTGCTCGGCCTCGGCGGCCTGCGGAGCCGCCTCCGGCGCCTGCTCGGCCTGCGCCTGCTCAGGCTGAGCCTGCTCGGGCTGGGCCTGCTCGGCCGGAGCGGACTCCTCGGCGGGCGCGGCGGCCGGCGCGGCCTCGGCGCTCGCGGCGGCGTCCGCCGGGGCCTCGGCCTGCTTGTTCTCCAGCAGGTCGCGCTCCCACTCGGCCAGCGGCTCGGCGGCGCCCGCCGCCTGCTCGGCCGGCTTCTCGTCCCCGCCGGTCGCGGCGCCCGCGCGGGCGAGCAGACCGTCGGCGACGGAGTCGGCCACCACGCGGGTCAGCAGGCTGACGCTGCGGATGGCGTCGTCGTTGCCGGGGACCGGGTAGTCGACCTCGTCGGGGTCGCAGTTGGTGTCGAGGATCGCGACGACCGGGATGCCGAGCTTCTTGGCCTCGTTGACCGCGATGTGCTCCTTCTTGGTGTCCACGATCCAGATGGCGCTCGGAACCTTCGCCATGTCGCGGATACCGCCGAGGGTGCGCTCCAGCTTGTCCTTCTCGCGGCGCAGGCCGAGGAGCTCCTTCTTGGTCATGCCGGAGCCGGCCACGTCGTCGTAGTTGATCTCCTCCAGCTCCTTGAGCCGGGTGAGACGCTTGTGGACGGTGGAGAAGTTCGTGAGCATGCCGCCCAGCCAGCGCTGGTTCACGTAGGGCATGCCGACCCGGGCCGCCTGCTCGGCGATGGACTCCTGGGCCTGCTTCTTGGTGCCGACGAACAGGATCGTGCCGCCGTGGGCCACGGTGGCCTTGACGAACTCGAACGCGCGGTCGATGTAGGACAGCGACTGCTGCAGGTCGATGATGTAGATGCCGTTGCGCTCGGTGAGGATGAAGCGCTTCATCTTCGGGTTCCACCGGCGGGTCTGGTGGCCGAAGTGGACGCCGCTCTCAAGGAGCTGCCGCATGGTGACGACGGGTGCCATTGCCCGTGCTCTCCTTCTCTGGCCCTGCCGGGCCGCATTTGGTTGTCTGCCTGCGCCCGGGTGCCGTCCCACCGTCGCCGAGGCGACGGACCGAGGGACTGCGCCCCACCAAGCACTTCGGTGGCATGCGGACGCGTGAAATCAGCCGCCATGGGCATCCCAGGCGGCTGGCCCGTTGCCGGGTCTGGGCCTGTCCGTTCCGGGAGCGGCTTCTCGTCTCCCCGCCCGGAGGCGGGTCGATGACGGCCTGGCCCTGGCCGGTGTCCTTTCGGGCACGCCTACAGATTATCAGGGCGCCGAGGCGTCCGGGCATCAACGGCCGGGGCGGTTATCCACAGTCCGGCGAACGTATCGACCCGGTGGCCCCGGCCCGGCAGGCTGCGCTGCATGACGCTGCTCACACTGCTGCTCACCTGCATGATCACCATCGGCGCACCGGGCCTGGACGCCTGGCGCTGGCCGTTAGGTCCGCCCGCGCCGCAGGTCGTCCGGGCCTTCTCGCCGCCGTCGACGCCGTGGGGCGCCGGCCACCGCGGCGTCGACCTCGCGGGGCGCCCCGGGCAGGCCGTCCACGCCGCCGCACCGGGCCGCGTCTCCTACGCCCACCGCCTGGCCGGACGCGGCGTCGTGGCGATCGATCACGGTCTGCTGCGCACGACGTACCTGCCCGTCGTCCCCAGCGTGCATGTGGGGAGCCACGTCACTTCCGGAGCCCGGATCGGCGTCCTGGAGAACGGGCTGCACCACTGCCGCGTCCCCTGCCTGCACTGGGGCCTGCGCCGCGGTGGCCTGTACCTGGATCCGATCAGCCTCGTCCGGCGCCAGGTGCGCCTCCTTCCTCGCTGGACGCAGCCCGCGCCGTCCCGCAGCGCCGCTCCGTCCCAAGGCGCCGCCCCGGAGGAGCCCACCACCCGCTTCGTCTTGCGCGACGCCACCACGGCGACGGGCGGCGCGCTGACGGGCATGGCGCTGACACTGTCCGTGGCCTTCGCATGGCGCCGCTTCCGCTTCCGCCGCCACCGCCGCCGTCCCCCGCCGGGCGTGATCGACCTCGCCCAAGAACGCCGCCTGCGCCGCACCCCCTGACGCTGCTCGCGTCCACAATCCACCCCCGAACGCTGCCGCCCGCCCGGCTTCCGCGCACCGAACCCGGGCGGCAGCTGCGTGCCGCTGGGCAGGGCGCACACCGGGTCCTCAGTCGGGTTGGGCGCCGCGGGGGTGGGCCTGGCGGTGGACCTGTTTCAGCCGCTCGGCCGAAACGTGGGTGTAGAGCTGGGTGGTCTGGAGGGAGGCGTGGCCGAGGATCTCCTGGACGCTCCGCAGGTCGGCGCCGCCTTCCAGGAGGTGGGTCGCGGCGCTGTGGCGTAGTCCGTGGGGGCTCAGGTCGGGGACTTCGCCCACTTCGGAGATCCGCGCGTGGACGATACGGCGTGCGCTCGTCGGATGGAGGCGTCCGCCTCGCACGCCCAGGAAGAGCGCTGGGCCGCTGTCCTCCGTAGCGAAGGCGGGGCGTCCTGCGCGCAGCCAGTCCTGGACGGCACGGACGGCCGGCTCTCCCACCGGGACTACACGTTCGCGTCCACCCTTGCCAAGGACGCGGACGGTCGCGCGCCCGGTGTCCAGGTCGTCGATGTCGAGCCCGCACAGTTCGCTGACGCGGACGCCCGTCCCGTAGAGCACCTCCAGCACGGCCAGATCACGGAGCCCGAGGGGGCCTTGAGCGTCCATCGTGTCGAGCAGCCGCGCCGCATCGCCCTGCGTGAGGACGCTGGGGAGATCGCGCTGCCGTTTCGGTGTCCCCAGAAGCAGCCCGGGATCGTCCCTAAGGAGCCCGCGCCGGTGCAGGTGCCGGGTGAAGGCGCGGGCGGCGGCCGTGCGGCGGGCCAGAGTCGCACGGGAGCGTCCCAGCGCATGCTGACGCGCGAGCCAGGCCCGGAGTATCGAGATGTCCAGTTCAGCGGGGTCACTGACCCCGGCGACGGCGACATAGGCGCACAGGTCGGACAGATCTCCCAGGTAGGCCCGCAGCGTGTGCGGCGAAACGTCGCGTTCGGCGCGGAGATGGCGGCCGAACGCGGCTACGGCGTCCTCCAGCGCGTTGGTCACAGCCGTCACGCTGCGCCAACGGCCCGGCCGGCGCAAGCACCGACCTGCGCTTTCGCGCAAACTGCCGTGATCTCCAGCCGGGTTATCCACAAGTAGTCATTCTTTCGTCACGCAAAGTCATAGCCCGGCAACGTCATTGGCCGGAGGTGAGGCATCCATGAAGGCTCACATCAGGCTCGGCCGACGCGGCGAAGCGGCCGCGGCCGACTACCTCGCCGGCCTCGGCTGGAAGATCCTCGACCGCAACTGGCGCTGTTCCGAGGGCGAACTCGACATCGTCGCCCACGACGGCCGCAGGCACATCGTCTGCGAGGTCAAGACCCGCCGCTCGGCACGGTTCGGCGATCCGGTCGAAGCGGTCACCGCCGAGAAGGCGGCCCGGTTACGGCGGCTCGCATTGCGGTGGGCCGCGTCTCAGGGGGTCAGCGGTGCGCTCATACGGGTGGACGTCCTCGGGCTGACCTGCGACGGCGACGGGTTCTCGATCGACCACCTGCGGGAGGTCTGCTGATGACGCTCGCCAAGACCCGCTCGGTGTCCCTGGTCGGCGTGGACGGCTTCGTCGTCGACGTGGAGGCGGCGATCACCAGCGGCGTCCCCGGCCTGCACCTGGTCGGCCTCCCCGACACGGCCCTTAGCGAGGCCCGTGACCGCGTCCGCGCCGCCATCTTCAATTCCGGCGAAGATTGGCCAAATCGACATGTCACGGTGTCGCTCTTTCCGGCGAGCATGCCGAAGAAGGGATCGACCTTCGACCTCGCCATCGCGATAGCGCTGCTCGCGGCGGCGGAGGTCGTCCCGCCGCGCAGTTGCGCGGGGCTGGTACTGATCGGGGAGCTCGGCTTGGACGGCCGCATCCGCCCGATCCAGGGCATCCTGCCCGCCGTGCTGGCCGCCGCCAACAGGGGGTGCCGCACGGTCGTCGTGCCGCAGGCCAACGCCGCCGAGGCCGAACTCGTCCCCGACATGCAGGTCGTGTCCGCAGGCACGCTGCGCGGCCTGCTGTGCATCCTGCGCGACGAGCCGCCGCCGATCGAAGACGACGAGGAGGACGACTTCGCCATCCCCGCGGACGGCTACGCCATCCGGCAGCAGGAGATCCCGCCCGACCTCGACCTGGCCGACGTCCGGGGGCAGGCCGAGGCCCGCCGGGCGCTGGAGATCAGCGCGGCGGGCGGCCACCACCTGTTCTTCGCCGGGCCCCCGGGGTGCGGCAAGACGATGCTCGCGGAGCGGCTGCCGACCCTGATGCCGCCCCTGGAGCCGGAGATCGCCCTGGAGGTCACCGCGATCCACTCGGTCGCCGGGACCCTCCGGCCAGGCCAGCCGCTGATCACCCAGCCGCCGTTCTACGCCCCGCACCACACCGCCTCCAGGGCGTCGATGGTCGGCGGCGGGTCGGGCCGCGTCCTGCAGCCCGGCGCGGTCTCCCTCGCCCACCGGGGGATCCTCTTCCTGGACGAAGCCCCGGAATTCCAAGGAGGCACGCTCGACGCCCTGCGGCAGCCGCTCGAAGAGGGCGTGGTGCGGATCTCCCGCATCGAGGGCATGGCGCACTTCCCCGCCCGGTTCACGCTCGTCCTCGCGGCGAACCCGTGCCCGTGCGCGGCGGCGAAGCAGATCGACTGCTCCTGCGCGCCCGGCATCCGGCGCCGATACGCCAGCCGCGTGACCGGGCCGCTCCTCGACCGCATCGATCTCAAGCTGGAGCTGACACCGGCGAGCCGTGCGGAGCTCCGCTACGACCTGGAGTTCGCCGAGTCCAGCAAGGTGGTCGCCGAACGCGTCCAGCTCGCCAGGGAACGGACGCGGCACCGCCTCGCCGAAACCCCGTGGCGCTCCAACGCCGAGGTTCCCGGCCCGGAGCTGCGCAGGCGCTTCACGCCGTCCGCCGAGGCGATGCGCGCGGCCGACGAAGCGCTGCAGCGCGGCACGCTGAGCGCCCGCGGTCTCGACCGCATCCTGCGGGTCGCCTGGACGATCGCCGACCTGGCGGGCCACGACGAGCCCGGCCCGGACGACGTCGGCGGTGCGCTCGCCCTCTGGTCGGCGGGGCGCCAATGAGCGACGAGAGGACCGCCCGCGCCACCCTCACGGCCGTCGCGGAGCCCGGCGACGCCTTCCTCAACCGAATCATCGACCACTGCGGCCCGGAGGGGGCCCTCGAAGCGGTCCGCACCTGCCGCCTCCCCAACGGCGTCGACGCCACCCTGAAGGAGGTCCAGCGCCTCGACCAGTGGCGGATCCGCCTGATCGCCGCCGAACCCGACCAGGACATGGCCGTCTGTGCCGGGTTCCGCGGACGCCTCATCTGCCCGGGAGATCCCGAATGGCCGACGACCCTCGACGACCTCGGCACCGGACGCCCCTACGCGCTGTGGCTGCGCGGCCCCGGCGACCTGCGCTATTCCTGCCTGCGATCGGTCGCCATCGTCGGTTCCCGCGCCGCGTCCCCCTACGGCCTGCGCGCCGCCGCCGACTTCGCTTCCGACCTGGCCGATGACGGCTGGACGGTCGTCTCCGGCGGCGCGCTCGGCATCGACGCGGCCGCCCACCGCGGCGCGCTGGCCGCCGACGGCCCCACGGTCGCCGTCCTCGCCAACGGGGTCGACGTCCCCTACCCGGCGTCCAACGAGGGGCTGTTCGCCGAGATGGCGCGGCGGTCACTGCTGGTCAGCGAGTCGCCGCCGGGGACGCATCCGCACCGGCTGCGCTTCCTCGTCCGGAACCGGGTGATCGCGGCCCTGTCGCGCGGCACGGTCATCGTCGAGGCCGAGGCCCGCAGCGGCGCCCTGAACACCGCCGGCTGGGCGTCCAAGCTGGGCCGGGTGGTCATGGCCGTGCCCGGCCCGATCACCTCACGCTCCTCGGTCGGCTGCCATCGGCTGCTACGGGAGGAGGGCGTCACACTGGTCACCCGCCCCGAGGAGATCATCGAGGCGGTAGGGCGCATCGGCGCGGACCTGGCGCCTCCGCCGAACACGCCCGTCCTCCCCCGCGACCGGCTCGAACCGGTGACCCGGACCGTCCTGGAGGCGTTCCCCTCCCGCGGCGCGACCGGCCCCGCGCAGCTCGCCGTCAAGGCAGGCGTCGACCTGCCCACCGTCAACGCCAAGCTGGGCTTACTGTCCGCTGCGGGTTTCATCGAGCGCGCCGCAGCCGGCTGGCGCCTGACCAAGTCCGGAAAAACCTCGCAGGGCCCGACCCCGTCTCCCGAGGAGCCGAAGTGACCCGCTCAACAACCCCGTCGCCACAGCAGAACCCCAACACCAGGACGGCGCACTCGCCTACCAGACCGCCACGTGCCGCCCCGACGACACCACGTCGATCACGCCGTCCCACACGGGCAGGGAGTCGTCCGCCAGATCACTCCTGGGAGGGAAGTTCGAAGTCGCTCTTGGCGAGTTCCTCGATGTTCACGTCCTTGAACGTGACGACACGCACGTTCTTAACGAAGCGGGCAGGACGGTACATGTCCCAGACCCACGCGTCCTGCATCGTGACCTCGAAGAAGACGTCGCCGCTGTCGGCACCGCGCACCTGAAGGTCGACCGAGTTCGTGAGATAGAACCTGCGTTCGGTCTCGACGACGTAGCTGAACAGCCCGAGGACGTCCCGGTACTCGCGATAGAGCTGCAGCTCCATCTCGGTCTCGTACTTCTCGAGATCCTCCGCGCTCACGCTCGTGCCCCCTCCGCGCAGCCCTCGTCGGAGACCTCCCCTTCGGTCTCCTCCACCACGGCCACATCCCCATTGTTGCGCAAGGCCCGCCCGACGTTGACGTAGGAGAACCGATGCTCCGGACATGGCCCGTGCGCGGCGAGCGCTTCGCCGTGCGCGCGAGTCACGTAGCCCTTGTGGACGTCGAAGCCGTACTCGGGGTAACGCTCATGGAGCCCGACCATGATCCGGTCTCGGGTGACCTTCGCGACGATGGACGCTGCCGCCACACAGGCCGCGACCTGATCGCCTTTGATCATCGCAAGGCCGGGCACGTCCAGACCTGGGACGGGGAACCCGTCGCTGAGCACATAGGCGGGCCGCTTGTCCAGCGCGGCCAGCGCCCGCCGCATCCCGGTGACATTGCACCGGTGAAGGCCGATCCGGTCGATGTCGTGGCACGGGATGATGATCGCGCTCCACGCGTACGCCCGCTTGATGATCTCCGCGTACAGCTCTTCCCGGCGCGCCGGCGTGAGCAGCTTCGAGTCGGTCAGGCCGTCGATCCGGCCGCGTCCACCCTGCAGCATGACCGCCGCGACCACCATCGGTCCCGCGCAGGCCCCGCGCCCCGCCTCGTCGACACCTGCCACAGGGCTGAACCCCCCGTGCGCCAGCGCGCGCTCATAGGCGAACATCCCGGCGTCCCGACGCGGGGTGAAGCGGAGTGGACGTCCCTTCATGCTCCGCAGCGTACGTCGCCGCGCCCCTTCGCCGCTCCCCGAATGCC
>NZ_VCKZ01000336.1 GCF_005889745.1 Actinomadura geliboluensis
AGATGGGTATAAGAGACAGCCTACATCGGTACCAACTACGCCGATGTCGGACGTTATGTCGGGCTGCGCGGCTATTACACGGTCCGGCTCGACCTGCCCAGCACCGGCGGCCTCTTCGAGGGGTCGGCGGTGTCCTACCGGGGCGTCACCGTCGGCAAGGTCGGCAAGCTCGACCTCACCTCGGACGGCGTCGTCGCCGAACTCCACATCGACAACTCGTCACCGGACATCCCCCGAAGCCTTGAGGCGGTCGTGGCGAACCGCTCGGCCGTCGGTGAGCAGTACGTCGACCTGCGGCCCCGCGCCGACGCCGGACCCTACCTCGCGGAGGGGACCACGATCCCGCGAAGCGTCAGCACCGTCCCGGCGCCGGTGAACGAGACGCTCAAGAGCGTCAACGACTTCACCGCCTCGCTGCCGCTGAACGACACCAAGACGCTCATCGACGAGCTGGGGCTGGCGTTCGCGGGGCAGGGACCGCACCTCCAGCAGCTCCTCGACACCAGCGCCCGGTTCGTCTCAGCGTCCGACGCGGCGTTCCCCGACACCCGCGCGCTGATCCACAACGGGCAGGTGGTGCTGCAGACGCAGAACGAGATGTCGGGGGCGTTCAAGTCGTTCGCGTCCGACTCCCGGCTGCTCGCGCGGCAATTCCGCGACTCCGACACCGACCTGCGCAAGCTCATCGCGGCCGGGCCCGGCGCGGCGAACGAGATGTCGGCCCTGCTCCGCGACCTGGACCCGAGCCTCAGCGTCCTGCTGGCGAACCTGCTCACGACCGCGCGCATCGGCTCTCCACGCCAGGCCGCGATCGAGGAGATGCTCGACAACCTCCCGAAGGTCGCGGGCATCGGCCCCAGCATTGTCGATGACGGTCTGCTCCGCATGGGCCTCGTGACCACGTTCTTCAACCCGCAGCCCTGCACGCGCGGCTACGGCAAGACCCGCTACCGCGAGGGGCATGACGAGTCGCCCGCGCCGCCGTTCAACACCGACGCGCACTGCGCGGAGAGCCCGAGTACCGGCATCAACGTGCGCGGCTCCGCCAACGCGCCGCACAAGGGCGTCCCGGCGCCGGCCAAGCCGGGCACGCTGAGCGGCACCCGATCGGCCGGTCTGATCGACTCGCTGGGGCTGTCCGCCGGTGCGAGGCCGCCGACGTCCGGTGACCTCGCCACCCTCCTCGGGCTCGGAGGCACGCGATGACCGAGGAGGCGGCGGCGGTGCCGCGCGGATTCGCCCGGTTGATCCGGTGGATCCGCCCGGCCGGCTACGTCCTCGTGGCCGCCGCCACCGTCCTCCTCGGCCTGTCGTTCTGGTCGCTGTTCCAGTCCGGCCGGGGCGCCGACCACGATCTCGCCTCCGCGCGGGACGACGTGACGCGGACCGCCGTCCGTGACCTCGCGCTGGTCAACAGCATCGACCCCAAGGTGGCCGACCTGGACATGACGCACTGGATGGACGTCGCCACCGGCCCGTTCGCCGACGCCCTGAAACGCGACATGCCGAACGCGCGCGCGAAGTTCGCCAAGCAGAAGACCCCCTCGCACGGCCGGGTCACCGCGCTCGCCGTCACCGCGCTCGACCGGTCGGCGGGCGAGGCCACCGTCCTCGCCTCGGTGCGGATCTTCACCGAGCCCGCCGCCGGCGCCGCGCAGGGGACCGAGCAGCGCAAGCGCTACGAGGTCGAGATGCAGCGCGTCGGCGGCATCTGGAAGATCAGCTCGCTGAAACCGCTGGCACCCGGGGGGAGCGGGCCATGAGCATCACCGAGGAGCGCGCCGCGCGCCGTGACCCGGCCCCGCGGAAGAAGCGCGCAAAGAAGACCGCCCGGCGCCCGCTTGTCTCCCGACTCAAGCGGGCCGCCGGGCTGGGGTGGCCGGTGGCCCTCGCCGTGGCGCTGTGCCTGTCCGCCTTCGCCGTCGACAGCTGGGCCGACAGGAGAAGCGAGCGGTCACCGGCCGCCAACCGCGCACTCGTCGACAAAGCCGATACCGGCAAGGTCGTCGCCGACGTCTCGGCGAAGGTCGCACGGATCTTCACCTACACCTACACCGACCCGGCGGCCACCGAGCGCGTCGCGAACGACGTCCTCACCGGCCGCGCCGTCGGCGACTACCGCAAGCTGTTCGGCCTGGTGAAGCAGAACGCACCGGTCATGAAGCTCGCCCTCACCACGAAGGTGACGAAGGCCGGGCTGATCAAACTCAGCCGTGACAGGACGGCGGTCCTGCTGGTCATGCTCGACCAGCGGACCACTCGGGCCGGGAAGGCGACCGGTCCGCCGGTCGCCGCCCAGCTCATCGTCACGGTCCGCGACGACCACGGCTGGCGCATCAGCGACCTCCGGGCCGCCTGAAGGAAAGGGGTGGATTCAGGTGTCCAAGACGAAGACCGCCGATACGGCGGCCGAGGAGCCCGAGGTTCAGGCCGAGGAGCCTGAGGAGCCCGAGGCCCGGGACGGCGGCGAGTCCGCCGAGCCGGAACCGGCCGAGGACGAGAGCGGCGAGACCCCGGAGCCGACTGGGAAGAAGTCCGACAAGACGTCGAAGCCGAAGTCGTCGGAGAAGGACGCGGACGAGAAGCCCCGACGCGGGCTCTCCAAGGACCCGCTCATCCGGATCGCGTCGCTCGTGACGTTGATCGCGGCGGGGGCCGCCGCTTGGTTCGGCTGGTCATACCACGCGGCGTCCGGCGACGACTCCATGGCCTATGCCGCCGAACGGGACCGGGTACTCGCCGTCGCCGGGCAGGAGATCGTCAACCTCAACACCCTCGACTACCGCCAGGTGGACACGGGTTTGAAGGTGTGGCAGGACTCGGCGACCGCGCAGCTCTACGACCAGATCGTGCAGGGCCGGGAGCGGCTGAAGACCGAGGTGCAGAAGGCGAAGACGACCAGCACGGCGAAGATCCTCGAATCCGGGCTCACCGAACTCGACACCCGCGCGGGCAAGGCGGCCGTTATCGCCGCCGTCCGCATCACCATCACCGGTGCCGACGGCAAGCCGGTCGACAACACCCGGCGGTTCGCCGGCCAGCTCACCCGGACCTCGGACGGCTGGAAACTGTCGGCGCTCGGCCAGGCCCCGACCGGAACGCCCTGAGCGGGGAGGAGAAAGCGAATGGCAGCGATCACTTCAGCCGGCCGGTTCGTCCCGGGCACCGCGCGCACCCGCCTCGTCGTCCTCCTCGGTGCGCTGACGATAGCGCTCGGTGGAGTCGCCGCCTGGTCGAACGCCCAGGAGCGCGACCTGACCAGCGCGGCCTCCGCGCAGAACGACGCCCTTAGTGACAACGGCCGAACCGCCGAGGTCAAAGGCCAGGTGACCACGGTCGTCAACACGGTGTTCTCCTACAACTACGCCGACGTGGCAAAGACGGAGAAGGCGGCGCAGGAACTACTCACTGGAAAGGCCGTTCAGCAGTACAACCAGCTGTTCGCCCTGGTGCGCAAGCAGGCGCCGCAGCAGAAGCAGGTACTCACCACGTCGGTCACCGACTCGGCGGTGAAGTCCCTGACCGGCGACCGTGCCCGCCTGCTGATCTTCGCCGACCAGCGCAACACCCGCACCGACACGAACAAGACGAGCTACTCCGCGGCCGTCTTCGCCGTCGACGCCCTGTACGCAAACGGCAAATGGAAGATCTCCGCCATCGACACCCTCGGAGCCTGACATGCGGAAGCTCGCGCGAAGGGCACTGACCGCCATCGCAGCCACCGCCACTACCGCCGCACTCACAGCAGCTCCAGCCGCGGCAGACCCGGTCACCTACACCATTCAGAACGGCGGATATCTTACGGGAAGCAACGTAGGTTCTCTCGTCGGCTTCGGCTGGCAGACCGGATTTACCTTTGAATGCTATTCCTCGGTGCTCGATGGCTGGACACAAAAGGATATGGAGGGCAACCCGGTCGTTGACGGCACCCTGGACGGCGATAACGTAGTCGCGCTGGGAAACGCGTCCTTCTCTTCGCCCGGGGAGCCGAACGACTTGTGCTCAGGTGCTTATGGACGCCTCCAGGTAACGCCAGTGGGCTTGCCGTGGAAGTTCGTTGCTACAGGTGCGGGCACAGGTTCTGGCCCAGGGGGGACGACAGACGGCCAACTGATCGATATCCAACTCAAATTGCACGACACTTTGTTGCTTTGCGATGTAACCATCGGCGGGTCAGGTGCAGGCGGTTCGGGCGGCTACTTCGAGGCCATCTACACCAACCCATCAGTGCTCACAGGCAGCGATGGCATACTCGACGTGCCATTCACTGAGACCCCCAACTTCACGGTAATCAACATCTCCGGTCCGACATCCTGTCCTCAATACTACTATCTGGGCGAAAAGGTCTCGATTGCCTTCAGGTACAACGTGCGACGGACTAGCCCAGTCCCGCCTGCAGCCGGTATCAGTCCGACGATCGACTAGCACGGAGAGATGCGACCCGGCTTTAAGTGGATGATTTCCGCCATCGACACCCTCGGGATCTGACCTGTGGAAGTGCACCCGAGGTGAACAGATGTCAACCCTCGATGAAGGGAAGCGGCCGACATGCGAAAGACACTCAGAAAGGCCCTGATCGCTACGGCGGTCGCGGCCGCAGCCGTCGCTCTCACGGCGGTACCGGCGTCGGCCGACCCGATCACCATCCAGAACGGCGGCTATGTCGCTGGAACCGACCTGGGCAGCTTCTTCACCGTCGACAACGGATTCATGGAGGGGTGCAGATCGTTGGCGGCCACCGGCCACACGCCGACCGTGGACGGCCCCCTGCTCGGCAGCCTCTTCACATTCGACGACGTAACCTTCTCCTGGGACGGCCAGGTCGAAGACTGGTGCCTGTTGAATGGTTCCGTTCCGATCCAGGTGACGGCTCTGGGTTTGCCATGGACCTTCGACCTCACGGGTGGGCACACTGGCTCGGGCCCGGGAGCGACGATGGAAGGCCGACTGAACAACGTCCGGATCAGGCTGTACGCGTCGAGCTTGGCCTGTGACGCCACTGTCGGTGGGCCGGGCGCAGGCGGCTCGGACGGTTATGTCGAGGGCACCTACACCAATCCCTCGACGCTGACAGGTAACGACGGCACGCTCTCGATGCCATACGGGGCCGTGAACAACCTGCGGGTGACCAGCGTGACCCCGGGCTGTACCGGACTGTTCGCAGTCGGTCAAACGGTCGCGCTCGCCGGCTACATCCAAGTGAACCGGACCAGTCCCGTTCCGCCGGCGGCTGGAATCAGCCCTACGGTCAATTTCTAGTGCGGGAGATACGGGACGGAGAAATGTCGAGATGCGAAGGTTGTGACGCAAAGGGATGGCCGCCGCCGCGGCGACGACCGCGGCCTGTGCACCCGGCGCCGTCCCGGCGTACGACATCTCCACTACGTCCGTGCTGTTCTGCGCGTCATCATCACTTGCCGGTGACGCGCCGAACCACTTGGGCCACTCTCCGCGATCGACGCGGTGTCTTTCTCCTAACTCGGAAATGTCAACGACGGATGTGTGGCCAACGGGTTAATTCCAGTGCAGGTGGTTGCGGTGAACCTGCCGTCACTCTTCGCCGCGGACAGCGCTTTGGGCGGACGGGCGGACGGGCGGACGTCAGCCTGCCTCACACTGAGGACGCTCTCCGTGCCGTTCAACGCAACGGAGGCTCATGGCTCAGTGGAGATCCTTCCATGCCAGCGAATGGCGGATCGGCGCGCGAATGGCCTGCCGTGTACGGGTACCGCCGTGTACGGGCGCCGGCTGTTCAAGCCGACTATAAGTCGGTGATAAATACATAATGATCGATTGCTAAGCGATTGACAATCTGCAGTGGCAACTTCCATGAAGTCAGCAAAGATGTTCGGATGACACTTGAGAAGTGCACTACTGGCGGGTATATTCCGATATGAGTACGGCAGGACTGGGTGGTCTTGCGGCGAAGTCGAAGGAGTTCGGCTTCCGGGGTTCTGCTCCCATCAACCCGGAGGAGTTCGACCTGTAGAACGCGGTCAGTGTCCCTACGAGTAGAAGAAACCACCCCCCGTGAAGGGAAAAGGACTGACATGCGAAAGATCGCCAGAAGGGCCCTGACCGCTGGTGCGGTCGCGGCCACCGCCGTCGCCCTCACCACCATGCCGGCCTCTGCGGACCCGGCGACGAACTTCGACGTCCAAAACGGTGGAACCATCGCCGGAAGCAACGTGGGTTCCATCATCGGCTTCGGCCTGATCAACGGGTCCACCCTGGAGTGCACGTCCTCGACGGCCTCCGGCAGCCTGCCGAGCGGCACCGCACGGCCCGGCACCGGCATCGCCACGCTGAGCAGCGTCACCTTCTCCTCGCCCGGCCAGACCAACGACTGGTGCGTGGCCAACGGTTCCATCCCGACCCGGGTGACGGCCCTGGGCACGCCGTGGTCGTTCAACGCTGACGACGATGGCCCCGGAAGCGACTCGGGCCCGGGAGGGACGACGGGCGGCCGACTGACTGGCGTCCAGGTCGAGCTGTACGGGCCCAGCGTTGGGTGCACGGCGACCGTCGGCGGGCCGAATGGCAACGATGGCTACATCGAGGGCACCTACACCAATCCCTCGTCGCTCACGGGCAACGACGGCACGCTCTCGGTGGCGTTCGGGGCCTCGAACAACCTGGAGGTGCTCACCGCGTCGAGCCCGGGCTGCAACGGACTGGTCGATGTCGGTGAAACGGTCTCGCTCGCTGGCACGTACAGCGTGGTCAACTCCAGCGGGGTCAGCCCGACGATCGACTGACCTCATGAGATGAGGCGCGGTCCTTGTTCGAGCCGCACCCGGGTGCTCGCCATCCGGGTGCGGTTCACCGTCGATTAAAGGATGTGACAATGCACCGGTTGTTCAGAAACGCCGCGCGGATCGGGGCGCTCACGGCCGTGATCGTGGGCGGTGGGACAGTAGCCACCATCCCGTCGGCGATGGCCGACATCGGTGCTGACATCGGGCTTGTATGCTCCGGTACGTCCGGGACCCACAAGGTGAGGCTGCGGATCGAAACGACGGCGCCCTCGTCCGGAACCGTCGGGCAGCCGGTCCAACTGGGCACGGTTAAGATCGACGTTGGTGTTCCTGCCGAGCTGGCGTCGAAGGTTCGAGCGGGATCCCCGGGCGGTCCCTCGGCCTCGCCAGTGACGAGTGTCACGCCCTCGTCCACAGCTCCCCCCGCGCTCAGCGGAGTCGCGGAGATACAGGTCGCCGTCCGTGCGCCTGATCGGGTTCAGGACAGTGGATGGCCGGCTTTCGCTCTGGCGGCCGCACCCTCATACGGTGACGGAATCGTGCATCTGACCGGTAGCGGGATCGCGCCGCCGGTGACCCCGGATTCAGCGGGTGGACTGTCGTGGTCGGCCGGGGGACTGGACCTGTCGTTGGTGCCGGCCGAAACGAGCGCGAGTAAGGACGGAGCAGAGACTGCGCTGCACTGTACGGCGGAGAAGGAGACCCTGCTTGGAACCGTACGGATAGCCCGCGGGAATGAAGCGGCGGGTCCGAGTTCGTTGAGCACGCCAGCCTCTCAGCCGGCCGCGTCCCAGACACAAATGTGCGAGCTCCTTCCGGCTCGGGGGACGGATCCAAGATATGCCATCAATTATGAAGATCCCGTACTGAAGAAGCTCTATGATTCTCCAGCAGTTCCGAAAACCGTACGGGATCCAATTCTTGGGGATGGACTTCCGTTTTGCATCAAAGGTGCGGGGTTCCTCAATGCCAAGAAGGTCGGCTATGCCGTCCCGGTTGCCGTTGAAAGTAGTACGAGATTCCAGACTGAAAATCGCTTTGGCAATTTGGTTACTGGGCCAAATCTTGACGAAAAGCGTGGATATGGAATAACTCGCACCAATCCCATTCCCGCCACCATCCTGGGTTTCGGATTCATGCCGACACGTGCGGTGGCAGAGGCCGTGCAGTCCGGTCCTCCCGGGAAACCAAATGACCCGATCACGGCGAATCTTCGACTTGTCCGCAAGCAATTCCAGCAATTCAGGCAGCCCGGCATAGGGACTGCTCAGCTCGGTGCGAGTTCATACGTTCGGATCAAAGCGGTTAAGGCCGAGGTCAATGGAGTGCCGATTGACCTGGGTGAACAGTGCACGACGAGCCCGACCGCCTTCGTGGGGAAGGCGTGGCTGGGCGGTGATCGCACCGGTTATTTGGACTACAAGGAGGGTCAGACCTTGGTCGTGGATGACCTGGATATTCCCTTCTTCTCTGGTTGTGGAGTGACGGAAGATCTGAGTCCGATCCTTACCGCGAGTGTTTCCGGGTCGGGTAACTACGCAAATGTGAATACAGGAACGTGGTGTGATCTCCGTACTGGAGCCCAATGTGTCGATAATGCGGCTCCGCTGCCTGCAACAGTCACTGTTCCGCAAGGCGGGGACACCAACGTGACGGGGCATCAGTTCCTTCTCACTAGAAACTCTGGCACCCCGGAGAAAGCCCAGTTCGGGTGCGAGTCGATGGCCATGCGATTCGATCTCAAACGAGGCCACTGGCTGCCGCGCTACATGCTCGCTAAGGGTAACCTGTCCCTTGAGGGCTGCAAGGTCAAGACATCTGATGGCATCGAGTATCCAGTGGTGGAAAGCACCCAGGAAGGCCCGTTGTGGCTGAGCGTCCGGGAATACGAAACCCGGATGACCATGCAGGTGACCGGGCTGATGCTCAACGTCGGTGTGGACGTCGACGACGACGGCGCCGCCGACTGCTCGGTCCAGATCAACCATCCACAAGCTCAATCCGGCATCAATCAACGATTGTCCGGAATGCCTGGATCGTTTCTGGGAGAGTACGACAATGGTACGCTCAACCTGCTAAGCCATGATCTGGAAGTCGCACCCGAGTCGACCTGTAGTCTTTCGGGTTTCACGAGGACAAATCCTGCGATGCGCCTCCCGCTTGTCGGGGGTGTTGGCACCAACTTCGCCTTTACTCCGAAGCAGCAGATTATCTGGGACAGGCCCTGATCGATCATGCGTTTGCCACGTAGTGTCTCCTCCCGGCGCGTCTGTTAGCGCTGGGGCGTAAGAGCCGGCTGCATCTGCCGCACCACCCCGGCGCGGTGCAGCCAGGCCGGCTCGCCGCGGACCCTTTCAGTCCGCGGCGAGTGCGGCCGTTCCGTTCAAGTCCTCCCGCCATGTTCCCCGCCAGAGCTGGGCAAGCCTTGGATGACGCGTCCTCCCCGCCTGGTTATATGCGGTCGGTGATAATACCGATCCCGCTCGGGGGACCCATTCTTGATATTCGCTAACAAAGCGAAAAGATCTTCATGTTCATGCGTTGTGGCGTATTGAGCTGTCATTGTTTCGGTATTAGCCTCCAGTTGGGAATCGAGGATCCTCTCATCGGGGATCCGCCTCACGGTTCCGTGTCGGCGGATCACAGTGTGGCCGTCCGACGCCCTGTGTCCATTTCTCCCGGCACAAAGAAAGGACAGGCTGGTGAAGTTCACCCGTATCCGGAGGCGTTCCCGGTTCGCGCTTCCCGCCGCGCTCGCTGCAGCCGCAACTCTCACCTTCGGCTTGGCGTCCCCCGCTTCGGCGACCAACCCGGACCCGATCCCGTCGAGCTTCGACTTCTCCGACTGCCCGCCCCTCCCGGAGGGGGCGCACCCGACCTTCTCGAACTGCTACGTGGGCATCATCACGAGCGGCACCTTCAAGATCGGGAACTTCGACCAGGCGATCGAGGAGCCGATCAGGTTCACGTACGCGAACACCTTCAACCCCACCACGTTCGAGACCAAGGTCCTCTTCGGAGGGCTCGAGGCGCCGAAGATGCTGGTCCAGGACGGGCTGTTCGGTGACCCGTTCCTCACGGCCGTGTACGCCAAGGTCGAGTACGCCGGCAAGTTCGAGATGCCGGTCAGCTCGGACTTCGAGATCACCCTCGGGGTGAAGGTCCGGCTCATCAACCCGATCCTCGGCAGCAACTGCACGGTCGGCACCAACTCGAACCCGATCACGCTGAAGCTGACCACCGGCACCACC
>NZ_VCKZ01000772.1 GCF_005889745.1 Actinomadura geliboluensis
GGCAGGAGCCCTGCGGCCAGCAGGACCTTCAGCGCGTCGCCGGCCAGGAAGGGCGTGACGCCGAGGTCGAGCGCGGTGGCGAGGTCCACGTGCAGGTAGGCCATCAGGTAGGGGACGCCGGCGGCGTACATGATGGCGGTTCCGGCGAGCATGGTCGCGACGGTGCGCAGCGGGGTGCGGTCGCCGCCGCGGCGGGCGAGGTGCCCGACGGCGGCGCCGGCGACGATGAACCCGAGGATGTAGCCGAAGCTGGCGAAGCCGGCGCCGGAGGCCCCGTCGGTGAACCAGGGGACGCCGGCGAGGCCGGCGAGCAGGTAGACGAGCATGCCGAGGGCGGCGCGGCCGGGGCCGAGGGCGGCGCCGGCGAGCAGCACCGCGAAGGTCTGCCCGGTGACGGGGACGGGGGTGCCGGGCAGCGGGACCGCGATCTGCGCGGCGATGCCGGTGAGTACGGCGGCGCCGATGACGAGGGCGGTGTCGCGGGCCAGGGCACCGGGCAGCAGGTCGCCCAGGACGGCGGGGCGCCGCTGGGCTGCGTGGGCAGTAGCCACAGATCCTCCCAAAAAGGTTTTGTCAGGCCGAAACCTAGCGAATGCACTTTCCGGGACGAACAGCGCGGGCTACAGAAACGGGCGGTCCGGCTTTGTCGGGCGCGCCGCGAGGTACACGATGTCGGGTTCGCCGCGGGGCACCGGCACCGGTCTGGCCTCGACGCGGGCGAACCGGTCGCGCAGCAGCGCCTCGAACGCGGGGGCGGCGCCGGCGCTCCACACCGCCAGGACGCCGCGGGGGGTGAGCATGCGGGCGAGCAGGTCCAGGCCGGTGGGGGCGTAGAGG
>NZ_VCKZ01000773.1 GCF_005889745.1 Actinomadura geliboluensis
CCTGGTTCGGACGTCGAGATTGTGGTGATCAAGTCGTCTACCAGGGGCTTCTTCGCTTCACTGGCCGGACGCCAACATCGCGATCATGCTGTGATCGGCACCTGTCCAGCCGGATGAAAAAGGGTCAGTGGACACGACCTTCCTCATAGTTCGTGAGATAGCGCGGATCATGGATTGCTGGTGCATGAGGGGAAGGGGCAGAACGGCACCGTTTTCCGTTGCCCTGACCTAGTGATAATGCGTGACGGTGGCGTGCGTGCGATCACCGCGGTACTGGAGTCGGCACTCAGGGGGAGATATGGTGGCCTCGCGGCGTATCCTGGCCTGGGAGGTTGTGATTGAGCGGCGATCGGGTCCTGGTTGAGAGGCTGGTCGAGCACTTTCCTGCACTGCAGGACCTGCACGAGGTGAATCTGAGTAATAACGGGGCCCTCCTGTCGCACGTTCTCTTCTGGGACGTGACTCGGGAAGTCCTGCGATCCTACCTCGGCAAGACTTCCGTTCTCCCGGACTGGGAAGCTGTGCTCGGCTTTCTGGAAGCCGAATATTGTCGGGGCGACACCCAGTTGAGAGAGGTCATTGTCACGTCCTTTCTCGATAGTCTTCCCCCGGCTGGTGAAGGGCCACGACATCGTGCATCGTCTCGGCCCGGAACTCGCGGCGGCATACCGTGATCTTCATAACTGACCTTCTTCCGCCCGGCCGGGCTGGCGCGGATCACGGTGTGTGCGTTCGGTCGATGACGCAAGGGGCCCCTGCCAGGGGTTGATCGGCGGAGTGCGCTGAGGCCGGCTGCGGTCACTGATCGGGGTGTGAGGTTTTCGGGG
>NZ_VCKZ01000337.1 GCF_005889745.1 Actinomadura geliboluensis
GGGCCGGGGGCCGCCCCGGAAGATGACACAGAGAGGTGAGCTGAACATGACGACCGTCGGAGTCGGGATGGTCGGGCACGCGTTCATGGGACGCGCCCACTCCCAGGCGTGGCGCAGCGTCGGGCCGTTCTTCGGGCCGCCGCTGACGCCCGTCATGACCGCCCTGGCCGGACGCTCCGCCGACCGCGCCCGCGCCGCCGCCGCCGCGCTCGGCTGGGCGTCGATCGAGACCGACTGGAAGGAGCTGCTCCGCCGCGACGACGTCCAGCTCGTCGACATCTGCACGCCGGGCGACAGCCACGCCGAGATCGCGGTCGCCGCGCTGGACGCGGGCAAGCACGTGCTGTGCGAGAAGCCGCTCGCCAACTCCGTCGCGGAGGCCGAGGCGATGGCCGCCGCCGCGGACCGGGCGCGCGAGCGCGGCATCCGCTCGATGGTCGGGTTCAACTACCGGCGCGTCCCGGCGGTCACCCTCGCCCGGCGGCTGGTGGACGAGGGGCGCATCGGCACCGTCCGGCACGTCCGCGCGCAGTACCTCCAGGACTGGCTCGCCGACCCGGCGGCGCCGTTCACCTGGCGGATGGACCGCGACAAGGCCGGGTCCGGGTCGCTCGGCGACATCGGCGCGCACATCATCGACACCGCGCAGTTCATCACCGGGCAGTCGCTCGTCGGCGTGTCGGCGCTGATGGACACCTTCGTCCCGGAGCGCCCCGTGCCCGGCGGCGGCACCGCGCGGGTCACCGTGGACGACGCCGCCCTGTTCATCGGGCGCACCGACGGCGGCGCGCTCGCCTCGTTCGAGGCGACCCGGTTCGCCACCGGCCGCAAGAACTCGCTGCGCATCGAGGTCAGCGGCTCGTCCGGCGCGCTGTCGTTCGACCTGGAGTCGCTCAACGAACTGTGGTTCTACGACCGGACGGAGGACGACGCGACCGCCGGGTTCCGCCGGATCGTCGTCACCGAGCCCGTCCACCCGTACGCCGGGCACTGGTGGCCGCCCGGCCACATGCTCGGCTACGAGCACACCTTCACCCACCAGATGGCCGACCTGCTCACCGCCATCGCGGACGGCACCGACCCGCGGCCGTCGTTCGCGGACGGGCTGCAGGTGCAGCGCGTCCTCGCCGCGGTCGCCGACAGCGCGGCGTCCCGCTGCTGGGTCGACGTCGAAGGGAGCGCATGACCATGGCACGACCGATCACCCTGTTCACCGGCCAGTGGGCGGACCTGCCGTTCGAGGAGGTCTGCCGGCTCGCGTCCGGCTGGGGCTACGAGGGCCTGGAGATCGCCTGCTGGGGCGACCACTTCGAGGTCGACAAGGCCCTCGCCGACGACTCCTACATCCCGCGCAAGCTGGAGACGCTCGCCAAGCACGACCTGAAGGTGTGGGCGATCTCCAACCACCTCGTGGGGCAGGCCGTCTGCGACAACCCCGACGAGCGGCACAAGGCCATCCTGCCCGAGCGCATCTGGGGCGACGGTGAGGCCGAGGGCGTCCGACAGCGCGCCGCCGAGGAGATCAAGGACACCGCGCGGGCCGCCGCCAAGCTGGGCGTGGACACCGTCGTCGGCTTCACCGGCTCCTCGATCTGGCACACCGTCGCGATGTTCCCGCCCACCCCCGACGCCATGGTGGAGCGCGGCTACGCCGACTTCGCCGAGCGCTGGAACCCGATCCTGGACGTGTTCGACGAGGTCGGCGTCCGGTTCGCGCACGAGGTCCACCCGAGCGAGATCGCCTACGACTACTGGACGACCGTCCGGACGCTGGAGGCGATCGGGCACCGCCCCGCGTTCGGGCTGAACTTCGACCCGTCCCACTTCGTGTGGCAGGAGCTCGACCCGGTCGGGTTCCTGTTCGACTTCCGCGACCGGATCTACCACGTCGACTGCAAGGACACCAAGGTCCGCACGGGCGACGGCCGGCGCGGGCGGCTGTCGTCGCACCTGCCGTGGGCGGACATGCGGCGCGGCTGGGACTTCATCTCCACCGGCCGCGGCGACGTGCCGTGGGAGGACGTGTTCCGCGCCCTCAACGCGATCGGCTACGACGGCCCGATCTCGGTCGAGTGGGAGGACGCCGGCATGGACCGCCTCCAGGGCGCGCCCGAGGCGCTGGAGTTCGTCCGCGCGCTGAACGCCATGACGCCGCCGGAGGGCGCGTTCGACGCCGCGTTCTCCTCGGACTGAGCGGGGGGTTACGGCAGGGCGCGGAAGTCGGCGAAGTCGAAGCCGGGGGAGACCACGCAGCTGACGAGGACCTCCTCGTCCCCGGCGGGGCGCGCGGCCTGCCACACGCCGGGCGGCACGACGGCCTGGGGGACCTGCCCGTCCGCCAGGCCGTCGCCGAGCACGACGGTCTCCGGGTCGCCGGACGGGCGCTCGCCGTCGCCGCCGAGCAGCAGCGCCAGCGGCCCGCCCCGGTGCCACAGCCACACCTCGGCGGACCGCACGGCGTGCCACATCGACTCCTCGCCGGGCGGCAGCAGGAAGTAGATGCCGGTCGCGCTCGCGCGCTCGCCCGGGTAGCCGTCCGGGACGAGGGAGACGCCCGACCGCCACGTCTCCCGGTACCAGCCGCCCTCGGGATGCGGCAGCAGGTCGAGCGCGGCGGCGGTGGCGGGCCGGTCGAGCAGCGCGACGTGCCGCCCGTCCGGGCCGCGCCGCAGGTAGCGGACGCGGGCCGCGGTCGTCGTGTCGACCGTCCCGCGCCCGGGCACCGCGCCGGGCGCGGGGTCGAGCTCGACGGCGACGACCTGCCCGCCGCCGGGGAACGCGTCGTCGGCGACGGCGAGCGCGGCCTCCTCCGGCGCCCACACCGCCCCCGCGTCGGAGAGGACGAAGCGCGGGCCGGCCGCGGCCCGCCAGGCGTCGAGCGTCGTGATCAGCAGCACGGTCAGTCCATTTCGGAGAGGCGGGCCGGGTCGAAGGCGATGGGGTAGGGGCGGTCGACGGCGAGCACCTCGCCCGAGCGCGCCCGGCCCGCCACCTCGTACTGGTCGTCCCTGAGTTCGAGCAGCGTGATGGTCGGGCGCGGCTCCAGGTCGACCAGCCAGTAGTGCGGGATGCCCGTCGCGGCGTACTCCTCGACCTTGCGGACGCGGTCGATCTGCTCGTTGACCGTCCGCGGCGTGACGACCTCGGCGACCAGGATGAGGTCGGGGCCGTAGTAGGTGCGGGTCTGGCGCTCCAGGGCGCTGCGGGCGACGTCGCGGGACACGGCGAAGACGTCGGGCTTGCGGATGCCGGACGGCGTCGTCACGTCCTGCGGGGCGCCGGCGATGTGGACGTCGGCGTCGGCCTGGCGCGCCGCGTCCTTGAGCACGGTCTTCAGCTGCTCGGCGGCGTGGTCGTGCCACAGGTCGCCGGGCAGCTCGTGCAGCCAGCCGTCGGCGAGCTCGTAGCGGCGGCCCTCCTCGGGAAGGGCGTCGAGATCGTACAGCGTGTACGGGCCGTGTGCGCGGCCGAGCGTCCCGCCCATGGATCGTCCCCCCTCTCCTCGATCTACGGGCGGTTCCGAATTTAGCGGACGGACGTCCGAAGCGGCCGCAAGCATGATCGCGCGTCGGGATGCGGCCGAATGTCTCGAACGCCGCGCGGCGGCGAGTTACGATGTATCGCGTTTGACCCTCCACGGGCTGGAGGGTGCAGGCTGCGGAGCGCCGGCCTCGAAGGAGAGATGCGATGAGCGTCGAACAGCATCCCGCACTGCGCGCCTCGGACCGCGACCGCGACGACATGCTCGTCCGGCTGCACACCGCCTTCGCCGAGGGGCGCCTCGACGAGCCCGAACTGGACGAGCGCATCGACCGCGTGCTCGCCGCGCGCACCCACGCCGACCTCGGGGCCGTGGCCGCCGACCTGCCGTCCGCCCGCGACGCCGCGCCCTGCCCCGGGACCGCGCCCGCCGGGCGGTTCCAGATCGCCTACAAGACCTCGGTCACCCGCGCCGGGCGGTGGAGGCTGCCCGAACGGTTCACGACCGTCGTCTACAAGGGGACGGGGACGCTCGACCTCCAGGCCGCCGAACTGGACGGCCCGGTCACGACGCTGCGGGTGCTCGCCTACAAGTCCACGGTGGAGATCATCGCGCCGCCCGGTGTCCGCGTGGAAGCGGACGGTGCGGGGGTCTCCACCGAGGTGCACGGCGACCCGCCGGCCGGCGCACCGGTCGTCCATGTCCGGGGTTATGCGTACAAGGGGGCTATCCGGGTGAAAGGTCTGATACGTCGGCTCTGAAGTGATAGAACGCTCCAGCGGCCCCATTGGCCGCCGTTCACGCGGATGTCGGTACACGGCGTCCCGTGGCGCGATTTGATGGTGGTCCGACAGGACCGTGAAGGAGCGCGTGTGACGGCGAGGACCCCGGAGCAGGACGAGGCCCCGCGGACGGCCGAGGAGGACCCGGCGGGCTCCCGCCAGGTCCGCCGCCGGCTGACGTTCGGCGTCGCCGGCGACATCGCCGACCTCCCGGCCGCCCTGTCGCCCTGGCAGCGCGCCTACGAGGCATGGCGGGCCGCCGGGCTGACCTGGGGGCACGGCGCCCCGCCCCGCGAGCGCGCGAAGCCGGCCGCGGCCCCCGAGCCCGCCGCGCCGAAGCCCGCGGCCAAGGCGCCGAAGGCGGCCAAGCCGCCCAGGCCGAAGCCCGCGAAGCCTGCGAAATCCGCGAAGCCCGCGAAGCCCGACCCCGGGGACGTGCTGGTCGCCGGCCCCCCGAAGCCCCTTCCGCCCACGCCGCAGAAGCCGGTGCTGTGGCGCCGCCTGCGGGTGCGCGCGGCCGTCGGGGTGGCGCTCGTGGTGGTCGCCGCGGGGACGATCGTCGTGGTGGCGCAGCGCGAGGACGCGCCCGCCGAGCCGGGCATCCCCGGCCCCGTCGCGGCGGACGGGATGTTCGCCCTCGACCCGGCCGCCGCGTCCGACGGCCTCGTCCAGGACCTCACCGCGGTCGCCTCCGCCGGAGCGACGATCGTCGCCGCCGGCACCGAGGGCACCGGCGCGCCCGCCGCCGCTCGGGCGCGCTTCCTGACCTCCACCGACGCGGGCCGCGCCTGGACGCTCGCCGAGATCCGCACGCCGGACGGCGCCGCGCCCGCACCGGGCGAGGCGCCGCGCCTCGTCGCGGGCGCGGCCGGGCACTGGGCGGCGCTCGGCCGGACGCCCGCCGGCGCCGCGATCGCGTGGACGAGCAAGGACGCCAAGACCTGGAGCCGCCACCCGGCGGGCGCCGCGTTCACGCCGGCCGACCAGGTGACCGGCCTGACCCGCACCGCCCAGGGCTTCCTGGCCGTGGGCGCGGCGAAGGGCCATGCCGTCACCTGGGCCTCCGCCGACGGGCGCACCTGGCAGCGCGGCACCGCCCCGGCGGCCACCCGCCTCGACGCCGTGGCGGCGTCCGGCGGCGTCGTCGTGGCGCACGGCACGACCGCGAAGAAGGTCGTCAAGAAGCGGGGCCGCAAGAAGGTCACCCGGACGGTGGTCGGCGAAGGGCTCTGGCGTTCGGCGGACGGCGGCCGGACGTGGGCCGCCGCGGCCGTCCCGCAGGCGCAGGGCTCCTACGGGCCCGCGAAGGGGCTGACGGCGGGTCCCGGCGGGTTCGCGGCCGTCCGCGAGGGCAGGCAGACGACCGGGAGCAAGAAGCGCCGGAAGACCACCCGGTTCGGGGTCGTGTTCACCTCGCCGGACGGCCTCAAGTGGCAGGCGGTGAGCCGCTTCCCCGGCGGCGGCATCGAGCGGTTCGGCGGCACGCCGGACGGGCTCGCCGCCATCGTGCGCGGCGCGAAGGGCGCCCACACGATCCTGCGCAGCACCGACGGCCGTACCTGGCGGCCGGGCGGTAGCATCCCGGCGCCGGTGCGCGGCAGCGGGCTGACGGTGGCCGCCGGCGGCGCGCTCGCGGTCTCCGGGCGGCAGGGCGACGACGCTTACCTGCACGGTGTCGACCTGGACGCCGTGCCGGGCGCCGTCAATCCGGAGCGCTCGGTCAGGGCGATCGCCGCAAGCCCCGCGATGGCGGTAGCGGTGGGCAGCACGAACGGCGCGGCCGCCATCTGGACTGCCCCTGACGGGCTGCGCTGGGCGCGGGCTCAGGTTCCCCCCGGCCGGTGGCTGACGGACGTCGCGCACGGGAGCCGTGGCTGGGCGGCGGTAGGCCGCACCGCCGGGGCCGTGGCCGCACCTCTGGTGCTGACCTCGCAAGACGGCCAGGCGTGGCAGAAGGTCGCGTTCCCCGCCGGTCCGGTGCCGGTCGCCGTCGCCGCGGGCTCGTCCGGTTACGTCGCGGTGGGTCCCCGCACGGCCTGGCGCTCCGCCGACCTCCGCACCTGGAGCCGCGCGGTCCTCGACGGCGTCCCCGCCGACGTCGCGGCGGCGGACGGGGCGTACGTGGCGGTCGGGGCCCGCGGCAAGGCGCCCGCCATCTGGACGTCCCCGGACGGCGTGAAGTGGACGGCCGCCAAGCCGCCGCCCGCCTTCACCGCGCCCCTCACCGGGGTGGCCGCGCACGGCCGCACCCTCGTGGCGCTCTCCGCGTCCGCGACCGCGCTGGTCTCCACCGACGCCGGAGCGACCTGGACGCAGCGCAACCTCGGCCCCGGCCTGACCGCGGCCGCCGTCACCGCGACCCCGCAGGGCTTCGTCGTGACCGCGGACACCGGCGGCGACGCCGCCGTCCTCACTTCCCCGGACGGGACGACCTGGCGCCGCCTCGGCGTCGCCGGGCTGAGCGGGCACGGCGAGCAGCGGCTCACCGCGCTGACCACGCTCGGAGCGGACCTCCTCGCCACGGGCACCGACGAAGGCACCCCGACCCTCTGGCGCACCCCCGTCCCGAAGTAGCGGCCCCCTCCGAAAGAAAGCGGCTCCGCCCGGACGATCTGTCAGTCTGGGCTGACAAATCTCGGATGTCAGCCTAGGCTGACGGCATGACGTCCGTGAGGGAGCTGGCGGAGGCCGCCGACAGCGCCGATCCCGCGGTGGGGCTCGCCGCCGTGGCGGCGCTGCGCAGGCTCACCGACGAGCTGGAGGCGCTGCACGTCCGCAACGCGCGTGCGCAGGGGTGGTCGTGGCAGGCCGTCGCTGCCGCGCTCGGCGTGCGGCGCCAGTCCGTCCACAAGAAGCACGCGGCACGGCTGAGCGGGGAGAGGCGATGACCATGCTCGACAGGTTCGCACCGGACGCGCGGCGCACGGTCGTGCGCGCCGGCCGGCTGGCGGTGGAGGCGGAGCGCGCCTACCTGAGCGACGCGTTCCTGCTCGCCGCGCTCGCCGACTCCCGTCCGGTCGGAGCCGCGCCCGACGACGTCAGGGCGGCCGTCGGCGCGCGTCCCGGCCGGGACCGCGCACTGCTCGCGACCCTCGGCATCGACCTCGACGAGGTGCGCCGCCGGGTGAGCGGGGCAACGGCGGCGCGGCCGGACGACCCGGCGCTGTGGACGCTGCGGCGCGCGCCGCTGCGTCCGCTGCGGGTCACGCTGGCAGGGCCGGGCGCCGCGATCGTGCTGGACGAGAGCGCCCGCAAGGCCGTCGAGGTGGCGTTCTGGGCCGCGCGCCGCGCGCGCCGGGCACACGCCGGCCTGGACGACCTGCTGTGGGGCCTGCTGGCCGACGGCGCCGGCGGGGCGGTGGGCGTCCTCCGGGACCTCGGCGTCGACCGGGGAGCGCTCTGGGCGGATCTCCGCCGGGCGGCTTAGCTGTGTCTAGGTGCGGCTGCCGGAGCTAGCCGTTGCAGCCGCAGGAGCAGCCCTTCGCGCACGAGCATCCGCCGCCGTGTCCGCAACTGCAGTCTTTTTTCGTCATGGGCGGAAAGTAACCTCCTGGGCACTGCGCGGTCTATGACCCGGGCGCGATGTGCTCCTGTCTCCATGGACACGGGCCGTCCCGGTTGGCGGGGGACATGGGACGGCCCGTGCCCGGCCGGAGGGCTCAGAAGTCGATGTGGAAGTCGACGCCGAGCAGCACGAGGACCCACAGGAAGACGGCCAGCAGCGCGCTGACGACGCGCTGGACGAGGCTCTCGTCGATGTAGCCGCGGTCCCAGGCGATGAACACGCCGATGATGATGTAGATGAGGCCGAGCAGGCTGATGTGCGGCCTGTAACGGGTCGCCATGGAGGGTGTCTCCTCCCGGTGGGGGGTGTGACGAACCCTCGGTGCCCGGCCCGGTCGCGGAATAACACCGGCGGTATTCAGGGACATGCCGCGACGATCGTTTCGGCATCTCCCAAAATGGGGGTGCTACTTCCCGGACATGTCGATGCGGACCACCGTCGGGTCGCGCTCGCCCGCCCGGTCCGCGAACTCCGCGTTGCGGTGCACGATGTCGAACTCGTGCTTGCGCCTGCGCAGCGACGCGCTGAGCAGGATGTGGTCGAGGTCCTCGGAGTTGCCCGCGGTCACCGCGGTGTAGCGGTCGCCCGCCGGCAGCTCGGCGGGCAGGTCGGCGAGCCCGGCGCCGGGGGTGCGCCAGGCGCCCGTGGTGAGGGTGCGCAGCGGCGTGGACGTCCCGCGGTCGTTGAGGTCGCCCGCGACGATCACGCGCGCGTTCGCGTCCACCCTGCGGACCGAGTTCACGAAGCCCGTCACCGTGCGGGCCTGCGCGAAGCGGCGCCACTCGGTGGGCCGGGACGGCGGCTGCCGGCGGCCGAACAGCGGCTGGTCGTCGGCGGTGCTCGGGTACCACCGGTTCGCGATCACGATGAACCGGTGGCCGCGCCAGGTCAGCTCCCCGGCGAGCGGCTTCTGCGTGCCCGCCCAGGCCGCGTCGCGGGGCGCGATCCGGCCGGGGCTCAGCGTCAGCCCGGCGGTGGCGCCGCGCGGGACGGCCCGGACCGCGGTGACGGCCGGGTCGGGCCGGTCGGACGGCGCGTCCGGGATCGGATCGCCGGACGCGGGGCGGTCGACGAACGCCAGCCCCCGGTCGGTGCGGAACAGGAACCCGGACCGCTCGTTGTCGCCGTCCTCGCCGCCGTCGGCGTTGTCGCGCGGGTCCACCGAGCGCCAGTCGTAGGCGGGGCCGCCCGCCGCGCTGACCGCGGTGACGAGCTGCGCGACGGTCTGGTCGGTGGCGGTGGTGCCGTCGTCCTCGGGGCCGCTGTTGTCGCCGACCCCGCTGACCGCGATGAGGTCGGGGGAGCGCAGGCCGTGCACGATGTCGTCGGCGAGCGCGGCGAACCGGGCGGGCGGCGCGTCGGGGTGCAGCCCGTCGAGCGCGGCGGTCGCGACGGCCATCTCGCCGGGCCGCTGCGGGCGCGTCGTCTCCCGGGCCAGCGTGCCGGCGGCGCGCTCCGGGGTCGCGGTGAGCAGCAGCTTGTAGTCGCCGTAGGAGTAGTCGAGGACGCCGACGTTGACGCCGGGCAGCCGGTCGCCGACGTTCATGCCGGGCAGCGGGGCGAGCGCGTCGTCGAGGATGATCCGCTCGGGGTTGGCGTCGCGGTCGCGGAGCAGGATGCCGCCGCGCGCGGTCCGCGCGCCGGCGCCGGCGCCGTTCGCGGGCAGCACGGGCAGCTCGCCGTAGCGGGACGGGCCGACCGCGACGGCGTCGCCGATCGCGACCCGCATGCCTTCGAGCGCCTCGTAGAAGTCGAGGCCCTCGCGGCGCGGGTCGAACCCGCCGCCCCGCTCGACGTCGCCGTGCCCCCGGTCGATCACGGCGCCGGGCGCGCGGCGGCCGTGCGGGCCGCCGATGACGACCGGCGGCGGCAGCGGCGCCCCGTGCGCGGTGACGGCGACCGCGGTGGCGTCGATCTCGGTGCGGGTGAGGCCGCCGGAGGACGCGCCGTCCGGGCGGAACTCGCTGACCCTGCCGTCGACCCGGACCGCGTCGCCGACGGCGGCGCCCGGCCGGGTGCGGGTGAAGACGTAGACGCCCTCGGACGTCGCCGCGCTCCGGTCGGGGTGCGGGTCCTGCATCCAGAACCCGTTCGTCGTCACCGCGGTCACGACGCCGGGGACGCGGGCGACCCTGGCGCCGTTCAGGGGCGAGACGTGCGCGGCGCCCTGGACGTCGTGGATGCGGACGGGGCGGGGGGCGGCGGAAG
>NZ_VCKZ01000338.1 GCF_005889745.1 Actinomadura geliboluensis
GCGATCTCCAAGTACAACGCCCGCGGCCCGGCCATCGACCGAACCACCTACCAGGCCACCATCGCCATCGACATCCTCACCCCGACCAACTCGACAACAGCCGAAGACCCTTAACTTCCCGGCATTGAGGCTAGTCCGGAAGGGGCCCGCGCCACACGGTAACCGGACGGGCGCTCAGGGGTCGATGCGAGGCTCAGGGGTCGATGCGACGCTCAGGGGTCGATGAGGAGCCGGGCGGCGGTGATCTCCAGCCGGGACTGGATCTCCTCGGCGGTGGCGTTGCCGCGCAGCATCTCGATCATCTCCATCGTCCAGATGCCGGACAGCGCGCGGGCGGCGAGGCGGCGGGGGTCGTCGGCGGGGATGTCCTCCGGCGGGCCGGACGCGGCCCGCAGCAGCAGCTCGCTCATCCGCTCGCCGAAGTCGGTCTTGACGTCGGAGAGCAGCAGCGAGCGGATCAGCGCCTCGGCCAGCTCGGGCTCGCGCATCAGGCCGCGGGTGGCGCGCATCAGCACCTCCACCGCGCGCTCGGGCGCGGCGCCGCCGCGGGGCGGCCGGCGCTCGATGCTGCCCTCGAGGAGGTCGAGCTCCTCGCTGACGACGGCGACGACCAGGTCCATCTTGGACGGGAAGTAGCGGTACAGCGTGCCGAGCGCCACCCCGGCCCGCTCGGAGACGGTGCGCATCTGCATCGCCTCGATCCCGCCGCGCGACGCGAGTGCCGCGGCGGCCTGCACGATACGCTTGCGCCGCTGGTGCTGGCTGCGGGAGCGCACGCCCTGCCCGGCCGCCTGCCCCGCCGGCTGACCGTCCCCGGTCACTGTCGGCTCTGCGGTCACGGTCGCCTTCCCTTCTGTGCGGGCTCGGCCGCCCGACGTGTCCCCCCGAGTCTACCGCTCTTGTGAGAACGTGTTATCTGAACGCGTGGCGGCGGGTGCGCTCGCGGGGTTTCCGGATCGCTCGTTTCCGCCGTACTGGGCAGGCTAACCGGCTCGGGAGCGGGAATGGCCGGGCCTCTGGACACGGACTAGAATCTGTTCTACTTTTTCGCCGTGGGCTGGTCCGGGAGGTGGGCGTGGAGAGCATCGCGGCGCTGCTGGAGGCGCGGGCGGACGACGACCGCCCCGGGCTGCGCTCCGCCGACGACGGCCGGGCCTGGACCTGGCGGGAGACCGTCGCCGAGTGCGCGGTCCGCGCCGCCTGGATGGCGGGCCGCGGGGGCCCGGAGCGGCCGGTCCACGTGGGCGTGCTGCTCGACAACGTGCCCGAGCTGGTGTTCCTCCTCGGCGGTGCCGCGCTGTCGGGCGCGGTGGCGGTGGCGCTGAACCCGACCCGCAGCGCCGTGGAGCTGGCCGGCGACGCCGAGCGCGCCGACTGCGATCTCGTCGTCGCGCAGGACCGGTACGCCGAGAAGGCCGCCGCGCTGGGGATTCCGGTGCTGGACGCCGGTGCCCTCGAAGCCGAACTCGCCCCCTTCGCGGGGGCGCCGCTCCCGGACGCCTCGGCGATCGGGCCGGCGACGCTGCTCATGCTGATCTTCACCTCGGGCACGTCCGGGCGGCCGCGCGCCGTGCGGATCACCCACCGCAAGATGGTCGTGCCGGGGGAGATGCTCGCCGAGCGCATGCTGACCCCGGAATCGGTCGTCTACTGCCCGATGCCGCTGTTCCACTCGGGCGCGGTCATGGCGGCGTACGCGCCGGCGCTCGCGGCCGGTGCCGAGCTGGTGCTGCGCGCCCGGTTCTCGGCGTCCGGCGTCCTGCCCGACGTGCGCGCGCACGGCTGCACCTACCTGCACTACGTCGGCAAGGCGCTGTCGTACGTGCTGGCCACGCCGCCGGGCGAGGACGACGCGGCCAACCCGCTGCGGTTCGCGTTCGGGAACGAGGCCGCGCCGCTGGAGCAGAAGGCGTTCGGCGAGCGGTTCGGCTGCTTCGTCATCGACGGCTACGGCTCGACCGAGACCGCGATCTCGCTGTCGCCCGACCCGTTCGGGCCGTCCGGGGCGCTCGGCAAGCTGCCGGCGGACGTCGCCGTCCTCGACCCGGCGACCGGCGAGCCGTGCCCGCCCGCCGTGTTCGACGCCGCCGGACGGGTCGTGAACGGCGACGAGGCCATCGGCGAGCTGGTCAAGACCGGCGACATGGGCCTGTTCGACGGCTACTACAAGGAGGACGCCCCCGACCGGATCCGCGACGGCGGGTTCTGGAGCGGCGACCTGGCCTACGCCGACGCGGACGGCTACGTCTACTTCGCCGGCCGCGGCACCGACCGGCTCCGCGTGGACGGCGAGAACTTCGGCGCCGTCCAGGTCGAGCGGGTCCTGGCGGAGCTGCCCGGCGTCCGGCAGCTCGCCGTGTACGGGGTGCCGGACGCGGCGTCCGGCGACCAGGTGATGCTGGCCCTCGCCGCCGACGGCTTCGACCCCGACGCGTTCGCCGGCTACCTGCGCGGGCGCGCCGACCTGGGCCCGAAATGGGTGCCCCGGTACGTCCGGGTGGCGCGGGAGCTGCCCGCGACCGCCTCCAACAAGATCCTCAAGCGCCGGCTGGCCGAGGACGGCTGGCGCACCGACGACCCGGTGTGGTGGCGGCCCGGCCGCGACCTCGCCTACCGGCCGATGACCGCGCGGGACGCGGCCGAACTGCGGGCCGAGTTCGCACGGCGCGGCCGGCTGCACCTCCTGGAAGGGAGCGGATGAGTGGACTTCAACCTCGACGAGACCCAGCAAGAGATCAAGGGCCTCGCCGCCGAGGTGCTCGGGCGTGAGTGCACGCGCGAGCGCCTGGAGGAGTTCGAGAAGAGCGGCGCCCCCTTCGACGACGTGGCGTGGAAGGCGCTCGCCCAGGCGGGGCTGCTCGGGATCGTGCTCCCCGAGGACGCCGGCGGCGCCGGGCTCGGCCCGGTCGAGCTGGCGGTGATCCTGCGGGAGGTCGGCGCACACGCCGCCCCCGTCCCGGTGTACGCCTCGCTCGCGCTGGCGGCCGTGCCGGTCGCGCGGCACGGGACGGCGGAGCAGCGCGCCCTGCTGGCCCCGCTGACCGAGGGCGCGGCGGTCCTGACCGGCGCGTACCGCGAGGTCGGCAGCGCCGGGGAGGTCGCCGCGACGGCCCGCGAGGACGGCGGCGGCTACGTCCTCGACGGCGTGAAGGCGTTCGTCCCGTACGCGCGGGAGGCGGCGCGGATCCTCGTGCCCGCCCGCGTCGAGGGCGCGGGCATCGGGGTGTTCCTCGTCGAGCCCGCCGCCGTGGCGCTCACCGAGCAGCCGTCGGCGACGAGCGAGCCGCTGTACCGCGTGGTGCTGGACGGCACGAGGGTCGGCGCGGACGCCCTGCTCGGCGGTACGGCCGACGGCGCCGCCTGGGACACCCTCCGCCGCTCCGCCGTGGCCGGCGCGGTCGCCGTCTCGTCCGGCGTCATCGAGGGCGCGCTGGAGCTGACCAAGGAGTACACCAAGACCCGCGAGCAGTTCGACCGGGCGCTCGCGCAGTTCCAGGCCGTCACGATGCAGATCAGCGACGTCTACATCGCCAAGCGGGCGCTGGACGTGGCGGTCTGGGCGGGCGTCTGGCGGCTCGCCGAGGGCGCCGCCGACGCCGAGGAGCTGCTGACGATCGCCGCCTACAACGCGGGCGACCCCGTCATCAAGGCGCTCTACACCTGCCAGCACCTGCACGGCGGCATCGGCCTCGACATCACCTACCCCCTGCACCGCTACTTCGCGTGGGGCAAGCACTGCGCGCACCTGCTCGGCGGCGGGGACGACCGGCTCGACGCGCTCGGCGCTCTGATCGCTCAGGAGGCCTGAATGTTCATCGACCTGACCGACGAGCAGAAGAAGCTCCGCGCCGAGCTGCGCGAGTACTTCGAGAACTGCCTGACCGCCGAGCAGCGCGCCGCGATCGCGGCGGACCCGTTCGGCGACGCCTACCTGGAGCACTGCCGGCGGCTCGGCCGCGACGGCATGCTCGGCGTCGCGCTGCCGAAGGAGTACGGCGGCCGCGGCTACGGCCCCGTCGAGCAGACGATCTTCGCGAACGAGATCGCACGCGCCGAGGTCACCTACCCGCTGATCACGCTGAACTCGGTGGCGCCGACGATCCTGCAGTACGGGTCGGACGCGCACAAGGAGTTCTTCATCCCGCGCATCCTCGCGGGGGAGTGCCACTTCGCGATCGGCTACAGCGAGCCGGGCGCCGGCACCGACCTCGCGGCCCTGCGCACCACGGCGGTGCGGGACGGCGACCACTACGTGGTGAACGGGCAGAAGATCTTCACGTCCGGCGCGCACCACGCCGACTACGTGTGGCTCGCCGCCCGGACCGACCCGTCCGCGAAGAAGCACAAGGGCATCTCGATGTTCATCGTGGACTGCGCGGACCCGGGCTTCTCCTGGACGCCGATCATCACGATGGACGGCGCGCACCACACCAACTCCACGTACTTCCAGGACGTCCGCGTCCCGGCGGACATGCTGATCGGCGAGGAGAACAAGGGCTGGGACCTCATCGTCAACCAGCTCAACCACGAGCGGGTCACGCTCGGCCCCGCCGGGAACATCGGGCACACCTACATCCGCTTCGAGCGCTGGGCCCGCGCCACCGCCGGACGGGACGGCCGGCCGCTCATCGAGGAGCCGTCCGTCCGCCGCGCGCTCGCCCAGGTGTACGCCTACCTGCGCGTCAACGAGATCCTGAACTGGCAGGTCGCCGCGAACCAGGACCTCGGCTGGCTCGGCGCCGCCGACGCGTCCGCCACGAAGATCTACTCCTCGGAGCGGATGCAGGACGTCGGCCGGATCGTCGGCGACGTCCTCGCCCGGCACGGCGACCCCGGCGACCCGGAGACGGCGTCCTTCATGGCGGCGGTCGACCGGCTCGCCAAGGGCGCGCTGGTGCTGACGTTCGGCGGCGGCGTCAACGAGATCCAGCGCGAGCTGATCGCGATGATCGGCCTCGGCCTGCCCCGCGCCCCGCGGTGACGGGCCGGCCGGGAGTCAGCTGGGTGCGCGGTGCGCGGGCTTCGGCTCGGCGCCGTGCGCGAACCCGGCCGCCTCGGCCGCGCTGCGCTGCGGCCCCGGCTGGGACTCCAGCCGGGGCAGCACGCGGCGCAGGTCGTCCATGAACAGGTCGGCGAGGTCGTGCCCGAACCCGTGCCGCACCACCACCCGCAGGACGGCGAGGTCGGTGCGGTTCTCGGGGAAGGTGTAGGCGGGCACGAGCCAGCCCGACTCGCGCAGCGCGGCCGACACGTCGTACACCGTGAAGGTGCCGACGTCCTCCCGCACCCGGAACGCGAACACCGGGATGTCGCCGCCGTCGGTGAGCGTCTCGAACGGGCCGAGCCGGCCGATCCCGGCCGCCAGCCGCGTCGCGACGTCCCGGCACGTCTGCTGGACGCGCCGGTACCCCTCGATGCCGAGCCGCAGGAAGTTGTAGTACTGGGCGACGACCTGCGCGCCGGGGCGGGAGAAGTTCAGCGCGAACGTCGGCATGTCGCCGCCGAGGTAGTTGACGTGGAAGACCAGGTCGTCGGGGAGCGCGTCCTCGTCCCGCCACAGCGCCCAGCCGACGCCGGGCATGACCAGGCCGTACTTGTGGCCCGAGGTGTTGATGGACGCGACGCGGTCCAGCCGGAAGTCCCATTCCAGGCCGGCGTCGAGGAACGGCGCCACCATCGCGCCGGACGCGCCGTCCACATGGATCGGGACGTTCAGGCCGGTGCGCCGCTCCAGGTCGTCGAGCGCGGCGGCGATCTCCGCGACGGGCTCGTAGCTCCCGTCGAAGGTGGAGCCGAGGACGGCGACGACGCCGATGGTGTTCTCGTCGCACAGCTCCACCGCCTCGCGGGCGCCGAGGTGGTAGCGGTCGCCCTCCATCGGCACGTACCGGGGCTCGACCTCGAAGTAGTTCGCGAACTTCTCCCAGCAGATCTGCACGTTGACGCCCATGACGAGGTTGGGCCGGTCGGCCGGCCGCCCGGCGGCGCGCCGCCGCTCCCGCCAGCGGCGCTTGAGCGCGAGCCCGCCGAGCATCGCCGCCTCGCTGGACCCGGTGGTCGAGCAGCCCACCGCGCGGCGCGGGTCGGGGGCGTGCCACAGCCGGGCGAGCATGTGCACGCAGCGCATCTCCAGCTCGGCGGTGCGCGGGTACTCGTCCTTGTCGATCATGTTCTTCTCGGCGCACTCGGACATCAGCCGCAGCGCCTCCGGCTCCGCCCACGTCGACACGAACGTCGCGAGGTTCAGCCGCGCGTTGCCGTCCAGCATCAGCTCGTCGTGGACGATCTGGTACGCGGTGCCGGGGTCCAGCTCGCCGGCGGGCAGCGCGTAGCGGGGGATCGTCAGCGGCTCGCGGCTGAAGACGGGGTTGACCCGCAGGTCGCGGTCGCCGCTCGCGGAGGTGTGGGGATGCTTCCGGGCCATGCCGTGCTTCCGGGCCATGTCGCCGTCCTTCCGCGCGCGCGGGGGCATGGCGTCCCCCGACTTCCGCATGCGGTACCCGCGGCGGCCCGTCCCACACCGGGCCCCGGCCGGACGGCCTGCCAGAACGGGCTGTTCGGCGGGGCTGCTCGGCCGGGCTACTCGGCCGGGCGCGCCGGTTCGTTGAGGCCGTTCTCCAGGATGGCGAACGCCTGGTCGACCGCCTCCGACAGCGAGGTGAACGCGCCGTCCATGCGGCGGGCGGCGTCGGCGGCGGCCTGGAACGCGCTGTGCGTCGCGGCGGCGACGATGTGCGGGCGCATGTCGGCGGCGGGGTCGAGGCCCATCCGCTGCGCGACGATCTCGGTGATCAGCGCCTGCTTGCGCTGCGCGTGCTCCAGGCTGCCCGCGAGCAGGGTGGGGCTGTCGTTGACCATCGTCAGCATGCACTCGAAGCGGTCGGGGTCGAAGCCGAGCTCGCCGGCCTCGCAGGCGCGGGCGATCTCCACCACGGTGCGGCGCAGCGCCGTCATGATCGGCTCGTCGGCGGGACGCGCGGCCAGCGCGGCCGTGACGGCCTGGACCTGCTCCTCCTGGAAGGTGAGCGCCACGTCCTCCTTCGAGGCGAAGTAGCGGAAGAACGTGCGGGCGGAGACGTCCACGGCGTCGGCGATCTCCTCGACGGTGGTGGCGTCGAAGCCCTTCTCGGCGAAGAGGGTGAACGCGGCGTCGATGAGCGCCTCGCGGGTGCGCTGCTTCTTGCGTTCGCGGCGGCCCGGGGGCCGGGGGCCGGGACCGGTCGCGGCGGTCGCGGCGGCGCCGGTCTCGGGGGCGGTCGCGGTCATGGGCGAAGTGTAACCAGCGGGTGAACCCGCGCCAAGCGGCAGCCGAAGAATATTGTCTCGAAGTGACTCATGTCGCATACAGGCGATCGGCAGTTGACGACAACTGTCATGCCGTGACAGTTTGAGGGCCTACCCAAGCCGGAGGTCGATGCAATGACCCATTCCCAGAGCGCCGGGACACTCGAACCCGGCGCCGTCAACGTCCCGCCGCGCGACCAGCCGCGCGCACGCTCCGCGAGACCGGGGCACGGGCATCCCTGGCTCACGCTCCTCGCCGTCGCGCTCGGCGTGATGATGGTCGGGCTGGACGCGACCGTCGTGTCCATCGCCAACCCCGCGATCGCCGAGGACCTCGGCGCGAGCCTGTCCGGGCTGCAGTGGGTGACGAACGCCTACCTTCTGGCGCTCGCCGTCACGCTGATCCCGGCCGGGAAGATCGCCGACCGGTTCGGGCGCAAGCGGACCTTCCTGGCCGGAGTGGTCGGGTTCGCGGTGTCCTCGATGCTGATCGGGCTGTCCGGCGGGCTCGGCATGGTGATCTTCTGGCGCGTCGTGCAGGGCCTGGCCGGCGCGCTGCTGCAGCCCGCCAGCCTCGCCATCCTGCGCAACACCTTCCCCGCCGAGCGGCTCAACACCGCGATCGGCATCTGGGGCGGCACGCTCGGCGTCTCCATCGCGGGCGGCCCGATCGTCGCCGGGCTGCTGGTCGAGAACGTCAACTGGGAGTCGGTGTTCTTCCTCAACGCCCCGCTCGGGCTGGTCGCGCTGCTGGTCGGCTTCTGGGTGATCCGCGAGTCGCGGGACGAGGAGGCCGCCGGCTCGTTCGACCTGCCCGGCGTCGCGCTGCTCACCGGCGCGCTGTTCGCGCTGGTGTGGGGCCTCATCAAGGCCGGCGAGCACGGGTTCGGGGACGCCGTCCCGCTGGTGTCGTTCGCCGTGTCCGCCGTCCTGTTCGCCGTGTTCGCCTGGAACGAGCTGCGGGCCGAGAACCCGCTGCTGCCGCTCGGCCTGTTCCGCTCGGTGTCGCTGTCGGCGGCGACCGGGCTCATCGTCCTCGGCTTCTTCGCGATGTTCGGGACGATCTTCTTCCTCACCCTCTACCTGCAGCAGGTGCACGGGATGAGCCCGGTGGACGCCGGTGTCCGGCTGCTGCCGATGACCGCCGTGTTCATCGTCGCCTCCCCGATCGCGGGCGCGCTGACCAGCAGGTTCGGGCCGCGGCTGCCGCTCGTCCTCGGGATGGTGTTCACCGCGGCCGCGATGTTCGGGCTGTCCCGCGTCGGGGTGGACGCCGCCTACGTGCAGCTCTGGCCGTGGTTCATCCTCATCGGGCTGGCGTTCGGGATGGTCCTCGTCGCCGGCACCGAGGCCATCGTCGGCAACGCCCCCGCCCACCTCGCGGGCGTCGCGGGCGGGCTCCAGCAGACCGCCTCGCAGGTCGGCGGCGTCCTCGGCACGTCGGTGCTGGGCGTGCTGCTGTCCACCAAGGTCGGGGACGTGCTGTTCGGCCGGCTCACCGACGCCGGGGTCCCCGCACCGGCCGCGCACCAGCTCGAAGGCGCGGGCGGGCTCGTGTCGCAGGGCGTGGCGCCGGTCCCGCCGGGGACGCCGGAGGGTGCCGCCGAGGCCATCACCACCGGAAGCCACCTGGCGTTCATGGACGGCTTCCAGACGTCGCTGAGCGTCGCCGCCGTGGTCGCGCTCGCCGCCGCCCTCGCCGCGCTGCTCGTGCGGCGCGGCAGCACCCCCGTCGACGGTGCCGTGGCGGTCTGAGCGGCCGGGTTAGGCTGCCGGTGTGATGGGCGCGTTCGCGCGGCGGTACGCGATGCCGCTGACGTTCCTCGGGCTGTTCGCGGCGGTCTGGACGGTGCAGGCCCTCGTCCTGCCGCCGGACGCCCGGCACGCCATGATCGCCTGGGCCAGCACCAACCTGGCGAACCTCGCGGTCAACCCGGTGGGGACGATGGTCGCGTCGGCGTTCGTCGCCGAGGGGGCGCAGGGCGTGCTGATGGTCGCGGCCGCGATCGGGCTGTTCCCCCTCACCCGGCGGTTCGGGAACCTGCGGGCGGTGGTGCTCGTCGCCGCCTCGCACGTCCTCGGCACGCTCGTCAGCCAGGGCGTCGCGCTGGTGCGGCTGGAGGCGGGCCTGCTGTCGGACTCCATCCGCACGATCCCCGATGTGGGCCCCTCCTACGTGCTGTGCGCGGCGCTCGTCGCGGCGTTCCTGTACGGGCGCGGGCGGGCGCGGCGGCTGCTGGCGCTCGCCGGCTGGGCCGCGCTCACGCCCGCGCTGCTGGACGGCCTGCCCGGGCTGGAGGTCGCCGCCGTCGGGCACGTGGTGGCGATGCTGGCGGGCGCGCTGATCGGCGGGCTGCTCCTGCTGCTGGAACGCCGCCGAGCCGGAGCGCCCGCGCCCGCGGACCCGGTGCCGAGGCCCGGCCCGGTGGCCGAGGTCTGACCGGTGGCCGAGGTCTGACCGCCGTCAGCCCTGACCCGCGACGCCGCGGCCACGGCCGCGATCGCGCGGGCGGCGGTCGACCTGAGGCTCCACCTGCAGAAGGCAGACCAGTGGCTGGACTTCGACCAATGGGCAGGCGTCTCTCCCCGAAGCCGCGGACGGGACCGACCTCAGAGCCTGCGCCGACGCCGACTGCACCGTCCGCGTCGGCAACGGGGCCGAGATTCCTCTTGACGACGAGCTCGGCATGACCCCGG
>NZ_VCKZ01000339.1 GCF_005889745.1 Actinomadura geliboluensis
GTCGCGCTCGGCGGGGACGACGAGCCCGCCGAGAAGAAGCCCACGGCGACCGCGGCCGCCGCGCCGCCGGCGTGGACGGCCGCGCTGGGCCGCAGGCTCAAGCGCGGGACGGGCCTGCGCTACAACGGGACCCTCACGCTGAAGGGCGGCACCGTCCGGGCGCGCCTCCAGGTGGCGCCGTCGGGTTCGGCGACGGGGCGGCTGGTCGCGGGCACGCTGACGGCGGACGTCGTCGCGATCGACGGCACCACCTACATCAAGGCAGGGCTCGCGTTCTGGCGCGCCTACGCCGGCGAGGTCCCGCACCCCGACTACTACGCGGGGCGCTGGTCGAAGGCGCCCGCGTCGATGCCCGGATTCGACGTGCCGGGCGTCCTGGGGCCCGAGGCCATCGCGAAGGCACTGGCCAAGACGTCGGGGAACCCCCCGACGGAGGACGTCGGCGGCGTCCGGGCGTACCGCGTCACGACGCCGGCCGCCGACTACCTGGTGACGGCCGCCGCCCCGTACCGGCTGCTGGCGGTGCGCCCGGCCGGGCAGAACGCGCCGGACTTCACCGCCGCGCCCGTGGCGGCGCCCGCGGCGATGTTCGCCGAGCTGCGCCCGCGGGTGGCCGCGCTCGGCGGCGCGGGCGACCCGACCGTGCGGTTCCGGCCGGGGACCCTGACGTTCAGCGACTGCGACCAGAACACCAACGGCTGCACGGTGAAGCTGCCCGCCACGATGACCGTGCCCTCGGGGCCGGTGCCGGAGGGCGCGCGGGCCGCGCTGCGGGCGTCGATCACCTCGCGCGGCGCGCCGCTCGGCTCCTGCGAGGCGTCGGAGCAGGTCGGGACCGGCCGCTCGGTGCTGCTGGGCTGCACCGTCACCGGCCGGCTGTGGCGGACGTGGATGAAGAACGCGCTCGACAACCCCGGCTCCTACCCGTACGAGGCGTCCGCCCGCGTCGTCGGGGAGGCGCTGTCCGCGGCGGACGTGCCGAAACTGCTCGCGCGGGTCGACCGCGAGCGCAAGGCCGTGCTCAAGCCGAAACCGGCCACGCCGGGACCGTCCGCCACGGGCGGGACGGAAGGGACGCAGGGGCCGTCGGCGAATCGGTCAGAAGGTGCGGAGGCGGCTACATCTCAGTCACCGGGACGCCCGTGACGCGTGCATCCCGGGTCGGTGCGGTCCGCCTTTAGCCTCGCTGTCTACACTTCGGGACGTGAACTCCACGCCCCTGGGGAGCCGCGGCTCCTCGACGAGCCCCGCGCGGCGGCTGGTGCGGCGGCTGCACGTCGACCTGTGCCGGCAGCGCAGCAGCCTGTGTTCGGGATGAACTAGGCGTCCGCCCCAGGTCGTACCTCCCGGTGAGCGGTCGTCCCGATAGCACCATCCGATCCCGGACATACCATGAAGGTAAGCCTAAGTAGCATCACGATCCCGGGTGCCTCCCCCGGGACGGTTGCTGCCCGTCGAGGAGGTCTTCCTCTGTGACCAAACAGGTCCAGCAACTCGACCGCGTCATCATCCGCTTCGCCGGCGACTCCGGCGACGGCATGCAGCTGACCGGTGACCGCTTCACGCAGGAGACGGCGGCGTTCGGCAACGACTTGTCGACGCTGCCGAACTTCCCGGCCGAGATCCGCGCCCCGGCCGGGACGCTGCCCGGCGTGTCCAGCTTCCAGCTGCACTTCGCCGACCACGACATCCTCACCCCCGGGGACGCGCCCAACGTGCTGGTCGCGATGAACCCCGCCGCCCTCAAGGCCAACCTCGCGGACCTGCCGCGCGGCGCCGACCTCATCGTCAACACCGACGAGTTCACCAAGCGCAACCTCGCCAAGGTCGGCTACGCCGCCAGCCCGGTCGAGGACGGCTCGCTGAGCGAGTTCCGCGTGCACGCGCTGCCGCTGACCTCGATGACGGTGAAGGCCCTCGAGGACTTCGACATCTCCAAGAAGGACGCCGAGCGCGCGAAGAACATGTTCGCGCTGGGGCTGCTGTCCTGGCTGTATCACCGTCCCACCGAGGGGACGCTCGGCTTCCTGGAGAAGAAGTTCGCCAGCAAGCCCGAGATCATGAAGGCCAACATCGCGGCGTTCCAGGCGGGCTGGTCCTACGGCGAGACCACCGAGGCGTTCTCGGTGCAGTACGAGATCAAGCCGGCCGAGCACGCGCCCGGCCTGTACCGCAACATCACCGGGAACCTCGCGCTCGCGTACGGGCTGGTCGCCGCGGGCGTGCAGAGCGGGCTGCCGATCTTCCTCGGCTCGTACCCGATCACCCCGGCGTCCGACATCCTGCACGAGGTGTCCAAGCACAAGAAGTTCGGCGTGCGGACGTTCCAGGCCGAGGACGAGATCGCCGCCGTGGGCGCGGCGCTCGGCGCCTCGTTCGGCGGGTCGCTCGGCGTCACCACGACGTCCGGTCCGGGCATCGCGCTGAAGAGCGAGACGATCGGGCTCGGCGTCGCGACCGAGCTGCCGCTGCTGGTCATCGACGTGCAGCGGGCCGGGCCGTCCACGGGCCTGCCGACCAAGACCGAGCAGGCCGACCTGCTGCAGGCCATGTTCGGCCGCAACGGCGAGGCCCCGGTGCCGGTGGTCGCGCCGCAGTCCCCGTCGGACTGCTTCGACGCGACGATCGAGGCCGCCCGGATCGCGGTGAAGTACCGCACCCCGGTCATCCTGCTGTCGGACGGCTACCTCGCGAACGGCTCCGAGCCGTGGAGGCTGCCGGACGTGGCGTCGCTGCCGAAGATCGAGCCGAACTTCGCCGCGCCGTCCCAGGAGGACTTCCAGCCGTTCAAGCGCGACCCGGAGACCCTCGCCCGCCCGTGGGCGATCCCGGGCACGGCCGGGCTGGAGCACAGGATCGGCGGCCTGGAGAAGGCCGACGGGTCCGGCAACATCTCCTACGACCCGTCCAACCACGACACCATGGTCCGGCTCCGCCAGGCCAAGGTGGACGGCATCGCGAACGACATCGAGCCGCTCGCGGTGGACGACCCGTCCGGCGCGGCCCGCGTGCTGGTGATGGGCTGGGGCGGGACGTACGGGGCCATCTCCGCGGCCGTCCGGCGGGTCCGCTCGACCGGCCGGGACATCGCGCAGGCGCACGTGCGGCACCTCAACCCGTTCCCCGCGAACCTGCCCGAGGTGCTGCGCTCCTACGACAAGGTCATCGTCCCGGAGATCAACCTCGGCCAGCTCGCCCTGCTGCTGCGCGGCCGGTTCCTCATCGACGTGATCGGCTACAACCAGGTCCGCGGCCTGCCCTTCAAGGCGGAAGAGCTGCAGGGCGTCATCCAGGATGTGATCGACAGTGAGTGAGAACGGCTCCCCCAACGGCAACGGCGCCGTCGCCAACGGGAACGGCGCCAACGGGAACGGGAACGGGAACGGGAGGTCGCTGCTCTCCCTCGTCCCGAAGACCGACCAGAAGCAGACGCTGAAGGACTTCAAGACCGACCAGGAGGTGCGCTGGTGCCCCGGGTGCGGTGACTACGCGATCCTCGCGGCCGTCCAGTCCTTCCTGCCGGAGCTCGGGCTGCGCCGCGAGAACATCACGTTCATCTCGGGCATCGGCTGCTCGTCGCGGTTCCCGTACTACATGAACACCTACGGGTTCCACTCGATCCACGGCCGCGCGCCCGCGATCGCGACGGGGCTCGCCACGTCCCGCCCGGACCTGTCGGTGTGGGTGGTGACCGGTGACGGCGACTCGCTGTCGATCGGCGGCAACCACCTGATCCACGCGCTGCGCCGCAACGTCAACCTGAAGATCCTGCTGTTCAACAACCGGATCTACGGGCTGACGAAGGGGCAGTACTCGCCGACGTCCGAGCTCGGCAAGATCACCAAGTCGACGCCGATGGGGTCGCTGGACGCCCCGTTCAACCCGCTGTCGCTCGCGATCGGCGCGGAGGGGACGTTCGTCGCCCGCACCATCGACTCCGACCGCAAGCACCTGCAGTCGGTGCTGCGGGCCGCCGCGCAGCACCGCGGCACCGCGCTCGTCGAGATCTACCAGAACTGCAACATCTTCAACGACGGCGCGTTCGACCCGCTGAAGGACGCGGACGTCCGCGACGACGTCACCGTCCGGCTGGAGCACGGGGAGCCGATCGTCTTCGGAGCGGACCGCTCCAAGGCGCTGCGCCGCACCCCGGCCGGGTCGTTCGAGGTCGTGAAGACCGCGGACGTCGACCCGTCCGAGATCGCGGTGCACGACGCCCACGCCGCGGACCCGTCGCAGGCGTTCGCGCTGTCGCGGCTGGACCAGCCGGCGTTCGAGCACACCCCGATCGGCATCTTCCGGGACGTCGACCGGCCGTCCTACGACGAGCTGATGCGGGCCCAGCTCGACGAGGCCGTCGCGAAGCAGGGCGAGGGCGACCTCGCCGCGCTGCTCGGCTCCGGCGACACCTGGCGCATCGACTAGTCCACGGCGCGACCTGACCGCTTTTGCGGAGGCCCGGTCCCGGTTTGTCCCGGGACCGGGCCTTTTCACGCCTATTGCACACGTATTGAATAGCGGGGAACGGGGCACTGATGCTCATGACGGCCGTCGGACGCGTCGCCGCGGTCTCTGGGCGGGACACGGTCTTCACACGAGACACGGTGCGGGACGGCGTCTCACCCTGACAGACTGTCGGAGATCATGGAGCCGGGAGGTGACGATGCGGGTCATTCCGCGCCGTAACAAGGATCGTCCAGGGGACGAGTCCGCGTCGCCTCCTGGTGAAACGGCGCCTCCCGCTCCCGCATCCCCCACCGATGCCACGCAACCCGTCGGCAAGGCCGAGCCGGGCGGTACCGAAGTGCGGCCGGATGCGGCCACACGGCCACTGCCGGCGGGTGGCGCGGGTGGCGCGGGCGGCCCGCAGGAAGCGCTCGGGCAGGAGAGCTCGCCGGGCGGGGTGCAGACGGAGACGGCCACCGCGGTACTGCCCGTCCCGGACGACGAGGCCGCGCGGCGGCGGGCGCGGGCGGCGGAGCGCCGGCGGCAGGCGGCGGAGGTCAAGCGGAGCCGGGCCGGACGGCGCCGGCCCCGCCGGCAGACCGTCCCCCCGACGCCGGCCAAGGCCGCCGACCAGCACCGGTCGGCGCTGCTCATCATGGTGCTGACGCTGGGGCTGCTGATCGCGGCCGTCGCGGTGACCGGCGGGCTGATCGCGTCCTCGATGCGGACCCGGCCGGTGGCACTGGCCGCGCCGCTGCACATCTACCCCGTCTCCGAGGCGACGCCGGGGCCGTGCCCCGCCGGGACGGCGGGGATCACCGGGCAGGCCGGCACCGGCCCGACCTGCTACCGCCTCACCCAGGGCATCGCCATCCACAAGGTCGCCGGCCTGCGCGTCCAGAAGTCGCGGGTGAAGCCGGGCGGCTACGACGTGGCGCTGACGCTGCGGCCGGTCGACCGGGACGCGTTCGCCCGGCTGACCCGCGCGACCGTCGGGCGCGACCTCGCGTTCGTCGTCCGCGACCGGCTCGTCACCCTGCCCCGCGTCGACATGGCCATCACCGACGGGAAGGTCGTCGTGACCGGCTCGCCGGACCGGACCACCGCGAACCGGCTCGTCCGCGACCTCAAGGGCGGCCGCTAGGCCCCCGGTTCAGCCCGCCGGGAGCTCCTCGCCCTGGACGGCCTGGATCTCCAGCTCGGCGCGCAGGCTCTCGCCGACCATCGCGACGCCCGCCTCCAGGATCTGGTTGAACCGGATGCCGAAGTCGGCGCGGCGCAGCTCGGCCGTCGCGCGGAACGCGGCCCGCACGCCGCCCCACGGGTCGGTGCCGCTGCCGAGGTAGGTCAGGTCGAGGTCGACCGGCCGCGTGATCCCGTTGAGGGTGAGGCGGCCGTGCACCGTCCAGCGGTCGGGCCCGGCGGCGGTCAGCCCGTCGCCCTCGTAGCTGATGTACGGGTTGGCGTCGGCGCTCAGGAAGTCGGCGGAGCGCAGGTGGTCGTCGCGCATTTTGTTGCCCGTGTCGATGGACGCGGCCTCGATCCGCGCCGTCACCCGCGACGCCTCGACCGGCTCGGCGACCTCGATCCGCCCCTCGAACGCGGCGAACCGGCCGCGGACGCTGGACAGGCCGAGGTGCTGCGCGACCGCGCCGACCGCCGAGTGCGCCGGGTCGATCGTCCAGGTGCCGGGCGGCGGCAGCGCGGTGCCGCCGGCGCGGCCGAGCACCACCTTCCCGATGTCGGCCGTGCCGGACGTCGACACGATCAGCGTCGCGGCGGCCGGCTGGAAGCCCATCGCCGTCACGATCACCGTGTAGGTGCCGGCGGGCAGCGGACCGGCGGCGAGCACGCCGTCCTCCCCGGTCCGCTCCCGCGCGACCTGGTTCCCGGCCAGGTCGGTCACCGTGACGACGGCGTGCCGCACCGCCCAGCCGTCCTTCGTCCGCACGGTTCCGCGCAGACCCCGCTCAGCGTCCTTCAACGGCCCGCACTCCAGCTTCGTGTCGGCCGGGCCGCCGCCGGGCGGCCCGGGATCGAGTCGGTCATTCGTCGGGGTAGCCGAGCTCGAGGTCGTGCTCGTCGAGCCCACTGCCCGAAAGCGACAGACCGGTCGCGACCGGAGGATAGCCGGACGCGATCACGGTGTACTGGCCGCCGGTCAGGTCGGTGAACGCGTACTCGCCGTCCGGGCCGGTGATCACCATCGCGACGACGTTGCCGGCGGCGTCCACGAGCGTGACGCGGGCGTCGCCGACCGGGTCGCCGGACTCGGTGCGGACCGTGCCGCGGATCCGGGCGCCGGGCGGCATCTCCACGTCCTGCCGGGTCTGCCCGTTGCCGACGACCTCGACCGGCAGCGCGACCGGGCGGTGCGCGGCGGCGGACACGGCGAGCGTGTAGGCGCCGGAGGTGATGTCCTTGAACAGGTAGCGCCCGTCGCCGTCGGTGCGGCCGGTGCCGACGACGTCGCCGCGCACGTCGGTCACGACGACCATGGCGTTCGCGAGCGGGGCGCCGTCGCCGCCGCGGACCGTCCCGGCGAGCCCGCCGTTGCCCGCGAGCAGCAGGTCGAAGTCCACCGGCCGGTCGCCGACGACGAGCGTCGCGGCCTGCGGCTCGTGCTCGCCGGTCGCGGCGATCAGCACGTAGCTGCCGGGGCCGGGGGTGGGCAGCGCGTACCGGCCGTCCTCCTGGGTGACCGCGCGGGCCAGCTGGTGCCCGTCCACGCCGATCAGGGTCAGCGCGGCGGACGGGACGGGCGCGCCGTCGCCGGTCCGCACGACGCCGCGCACGGGGACGCCGCCGTCGTGGCCGCCGTGCCCGTTCTGCTGCGCGAGGAGCCGCGCCTGCGCCGCGAGGTCGGACGCGGCCGGGGCCGCCGCGGGCGCGGGCGGGGCGGCGGTGGCGAGCCGCGCTTCGGGGTCGTGGCCGTTGTCGCGCGCGTGCCGGCCGGCGCCGACCGCGCCGACGGCGCCCGTGTGCGCCACCGGGGCCGGGGGCCGGACGACGCCGTCCTCGCCGGGGACGGCGCCCGCCGGGGGCTCCTTGGCGGCGGCGGCCTTCCCGCGGTCGGCCGAGCCGCGCAGCGGCAGCTCCTTCAGCGCGAGGACCGCGATGAAGCCGATCACCGCGACGGGGACGCCGACCAGGAAGACGGCCTCCATCGCCTTGGTGAACGCGTCCTGGATGATCCCGTGCAGCGGCTCGGGCAGCTTCTGGATCTCCTCGGGCGAGCCCAGCTCCCCGGACGCGCCGGTCGGCATCGGGAGGCCGGCGGCGCGCAGCCCGGACGCGATCTCGTCCGCCACCCGGTTGGTGAGGATGGCGCCGAACGCGGCCACGCCCATCGCGCCGCCGAGGTTGCGGAAGAACGAGACGCCGGACGTGGTCGAGGCCAGGTCGGCGGGCGCGGCGGCGTTCTGCGCGGCCAGGATCAGGATCTGCAGCGTCAGGCCCATCCCGACGCCGAGGAGGGCGAGGTCGGCGCCGATGAGCAGCTCGGACGAGTCGGTGTGCAGCCGCGACAGCAGGTACATCGCCACCGCGATGCACACCATGCCGATCACCGGGAACAGCTTGTAGCGGCCGGACCGGGTGACGATCTGCCCGGAGCCCGTCGAGGTGATCAGCATGCCGAGGACGAGCGGCAGCGTCATCAGCCCGGACGCGGTGGGGCTCATCCCCTTGACGATCTGCAGGTACTGCGGCATGTAGATCATCGCGCCGAACATCGCCATGCCGACGCAGATGGAGACGAACGAGGTCAGCACGAACGTCGGGTTGCGGAACAGCCGCGGCGGCAGGATCGGGTCGTGCGCGATGCGCTCGGCGACGACCGCCAGCACGGCCAGCGCGGCGGCGGCGCCGAGCATGATGTAGGTCCACTTGGAGTTCCACGCGAACTCCGTGCCGCCCATCGACAGGACGAGCATCAGCAGCGCGGCGGCGCCGGTGATGGTGAACGCGCCGAACACGTCCACCCGGGTGTCGCGCTTCACCTTCGGCAGCTTCAGCACCCGCTGGATGACGAGGAACGCGACGACCGCGAGCGGGACGCACACGTAGAAGCACCAGCGCCAGCCGAGGCCGTCGGCGTCCACGATGAACCCGCCGAGCAGCGGGCCGGCGACCGTCGAGACGCCGAACACGGCGCCCATGTAGCCGGCGTAGCGGCCGCGCTGGCGGGGCTCGACGACGTCGCCGAGGATGACCTGGGCGAGCGCGGACAGGCCGCCGACGCCGAGGCCCTGGAACGCGCGGGCGGCGATGAGCTGGCCGATGTTCTGCGACAGCCCGGCGCCCACCGAGGCCAGCACGAAGATCAGCAGGGCGGTCTGGAACATCAGCTTGCGCCCGGCGATGTCCGACAGCTTGCCCCACAGCGGGGTCGAGGCGGTCATCGTCAGCAGCGACGCGCTGGCGACCCAGGCCAGCTGGTCCTGGCCGCCGAGGTCGCCGACGATCGTCGGCAGCGCCGTCGCGACGACCGACGTCGAGATCATCGACGTCAGCATCGCCATCATCAGGCCGGCGAGGATCTCCAGGATCTGCCGGTGCGTGTAGTGCGGTCGCGCGGGCTCGGACGCCGCCGGGCCGTGCGACGCCACGCTGGTTCGAGCCACCCTGCCCCCATGCGATACGGAATTACCTGTGCCGTGCATGTATCTTAGGTAGACGCTTGTTTACTTGCAACTCGTTGGATACTGAACACTGACCGTTACCGACAGTTCCGGGGATGGGGATGCGGGTCGAGGACGAGCGCGCGAGCGCACCCGAAACGAGTGCGCCCGAGGCGGACGCGCCCGCGGCGAGCGGGCCGGGGGCGGCCGGCCGGCGGCGGCCCAAGCGGGACCGGGAGGCCACCCGGCGGCGCATCCTGGAGGCGGGCCGCGACCTGTTCGGCGAGCACGGCTACGACGGCGTCACCGTCCGCATGATCGCGGCGCGGGCGGAGGCGAACGTCGCCCTCGTCAACCGGTACTTCGGCTCCAAGGCGGCGCTGTTCGAGGAGGTCCTCGCCGGCGAGTCGGTGATCCGCGGCGTCATCGCGGGCGACCCGGCCGGGCTGCCGCGCCGGCTCGCCGAGCACTTCGTCCGGCAGATCGACCAGCGCCCCGTCACCACCATGTCCCGGATCCTGGACCGGTCGGCCGGCCAGCCCGAGGTCAAGGAGGCCCTGCTCCACTACCTGGAGGACCGGATCGTCCAGCCGATCATCGCCCAGCTGGACGGCCCGGACGCCCGCGCCCGCGCGCTGCTCGCGTCCACGATCATCATGGGCGGCGGGCCCGTCCGCCGGCTGTTCGGCCTGGACGACCTGCGCGCCGCCGACCCGGCCGAGGTCACCGACCGCCTCACCGCCATGTTCACCGCCGCGCTCGGCCCGCCCGTACGCCACCGGGAGTAGCGCGGCGCGGCCGGCTCGGCCTGAAGGCGGAGCGGCGCGCCCGGCACCCCGGCATAGGGTTGTCGACCATGAGGCTGGGGGG